>CALAFB010000071.1 GCA_937891135.1 uncultured Elusimicrobium sp.
ATATCAAAAGTTAGAGCAATCCATGAGTGAGGTAGATAAAGCTATTTTGCAACGTCGGGCACAACTACATCAAGACGAAATTGCTCCATTACGCAAAGAAAGAGAATTTGAACGTGTAACTGCCTTGCAAACACGCGTTAATCAAATAAATCAGCAACTTCAAGCGGCTAATCGCAGTGCCAAGTCGTTAAGTGAAGCTGAATTTAAAGCCCAGCAAGCCCACATGGCTGCGCTGCAAAAACAACGCGACGAACTTGCAAGAGAAATTGTACGTAGTATTGATGATATGGCAAGTAATGGGTTTGGCTCAAAAACAGCCATAAGAACTGTAATTGAGCATGGGGCATAAATCAGATGAAACGTTTTTTTAAATCATATCTAGGCAATTTGGTTATTAAACAAGCAAGTCTGGCAACAGTTTTAATTGGTTTCTTTTTATTATGCGTGCTGCCTTTCATTTTTGGTTGGTTTGGTGATAATGTTATTGGGAGTTTATTTGCTCCGTTTTTAGCCAAACACGATACTTTATTTCGGCTGACGGAGCAAGCTCTTGGTGCCGGATATACGCTCCTAGTGGTTGCCGGGTTTGATTTCTTATTCTTATTTATGGCTTATATAGCCGTAAATACTATATTTGAGCGCAACGGTACGCGCAAAGATATTGCCGGGGTAGCGTTACGGGCTCTTAAAGGGTTGCTCCTGTGGCAAGTGATTATGGCCGCTGCCTTCTTAGTGTTCTTTGGGCAGAAACCTACTGTGTATATTTATAGTTTAGTACCGCCGTTTCTGACGCAAAGCGGGGCTGCAAGTGCGTATATGATGTTGTGGGAATTATCCCTTTTGATGTTTGCGTTTGGGTATGCGCTTATGGAAGACGGTATGAAAGCTTTATTAGCAGGTGGAATGTTGGCTATTCGTAATTTCACAATACTATTTGCCGCGGCGGGTGTTTGTATCGTATTGACCTGGCTTCCGGGGTTGTGTTTAAGTTTCTTACACGTCCCAACGTGGGTATTAGTACTAATAGGCGTAACGCTACATACGATATTTTTTAATGGGCTTCTTTATGTGTTGTTAAAATCCTCAAACGTATCTGAGCTATTTGTAGTAGATACAAAATAATTTGACTTCTAGGCCTAGAAGAAGCGTGAATGTGTGGATATTTATAAGCAAGTGCGCCACTTCCTACACATGCTTGTCAGCATAAAACCCGATAAATTCTTACAAAGCCCAAAATAGACAAAGTAAGGCCATGCTATCGGTTGTTTATAAAAAAATCCCCGTCGGAGTTAAACTCCAACGGGGATATATGCTATAAACTCAAAACTAAAATACGGTGGTGGGTGTTAAGGTAGCAAGATGCTGACTTTATTGAATTAACTGTAATGTTTCTTGGGTTGGAATGGTTTTGCCATTTTTGTCAAAGTAAAATTTACACTCTCCGAAATCTCTGTACATTGATAGGTAAATATAGCAATTCCCTTTTTCTATAGCGCAAGGGCCAGTCCAAGGGCTATTATTGGAAATGGATATGCTCTCGTATTCTTTTCCATGGCTCTCTCTCGGATCTTCACGGTAATATGATATAACCCAAGCCCCATTCTCATAAGACTTAACATTTGTGATAGTTTCAATCTTTGCCAATTCATTCGCTAACTGTTCTTTTGTGAAATCCGCACCAAGCTTTTCTATTATTTTTGGCAAATGATTATTGAGTAGAGTGCATGAATTTTTAACAACAGTAGGATATTCATTTTTTAGGTATTCTTGATGTGCTTTTTGACGTTTTTTAGTGTCTATATGATTTGTCATAATACTTGGTAAAAAAAGAACATATAACCCTGATATAATTAACATACACACATATCCGATGTCAGCTAAAATACTATGTTTTGCACCTGCATATTTTTTCTGTGTTACAGAAGCTATGATTGATAGAATAATTAACAGTAAAAGAATAACGGGGGGGACTACTACCAAAATCCCAAAACCTAGAACCATCAACACTATGTCATGCCACATAGCAACACCCGACATAACGTAAAGCACACAGAAAACTGTAACGGCTACCAATACAAAAAAAGAATATCCACAAATTTTATAGGCAATAGTTTTTCTAAAATTATCCATAGAGTCTATCTCCTCCTATTTTTACATCATTATACATTAAATCTACGCGCTACTAATAGAACGACTTCCTACCTACTCTTGTCAGCATAAAAAGAGAATTTTTACCAAAACGTGCACAAACCCGCCAAAATTTACATGCTATCGGTTGTCCACAAAAAAATCCCCGTCGGGGTTTAACCTCAACAGGGATTTATGCTAATAATCAAAAACTAAAATACGGTGGTTGTAGTTCTGGTAGCACGGTGCTGATTTTTCAAACAGGTTGAAAACAGGCAGAAAATGGCTGTTTTTCTTTCCA
>CALAFB010000072.1 GCA_937891135.1 uncultured Elusimicrobium sp.
CCCACCCTGGTACCAGAGAGCGACAAACGGCCGCCCTATAACGCAGCTGCCGACGACTTCGCTGGTATCAACACCAAAGAATAACACGGCCGGGCGTATTCCCGGAGACGATATAACATTAACAGTTTAACAGTAGTTATTATGATTACACCCAAAGTAAACGGTACAAAGGTCGTATTTGGCCCCTGCCGTCTCAGTTACACCCACGTATTTGCCAAGCACAACCCGAACGGCGACGCCGCCGACGGCAAGTACCAGACTAACGTACTTATCCCGAAGTCCGAAAAGGAAACGGTAAAGGCCCTGCGTGATGCTATCGAAGCCGCGAAGCAGGCCGGCATCGTGTCCAAGTGGAGCGGCAAAGAGCCTAAGAAACTGGCCCTGCCGCTGAACGACGGCGACGATAAGGACGACGAGCTGTACGAAGACCACTTCTTTGTAAACGCCAAGTGCAACACCCGCCCCGGCATCGTGGACAGGAACCGGCAGCCCATCGTGGACGAAGAAGAAATGTACAGCGGCGTTTGGGCCATCGTGTCCGTTACGTTTTTCCCCTACGACACCAACGGTAATAAGGGCGTGGCCTGCGGGCTTAACAACCTTATGAAGTGGAAAGATGACGAACACCTGGGCGGACGCGTCAGCGCTCAAACTGACTTCGACGGCGTAGACACCGGCAGCGAAGACGAAGACGACCTGTAGTACCAAACCAGGCGCAGGGTGGCAGCCCTATTACCCTTAATGTTTAACAAGAATAGTTTTGATTTCCTACTAACCAACCCCAAAGCCCTGCGCCTTTTTACCCTTAGCAAAAATGGAACACAATATAACAGTTACCCCCCCCCAGCTGCACGAACTGATAACAGCCCTGCACCGGAACAAATGCAAGATACAGCAGCGCATACGACACAACGACCGGAAGATGCAGACACCGGAAGAACAGCAACGCTGGGCCGCAGAACCGGCAAGAAAACTTTACCTGGAAACTATACAGCAGTGCCGGGCCGAAAGGATACGGACAATAGACGAACTGCTGGCCATCCTAGAACCCCTAAAGGAGAATTAGAAATGGAGAACAAACAGAACGTTATCGAGATCGAGCCGGACGGCATCAAAAAGCACCTAGACAAAGTGCTGCGCGGCTGGGCTAAGCAATATGCGGAAGCCACAAAGAAAGGCCCGCTTAAGTCCAACCCTTACACCCAGCTGCGCGCTGCCGACCGGCTTACCGCTGACTTTATCCTGAGCGAAGCGGCACGGATTGAAGCGAAGCGGTCGAAACTATCCAGCGGCCAGCGCGCCGTCGTCTCTACGATTATGAACGACGCTATACGCAGTTTCCTGCGGGCAGAGGGAGAGAAAGCGCGCCAGGCCGACGCTGCGGCCCACAGCAAGCCCGCAGACGAACCCAAAGCACCCAAAACAAAATCTACCGCCAAAAAGAAAACCCCGGCAAAAGCCCCGAAAACCGCCAAAGAATAGACACCGTGAAAGAGTTAGGCATAGACATAGAGACGTACAGCAGCTACGACCTTAAGACCTGCGGCGTATACCGTTACGTCGAAGCGCCGGACTGGTGCATACTGCTGTTTGCCTACGCCGTGGACGGTGGCCCGGTGCAGTGCGTCGATCTGGCCAGCGGCGAAAGCCTGCCGGAAGACGTGCGCGCTGCGCTCACTGACCCCGCCGTTATAAAAACTGCCTATAACGCTGCTTTCGAACGTGTGAACCTGGGCAAATATCTGGGCCAGCAGTTAGACCCGGCGCAGTGGCGCTGCACTATGGTAAGGGCCGCGCGTCTGGGCCTGCCGCTGCCGCTGGGCCAGTGCGGCGAAGTGCTGCGCCTGGAAGCCGGCAAAATGAAAGAGGGCGCGGCCCTTATACGCCTTTTCTCCACGCCGCGCGTAGCCCGCAGGAAAGCTGACGACACCAGCGCCGGCCTGTTTGAACCGGAAACCGTAAGCCGCCGTGTGCAGCCATCCGAATACCCGGAAAAGTGGGCCACTTTCAAGGCGTACAATATCCGCGACGTTGAGGTGGAACAAGCTATTTTGGCAAAGGTGCGCCGTCTGGAAGTACCGGCCTTTGAAAATGAACTGTACACCGCCGACCAGGAAATTAACGACCGTGGCGTGCTTATCGACCGCCAGCTGGTGGCGAACGCCGAACGCTTCGACACTGAATACAAAGCCCTGCTGGCCCACCAGGCTAAGACCCTTACAGGACTGGACAACCCTAACAGCGCCGCCCAGATTAAACGCTACCTGGCAGACACCACCGGCAGCGCGGTGGAGACGTTAAACAAAAAGGTGCTGGCCGACCTCAAAGATCGGCTGGCCGAATACCCGGACGCGCAGGAACTTATCGACCTGCGCCAGGATATGGCAAAAACCAGCAGCAAGAAATACACGGCTATGCTTAAATGCGTCTGCAATGACGGACGTATACACGGCCTGCTGCAATTCTACGGCGCCGCCAGGACTGGCCGCTGGGCCGGGCGTCTAGTGCAGGTGCAGAACCTGCCGCAAAACCACCTGGTAAGCCTGGACTACGCCCGCAGCCTGGTGCGGCGTGGCGACCTGGAAGAATTTACCGACAATTACAGCAACCCCACGCACGTGCTTAGCGAGCTGATCCGCACGGCTTTTGTGGCAGCGCCCGGCCACGTCTTCCACGTCTGCGACTTTAGCGCCATCGAAGCCCGCGTTATCGCGTGGCTGGCTGGCGAAAACTGGGTGCTGGACGTATTCAAGAAAGGCGGCGATATTTACTGTAGCACCGCTTCCAAAATGTTTGGTGTACCGGTAGAAAAGCACGGCGCTAACGCCGAACTGCGCCAGAAAGGAAAGATAGCCGTACTGGCCCTGGGCTACGGCGGCGGCGTGTCCGCCCTGGAAGCTATGGGCGGCGCCCGCCTGGGCCTTTCGGAAGACGAAGAAAAGGACATAGTAAAACGCTGGCGTGGCTCTAACGACAATATCGTAAAGCTATGGGCCACCCTGGAAGCAGCGGCCGTCAAAGCGATAGAAACCGGCGAAGACGTCCTGGTAAACCGTGGTATCGTAGTGGGCCGCAAATGGGGGATGCTGACTATTACCCTGCCGTCCGGGCGTACGCTGTGTTACCCGCGTGTCTCCATTGGCATAGAGCGTAACGACGGCTGGCGCGGCGACCACGATATTATAGAATATGAGGGCACCAACCAGACTACCAAAAAGTGGGGCAAGATACGCACCTACGGCGGTAAGCTTACCGAAAACGTGGTGCAGGCCATAGCACGCGATATACTGGGTATCGTGATACTGCGCGCCCGCGAAGCCGGCTTGCCGGTAGTCTTCCATATCCACGACGAAATAGTGGTGGAAGCCCAGCCGGGCCAGACACTGGAACAGGTGGAAGCCCTGTTTAGCAAACCTATTGAGTGGTGCCGCGACCTGCCGCTGAAAGGCGCAGGCTACACCACCCCTTATTACCTTAAGGACTAAACCAGTACGATATATGAAGCGAGTAATAAACCTTACCTACGCCGCCATTAGGCGGTACGGCGCCAGACGGTGGAGCGTCTGCCGTGGCGCTATCGAAATAAACACCAATTACGTAGTGTCCGTCAGCCAGTGCGAACTACAGGGCGTCTACCGCAACAGCTGCGACCTGCCGTTTATCCTGGAGCTGTCCAACGGCACAAAGCTGCTGGCCTACTTCCATAACTACGGCACCAGCACTGACGACGAAATGCTGGGCGATCTGGCCGAAGCCGCTAACGCCGCCGTCGATCCGGACGTTTACGGCAAGGTGTCTTTCTATATGCTAAACCAATAAACTCCAAAAATAATTACAGTATGAACCAAAAAGAATTTGACAGCGTACTGCTGTTGCTGGCTGGCCAGGGAGACCCGGTAAAGGCCGCACAAATCGCGGGTTATCTGTCCGCTATGGTAACCGACAGCAAGCACCAGGAACCTAAGCAGCCGGAATTACCGGACGGCATCTACCTGGTGTTTGGCGACGGCAAAGCCCCTTTTATCTACGAATTTTACATACCCGGCCAGGTTACAGAAGCCCAGAAGCAGCACTGCACAGGCGTGGCCGTAAAGCTGGGCGGTAAGTCCATCTGCGTTTCCCTGTTTGATATGGCCCGCGGCGAAGAAATAACGCTGACCGCAAGCAAGGATACCACCGACTGGGACGGATACAAGGACAACGCCCTGGACGCTGGCGCAGACTGGGACGGAAAGGGTAACACGGAACACCTTAAAGCCGTGGGCCTTAATCCGGAAATTAACCTGCTGGGCGGCCAGTTTATACCGTCCGTGGCGCAGTGGCGCTTTATCTGCCTTTTCCGCAAAGAACTTAACCAGGCACTGGCCGAACTGGGCGGCGACGAGCTGACCGGCTGGTACTGGACTTCTACAGAGTCCAGCGCGCCGTACGCCTGGCACTTGAACCTTAGCAACGGTAATATGTACGGCACCACTAAGGCCAGCTACAGGGGCAGGGTGCGCGCGGTTTCAGCATTTATTTCTTAGTCTTTAGTAGTTAGTCTTTAATCTTTCAAGGCCCGCCATCGGGCGGGCCAAATAAAACCCATTAGCCGTATGAAGATTTTAACTGCATCCCACAGCAAGACCCGCGTAAAGGCGCAGTCTATAAACACCGGGCTGCTGCACAGCCCCGCACACGAAGATAGTATGTACGACCCTTTCGTAGACTATCCGATACACTACCAGGTAAAAGTCCAGATTTGCTTACTGTGCTTTATCTGGGTAACCGTATGGAGCGCTACGGTAGACATTGAAGACACCGAAGCGGTAAAAGCCGTAAACAAGCGCGCCGAAGACCTGGCCGATACCCTTAGCTGCACCGGCCTATGAAATCCAAACGTAAGAACGTAGTACAGCTGTCCTTATTTCCTACCATACGGCCCTGCATAGTGGAAGTCTGGCAGGGGGGGGCAGAAAGGTTAAGAAAATGAGAGACCGAAGCAAATATAAACGCTGCGAAAACTGCCTGTTTTGGCGGGTGGATGACGACGAAAACGGCACCTGTGAAGTAATGGACATTATTACCGATGCTGGCCAGTCCGGCTGCATCGACTGGCGCAGCAAGGAAACCGGTAAAGAGTAATGGAAAAAGTATACGACTTTGAGCTGACGCGGCAGGAAATAGACCTGCTGGTAGACGCCCTTACAATCTGCGCAGAGGGCTGGGGCGGTGGCATCGACACCACCGACTGCCTGGCCCTTGTAGCTAAACTTAAAGAAGCGAAGTAATGACACGAAAAAGGAAACATATAGCAACAGGCCATTACGACTGCTGCGGCGAAATGATCTGCCGCCACGATCTGGTAGTAACCAGCACCGGCCAGGCCGCTGTCCTGTGGGTGGGTAATAAATGGATGCTGCGCTACACCGGTGGCGCGGTTGAGGAACTGAACCAGCACGGCGCTGCTGATCTGCGGCGCGTCGCTAAAAGCCCCGCTGCTGCACAGTAGCTGGGGGGGCTGTAATTATGGCAAAAATTCAATTAAAACACGACTTCGACGTAGATATAGCAACCGCCCATAGCCGGTTATCCAAGAAATGGAAAAACCGTACCTGGAAGTGGAGCGAAATAGTAAGCAAGTGCGCCGACACCAAGCGCACCGGCGAAAGCGTGAAAGAGTACCTAAAGATGAGCCGCGAAGAACAAAGCAACATTAAGGACGTGGGCGGCTTTGTGGGCGGTTACCTGTCCGGTGGCACCCGCAAAACGCCTAACGTAATGTACCGCACGCTGGCCACCCTGGATATAGACTACGGCACGCCGGACGTCTGGGACGACTTCACTATGGCTTACGGCTTCGCGGCTATGCTCTACAGCACGCACAAACACACGGAAGAAAAGCCCCGGTACCGGCTGGTATTCCCGCTGTCCAGGCAGGTAACCCCGGCCGAATATGAGCCGCTTTGCCGCCGGATCGCTGCGGAAATCGGTATAGAACTTTTCGACATAACCACGTACCAGCTGCCGCGCCTTTTCTACTGGCCCAGCACCAGCCGGGACGGCCAGTACGTCTTCCAGGTGCAGGACGGCCCCGCGTGCGACGTGGACGCTGTGCTGGCCACCTATAAGGACATTAACGACGCCAGCCAGTGGCCCACGTCTTCCAAAGAGGGCGACGCGATCGCCCACGAACTGCGCAAGGCCGGCGACCCGCTGGAAAAACCGGGTCTTATCGGCGCTTTCTGCCGCGCCTACACGATAGAAGACGCTATAGATACTTTCCTACAGGAGGCCTACGAAAAGACCGCCACGGACGGACGGTACACCTACCGCAAAGGATCGGTGGCCGGTGGCCTGGTGTGCTATGAGGGCAAATTTGCCTACAGCCACCACGAAACCGACCCGGCCAGTATGCAGCTTTGCAACGCCTACGACCTGGTGCGCATACACCTGTTTGGCGTCTATGACGAAGACAGCAAAGTGCAGGATATTTCCCGCCTGCCGTCTTCGCTCAAAATGGCCAATTTTGCCGCCGCCGACGGCCCGGTAAGGCGACTGCTTACCAAAGAGCGCAAAGCGTCCGCAGACGCCGATTTTGACGGCATAGCGGACGGCTACGAAGACGACGCCGACAAAGACCAGGAAGCGGACAAATGGATGGAAGCTTTGGAATACGACCGCAAGGGCGCCCCGAAGCCTACGACCAAAAATATAATCTGCATACTGGAAAATGACCCGAAACTGAAAGGCCATATCTGGCACGATCTGTTTAGCGGCTTCGACATTGTTAAAGGCGGCCTGCCGTGGGACAGGAAAGCCACCCAGTGGGGCAACCGGGACGACGCTAACCTGCGGGTGTATCTGGACGAAAATTACGGCATAAGCGGCAAGGATAAGATAAAGGACGCGAAAGACGCGGTACTGACAAAGCACCGCGCCCACCCTATCCGCGAATACCTAAGCGGCCTGCAATGGGACGGCGTGCCGCGCCTGGATCGGCTTATTATAGACTACATAGGCGCGGAAGATACCCCGCTTAACCGGGCTATGACGCGTAAGCACTTTACCGCTGCCGTGGCCAGGGTTATGCAGCCCGGCTGCAAGTACGACTACTGCCTGATAGTAACCGGTACTGAGGGCATCGGCAAAAGTACGCTTTTCTCCGTTATGGGCGGCGACTGGTTTAACGACAGCCTGGTTACCACTGAGGGCAAAAGCGGTATGGAACAGCTGCGTATGGGCTGGATAATAGAACTGGCCGAGCTGTCCAGTATCAAGCGCTCAGACGTGGAGCAGGTAAAGAACTACATAACCCGCCGGGAAGACATATACCGCCAGGCGTACGGCACCGTAGTGGAGAAATACCCGCGCCAGTGCGTATTCTGTGGCACTACCAATGAAACCAACTTCTTAAAGGGCGACACCGGTAACCGGCGTTTCTGGGTTATACCGGCTGATCCGTCCCTGCGGAAGTACGACCGCTGGCTGGACGCGCTGCTGTCCGACCGTAACCAGTTGTGGGCCGAAGCCGTCCAGAACTGGCGCGACGGCGAAGCCCTGTACCTGCCGGGCGACCTGGAAGCGGAAGCCAGGGCGCGGCAGGAAGCCTTTAACGACGACGCGGACGACCCGCTGCGCGATATGCTGGCCGCTTTCCTGGAAGCGAAGACACCGACCGACTGGGATAGCTGGGATTTGAAGCGCCGCCGCGCGTACTGGGCCAATCCCGACCCGCTGGACGCCAGCGCCAGCCAGCAGCGTACCCGCGTCTGCGCCGCGGAATTTATCTGCGAGAGGATGGGCCGCGAAATGGCCGATAAGGAATACAAGTACCTGGCGCGGAAGATATGCCGCCTGCTGGAAGAAATGCCGGGCTGGGAGAGGGCTGGAGTAAGCAGGCACGCGGCCGCCCTGTACGGCGTACAAAAGTCCTTTAGGCGGGCGCTGGATACCCTGGACGACCTGCCGCCGGATGATGAAGATTTGTAAACCGAAGCCCCGAATTTGTAAACCGAGTAAACCGAACGCCGGAAAGGGGCTGTAAACCAAAAAATTTCGGTTTACACTTCGGTTTACACTTCGGTTTACACTTAAAGCACTGAAAAACAATATAATACAAGATTGTAAACTATGTAAACCAAAAATAATATAAAAATGTGTTGTTGTATAGTTATATGTAAAAATAGGCGTAATCGGACGTATAACGCGTGCGCACGCGCGCAGGAAACGTGTATTTAATATAATGTTAGCAGCGCCGGTTTACAAACTTTACGGTTTACAAATGCAGTAAGATGGACAGAAAGATAGAAAATATAGTGAGACACGCCGATGTATCGGAAAAGGCCATAGAAGCCTACCTGGTGCGGCGGGTAAAAGAACTGGGCGGCGTATGCCTTAAATACTCAAACCCCAACCTGGTAGGATACCCCGACCGGGTAGCCCTTTTCCCTGCGGGCGTAGCGGTGTGGATTGAGCTAAAGAGCAGCGGCAAGCAACCCACCAAGATACAGAGGGCGCGTATAGCGCATCTTAAAAATTTGGGCCATACCGTAGCCGTTATAGACAGTAAACCCGGAGTGGACGCGGTGCTAAAAGCAGTGGATTTCGTAGTTAATATAGAGGGCGAATAATGCAGTACAGACCTTACGAATACCAAAAGACGGCGACCCGGTGGATATTGGAACACCCCCGCTGCGGCCTATTCCTGGATATGGGATTAGGCAAGACGGTTTCGACCCTTACCGCCGTGCAGCAGATGATCGACGACTGCGAAGTGGAAAAAGTGCTGGTGGTGGCTCCTAAGAAAGTGGCCGAAACCACCTGGACTACGGAAGCCGCGAAGTGGGAACACCTGGCGGGCCTGCGGGTGGTTAAAGTGATGGGAACTGAAAAGCAGCGCCGTTTGGCCCTGGAGAGACCCGGCGACGTGTACGTTATCGGCCGCGATAGTTTCGTATGGCTGTGCGGCATCTACGGCGGTATGCTGCCTTTCGACGTGCTGGTTATCGACGAGCTTACCAGCTTTAAGTCCAGTAAGTCGCAGCGCTTCAAGGCTATGCGCATAGCCACGCCGACCGTCCAGCGCGTTATCGGTCTTACCGGTACGCCGGCCCCTAACGGCCTGGTGGATCTGTGGGCGCA
Organism: uncultured Elusimicrobium sp.; assembly: GCA_937891135.1. Taxonomy (GTDB): domain Bacteria; phylum Elusimicrobiota; class Elusimicrobia; order Elusimicrobiales; family Elusimicrobiaceae; genus Avelusimicrobium. Next base: position 9,124 of record CALAFB010000072.1, read on the forward strand.
AATGTACTGCCTGGATATGGGCGACCGTCTGGGTAAGTCCGTTACCCGGTATAAGGAAACCTACTTCGACATACACAAGTGGAACAACATAGAAGTACGCGCCACCTGCAAGCCGGGCTGTGAAAAGCTGATCCGGGACAAAATCGCGGATATTTGCCTGTCGATGCAGGCCAAAGATTACTTGCAACTGCCAGACTTGCTGGTACACACCGAAAGGGTGGAACTGTCCAAAGCCATAATGGACAAATACGCGGCCTTCGAAAAGGAAAAGGTGCTGGAATTTAAGGCCGAACACGGCGACGAACCGGCAAACGTGCTGGCCAATTCTGCCGCCGGCCTTATGAACAAACTGAGCCAGTTTGCTAACGGCGCCGTCTACGATGAAGACCGGAACGTACACGAAGTCCACGACGAAAAACTGGACAGGCTGGCAGAACTGGTGGAAGCGGCTAACAGCCCTGTGCTGGTTTTCTACCAGTACAAGCACGATATAGACCGGATCGCCAAAAAACTAAAGGGCTACCGGGTGGTGGCGTACCAGGGCGAAGCCCAGCTGCTGGACTGGAACGCAGGCAAGATCGACGTACTGCTGGCGCACCCCGCCAGCACGGCTTATGGTCTTAATATGCAGCAAGGCGGCCACTATATCGTATGGTTTGGTACCGGCTGGAACCTGGAACTATACCAGCAGGCAAATGCCCGCCTGCATCGACAGGGCCAGCAGTACCCGGTTACGGTGTATAAACTGCTGTGCGGCCATACCGTGGACGAAAGGGCTAACGCGGCCCTGGAGAGCAAGAAAGGCGTACAGCAGTCTTTGTTGGACAGCCTAAACTATCTACTTAGGAAACATAACCTGGAATAATGACTAACCGTAAACGTATAAACATATCCGTAGACGAAGCGCAGTACCGCAGACTACAAGCCCTACAGGTAAAGTACGGCTTTAAGAACGTCTGCGAGCTGGCGCGCGCTATGCTGAACGTCCTAACCCAGTACACGGACGCGGCGGCCACCCGGCGGCGTAAGCCCGCATCCGTGGGCGACGACATACTGGATATGTTTAACGACCTGGGCGACTGGGAAGCTACACCCGAAAACGTGCAGCCGCCTGCGCGCCGCCGTAGGACTACCAGTAAAGACTAAAGCGATATGGCAAAGGATAAGGACTACCAGCAGCTGATCCATACGGAAAGATGGCTGCGACTGCGACGCGATAAGCTGACCGCTTCGCCACTGTGCGAACGCTGCCAGCAGCAGGGCGTCGTAACACCGGCTACGGAAGTACACCACGTTACACCTGTGGAAGATGGGCTGACCCTGGCGGCGAAGCGTCGGTTAATGTATGACTACCACAACCTGCGGGCGCTATGCCACGACTGCCACGTGCAGACACACGTAGAGTTAGGCAGGTGCGGCAAGGCTGCGACGAAGCGACGGAACGAAGCGCAGGTGCGGGCGGTGGTAGATAAATTTTTTGGATAGGGGGGGGGTAGTTTTTTAATTGAGGGGGTGCCGCGTTAAACCTCGCCCCCAGTTTTGAGCGACGATTTTTGGAAATTCGGATTTACGGAACTTTACCCAAAATGGACGAAATCTGCTGGAAATTTCCGAAAACGTCTAAAAATTGACAAAAACGCAAAGAAAATTGCACGAAACGCTGATTTTATGCTGGAAAACGTAAAAAGTGTTTCCGACTACCGGAAGCAGATAGTAAAGGCCCTAAAGAAAGCCGGTACCTACAGCGCCGGTGTCGATATGCAGGTTTTGAACCTGGCCACCGCCCTGCGGACGCTCGATATGGCTAACGCCCAGATCGACACGCTGGACGAAGTTACGGTATGGGAAGAAACCCGCTATGGCCAGAAGCTGGCGCCGCATCCTGTCTTCAAAGTCCAGAAAGACGCGCAAGACAGCATAACGCGCCAGATGAAAATTTTAGGGCTTACTACAGAACTGCTGGCTGGTACTGACGAAACCGACCCGCTGGTGGAACTCACTAAAAAGGTGGTTAAGTCCGGCAAGAGGAAACCGGTAGTAGTAAAGCCGGATGCTGACTAATGACGGAAGAAGAAAAAGACAGACTGCGGCAGGCAAAGGCCGACGTTACCGCTGCGCTGGCAGCTGTGCGTATAGAGGACTACCGCCTGGGCGAAGTGGACACCCGGATAGAAGACTACGTGCGGGAAGTGGCCACCAACCCGGACGGCCACAACCTGTACGAACAGCTGGGCGTGCTGCGCTTCTTTGGCTTCTGCCGCCGGTACGGCATCAACGTAACCGAAGTGCAGCGGTTTTTTACCCTGTACGAAAGCCTGTATTTTCCCGGCAAAGCCGGGCTGCAAACATACCTGCTTACGCCGGTGCAGGCTTTCCAGTTTGCCCATATCTTCGCTTTCTGGAGCGGTGGCCGGCGGGTTATCCGTGAAGTGTGCCTGTACGTCCCGCGTAAGTATAGCAAGACCACCAGCAGCGCTTCGCTGGCCGTAAACGACCTGCTGTACGGCGACGCTAACGCGGAATGTTACACCGGCGCGAACTCTAACGACCAGGCTAAAAAGTGCTTTGACGTGATCCGTGGCTGCGTGCGGAAACTCGACCCTATGGAACGCCGGTACCGGATAAATGAAGAAAGCATAAAATCTAAGCGCAGCGACCGGCAGGCTTTCTGCCAGTGTCTTACCGCTAACGCCCGCACTAAAGACGGACTGAACGCCAGCACGGTAATTATGGACGAATTTAGCCAGGCCCTGGACAGCGACCTGCTGACGGTGCTAACTACGTCTATGGGCGTGCGGGAAAACCCGCTGACGGTTATAATTACCACGGCGTCGGACGTATTCGATGGGCCGTTTTACGAAATGCTGCAAGGCTACAAAGCGCTGCTGCTGGGAGAGTATGAAGACGACAGCGTATTTGTGCATCTGTTTGAACCCGATCTGGACGACCCGGAAGACAGCGAAGACACCTGGCGCAAGGTACACCCGCATTTGGGCGTTACGGTGTCCCTGGACTTCTACAGGCAGGAATACAAAAAGGCCGTGCGTAACGGATCGGAAGCTATGCTGGCTTTCCGCACTAAGCTGCTTAACGTGTACGCGGAGAATGAGCAGCGCAGCTGGATAAGCAGCACCCTGGCGCGCTCCATTTCCCGGCCTATGCCGCTGGACGCTATCAAAGGACGCCCGGACGCTATGGTAGCTATTGACCTGTCGGAAAGCGACGACTTTAGCGCCGTTACGATGGGCCTATACAACCAGGCGCAAAAGTCTTTCCACTTCCATACCGCGTACTTTTTCCCGGACGGTGCGCTGCCTGGCCACCCTAACGAAAAGCTGTACCGCACCTGGGCCGAAAAAGGCTACCTGCATCTGACCCACGGCGACGTTATCGACTACCGCGAAATCGTGGACTACATACTGCGGATTAACCAGGTGGTGCGTATTCTGGGCATCGGCTACGATCCCTGGAAGTCGCAGGAAGTAATAAATATGCTGGCGGCCAGTGGAGCCGGTAACGTGATTAAGGGTGTACGGCAGACCTACGGCACGTTTACGGCTCCGGTGGAGAGCTTCGAACACGGCGCCAAAACAGGCCACGTGTTTATTAACGACAACCCGATAAACGCCTACTGCTTCGGCAACGCAGTGCTGGACACCGACAAGCTGGAAAACTGCAAGCCCATAAAGCGCAAGGCTACGCAAAAGATAGATGGCGTTATAACTATGCTTATGACACTGCGCCTGTTTATAGACTACGAAAGATAAGATATGCTGTTTAGAGTTTATAGCCGAAAGCATTTGGATGCTATGGCCGTCTACGGCCGGTATCTGGCGCCGTATTACGACCGCTGGGAATGTATGCAGCAGCGTACAGCCGTTATTAACCTGGAGACTATAGCGGACTTTACGGCCCTACAGGACAGTATCGGCCACCGGCTGGTTATGGACGGCGATCTGCTGGAAATAGTGGACGGCCCGGCAGACTTCCAGGACGTCTTACGCAGGGTGGGAAAAGATACAGGCTAAATTTTTCATTTTTTTTTCTGCCACTTCTTACCGCTTCGCGCCCAAATGCTCCAAAATACAACTAATTACGCCTAAAGTTTGGGTGCGAAAAATCCCTTAGCGCTAATTAAAGTAGAGGGACTACGTAAAGACCTTTGCTAATGGGATTTTTTGGGTACATACTGAACTACTTCAGGCGGGAGACCGCCGCACCTGTTGAACAGGGCGCGGCGGCTGCCGCTGACGGTAGCGGAGACCAGCCGCTGACCCCCCGCCAGGGTGGTACGTGGTGGCCGTCCTATACCGGTCAGACGGCCTTATGCGTGGCGACGGTGTACCGCTGCGTTAAATTCGTGGCTGAAAGTGTCGCTAACCTCAACGTGCAGTATATGCGCCGCAAGGGCGGCATCTTCGTGGAAGACCAGGACAGCCGCCTGTCTTATCTGCTGAACGTGCAGCCGGACGTAGCTACTAACGCTTTTGATTTCTGGGTACAGGTAGTGCAAAATATCCTGCTGGACGGTAACGCCTATATCGTGCCTATCTATAGCCCTGTTACTATGGATTTCGACCGGCTGGCCCTGTGCGGGCGCGGCACGGTGGTGCATAACACGATAAGCGATACGTACACGGTGCGCGATACCGCTAACGGCATCTACGGCATCTATGACGAAGACGAGATTATACACCTTAAGGGTCTTACCACTTACGACAGCAAGGTAGGTGTTTCCGTGCTGACCTTTGCCAGGCTTACGCTGGACATAGCCGCCGTGGGCGACGCTGAGACCTACGACCGTTTTAAGAACGGCGGCAACGTGCGCGGGATCGTCTCTAACGACACCAGCGTGCGCGGCTTCGGAGAGTACCAGGACAAAGAACTGGAAAAGACAGCCGAAAGCGTGGACGACCGGTTTAGGCACGGCGAAAGGATTGTTAGCCTGCCTGGCCAGGTAGAGTTTAAGCAGCTTTCTTTGTCCAGCACGGATATGCAGTTTCTGGAAAGCCGGAAGTTTACCGTTAGGGATATTTGCCGCTTCTTTGGCGTGCATCCGTCTTTCGTCTTTGACGATACAAGCAATAACTACAAGTCTGCCGAAATGGCTAACGTGGCTTTCCTGTCCAACACGCTTAACCCGCTGCTGCGGAAAATTGAAAGCGAGCTGCAAAGGAAACTGTTTAGCCCTAGTATGTACGGCAAACGCAAGGTGCAATTTGACCGGCGCGGCCTGTATGCCTGCGACCTGGAAAGCCGCATAAAGTACCAGACAGACACTATAGCCGCCGGTCTGTACACAGTGAACGAGTGGCGGCAGGAAGAAAACAAGCCCGCCGTAGAGGGCGGCGACACCGTACTGGTGTCTGCGAACCTTAAGAGCATTAACGAGCTGTCGGCCCCGGCCCCGGCTCCCAATACCCCTATCGATGGAAAAGAGGAATAAAAACGACCTGGTGCGGCGCGAAGTAATCGTGGCCGACCTGCACGTGCGCGAAGCGGCAGAGGGCGAAACACCCAGCCGCGTAATCGCTGGCCGTGCTATTCTGTTTAATACGCCGTCGGCGCCCCTGTGGAGCGACGAAGACGAAGAAGCGCGGGAAATCATTGCGCCGGAAGCCATTACCAAAGAACTGCTGGACGGCTGCGACATAAAATTTACAATGTTCCACGACCGGCAGCTGATTTTGGCGCGCTCCAAGAATGGCAGCGGCACGCTGTCTTACACCGTGGACAGCCAGGGCGTGGCTTTCGAGTTTGAAGCCCCTAACACCGTGGATGGAGACAAGGCCCTGGAACTGGTACGCCGTGGCGACCTGGCCGGGTGCAGCTTCGCTTTCAGTACCCATTACTGGGACGAAGCCTTTGTTACCCGCGCCGTGGAAGTGAGGGACGGCCGCGCCTACATTACCTACACGGTTAAGGCCGTTACCGGCGTCTACGATATGACGCTGGCTGCCGATCCCGCGTACCCGGACACTTCCGTAGAAGCCCGCGAGTTTGCCAGGGATCTGCGCGAAGCAGCTAAACCGGCAGAGCCGGAAACCCCCAAAGTAGATAAAGAGAAAGTAACAGCGCAGCTGCGCGAAATGCGAAACGCTGCTAATACTAAAGTTTTTGTTTAACCTCAAAAGTTTTTCAGCAATGAAGAAAAACACTGTAAACGTCCGTGAACTGGTCGAAAAGTACCAGTCCAACTGCGAGCGCATCAATGCTATTGCTGATGCGTGCGAAACCGAGCAGCGCGAACGCACCGAGGCCGAGACCAAAGAGTACGAAGCCCTGGCACGCGAAAACCAGCTGCTTGCTATGCGTATGCAGGCCGCAACCGCAGAACACCTGCGCGAGAACCCCAACGCCGTGGCTGACGCGGAAAAGCTGATCCGTGAGAACGTGGCAGCTGGCCGTAAGACCGAAATTACCCTTATCCGTGAGGGCGAATTTGCCGGTATGATGGTCTCCGATGCAACCAACGGCGGTATTGTCCCCCTGTCCGTGCAGGACTTCATTAAGCCCCTTGTTGAGGGCTTTATCCTCGACAAAGTGGGCCTGCCTATGCCTACCGGCCTGGTGGGTGATTTCGTATGGCCCATTTACGACCTTGCCGATGCTACGGTAGCTGGCGAGGGCGTGGCCCTGTCTGACAGCAAAATTAACCTGTCCAAGCTGACCGCAAGCCCTGAGCGTATCGGTATCGCTATCCCGGTTACCAACCAGGCTATTAACCAGTCTGCCGGTCTTATCGAAACCCTTGTAAAGCAGGTTATGCCGCAGGCCGTCGCCCAGCTGCTTAACAAGATCGTTTTTGGTCTTACAAAGGTTACTGGCGCCACCAACCTTGTTGGCCCCTTTGCCCATATTATCGCAAAGGGTGGCGAAAGTCCTACCACCGAAGACAATCGTTACGCAGACAAAGTGGCTATCCACGAAACCCCTGCTTTTGTCGAGCTTAATGCTAAGATGAAAGCAAAGGTACTGGAAACCGGTATAGACGGCGCCCACCTGTGCTGGGTTATGACCAAATCTATGCAGGCTATTCTTGAGGGTACCCCGATCAACGCTAACGGCATCTATGTACCTATGGTACAGGATGGCAAGCTGTGCGGTCTCCCGATCCATACCAGCAACGTTATGCGCAAGACCGTGGTAACCTACAAAAAGGCTACCGTTAGTGGCAGCTCTACCACCTGGGCCGCTTGCGACAAGCCCGCGCAGGAAAGCGGCATCCACTTCCACGTAGTTTGCACCCCGAACAACGAAGCCACTGTGCTGGCTGCGCTTACCGCTTCTAACAACAACGTGGCCGAGATTACCACCGTTACGGAGTATATCGGCCTGGGCGACTGGGGCTACCAGCCTATGGGCCTGTTTAACAGCTTGCGTTTCGTCGTCGATCCTTTCAGCCAGGCCCGCAAAGACGCGGTGGACTTCGTGCTGAACTGCGACTACGCAACCAAGACGCTGCGCCCCGAAGCTTTCCTGCTGGGTGAAGCGTCCGTGGCAAACTCCTAATTACCGAACTATCGACGTAGCACTAAAGTTTTGAATTATGCCTGTAGTGAGTTTGGCCCTGTTTAAGAAGCACGTACGTGCCGACGATTTCGTGGACGACGACGAGCTGATGCAGCATTACGTAAATGCCGCGGAAGCGCACGTTATCCAGGCCACCAACCGCACAGACGCTGAACTGCAAGAACTGGGCGGCGGCGAATACCCCGCCCAGCTTAAGCAGGCAGTTTTGCTGCTGGCAGGCCACTGGTACAACCAGCGCGAAAGCGTAGCCGGCGTGCAGATGCACGAAGTGCCGGACGCGCTACAAGCTTTAATCAAGCCCTTTAGAAAGTTAGTGGACGATACTACCGAAAACACCGACTAAGCTATGCAAGCGGGACGTATGAAATATAAAATTACGCTGTTGGAACCGCAGACGGAAACGACTGCATCCGGAAACGAAAGGATCACTTACGCTGCCACCCGCACGGTCTGGGCCGAAAGGGTTAAGGCTACCGGGCGGCGAAGCGAAGAAGTGGGCGAGCATTTCCCGGACTACAGCACGGAATTTAACATACGCGACGCGCACCCGGTAGAAGAAAACTGGCGGGTACAGCAGGTAGGCGGCGAACTTTACACGGTAACAAACATTATCCCTAATCTGGACAGGGGCTACAAAACTTTGGTGTGCGTAAGGGTAAATGAGTAGCAGGCGGCGGTATGGAAGCGCGGTACGACGACAGCAATTTGCAGCGGCTATTCGCTGAATTGGAGCCGAAACGGCGGGTACAGGCGTTAAAAGGCGGCTTCCGTAGGGAAGCTAACCAGGTACGCAAAACGGCTATTAACAACCTGCGCAGTAGTGGCATCCGTACAGACCGCGATCTGGAAAGCGGCGTACGTGCAGTCGTCTTCAAACGGCAAGCGGGTTTCCGTGTTACCGTAGGCACCAAAGCGGGAAAGAAGCAGTACGGTTTCCATAAGAACCGGCGCGGCGAATTAAAACCAGTCCTGCTATGGGCCGAAATGGGAACGGAAGACCGGCGTACTAAGTCTAACGGTGGAAAGCATACCAGGCAGTGGACAGGGCGTTTACGCAGCAGCCACTATACAGGTAGGATGAAGCGCTACGGCTTTATGGCCCAGACCTTAGAACAGGTGCGCGACAGCGTTACCGATAACCTGCATAACGAAATTATCCAGAACGTCGAAAGAGTAGCAAAGAAGTATGGCTGTAAATAAAACGTCTCTAAGCATAGGTACGCTGATCCGGGAAATGCTGCTGGACAGTGCCGACGTAACGGCACGTACCAATAAGATTTACCCGGTGGCCAGCGACAAAGCCGAGCTGCCGTACATACTGTACCGGCGTGCGGCCCTGGAACAGAACCCGCAGAAAAGCGGGCAGCCAGGCGCCGATACCGTACAGATGGAAGTAATTTGCTTTGCGGCGGATTACGACGACTGCCTGGAACTGGCCGAAGCCGTGCGCGGTGCGCTGGACAACAGGCGCGGCGTACAATCGGATGACGATACGCTGGCGCTTAGCAGCTGCCAGCTGGTGGACAGTGAAGAAGCCTGGCAGGATGACGCGCACGTACAGCAACTGATATTTAACGTAAAAGTCTAACGAATAAACAGTATAAGCAATGGCAAAAACTGCACGCACAGGCTACTGCAATGGTAGCGATATGCTGGTTTACGTGGGCGGTAGCGCCGTGGGGCATTGCACCAGCCACACCGCAACGTTTGCCAGCGAGACCAAAGACCGCGCCGTAAAGCCGGTAGCGTCTGCTGATCTTACTTCCGGACTGTGGAAAGGAAAAACTGTTGTCGGTCTTTCCATTTCCATTTCCGCAGAGGGACTGGTACATTATGACGAAACGGAAAGCGGCTTCAAAGAGTTGCTGACCGCCTGGAAGACCGGCCAGCCGGTTACCGTTAAGTGTATGGAACGTGCCAACGATAATGACCCCTACCTGGAAGGCAGCTTCATTATTACCAATTTGGAGCGCACCGACCCCGCGCAGGACGATGCTACCTACAGTATCCAGTTGGAGAATAACGGCCAGCCTACCACCCTAGATCCGACCGCCATTACCGAGAACGTAGCCGCTACACCGGCCACCCAAAGCTAGATTATCGGATATGGCTAAAATCGAAATCAAGATTAACGGCGAAGCATACCCCTGTCGGCCTACGATGGGGG
>CALAFB010000073.1 GCA_937891135.1 uncultured Elusimicrobium sp.
TATAATATTATAAGGTGTGCTTTCTTGCGCTTCCTCTCCCCTATTTATCAAGCTTAGGCCTGACTGACTGACAAAGGGCGCGGCCATGAAGCCCGATGAAAAGGGCTGCAGCCTATCCCACGACCTTTGGCTTGCGTGAATTAGGCCCGTGCCCGCAACACCGCCGCACGTTCGGCCCGGTACGTAAACTGTTACCCGGGGAAGGATTTCTTCCATGAACACCACCGCCCAAGGAGCCCTGGCAGAACAACAAGCCGCTGATTATTTAACCCGGCACGGCTACAAATTGCTGGGGCGCAATTTCCGTGCAACGGGCGGAGAAATTGATTTAATCTTTGCTTACAAAAAATGGCTTGTGTTTGTAGAAGTAAAAGAGCGTGCTTCCCAAGCCTTTGGCGGGCCATTAGCAGCCGTTACCAAAACTAAACAACAGCGTGTTGCACGCGCGGCAACGCAGTTTATAAAAACACATCCGCAACTTACGTATGATGAAATTCGTTTTGATATTATTTGCATCCTGCCCGGGAAAATAGAGCATATTAAAAATGCCTTTTTCCCACCCAGGACTACTTTATAAAAACACGGAGGACGTATGACTCAACTAGCCGTTATCAAAAAAGCAGCAGCGTTTATTAACAAAAAAACTAAAAATTTCCAACCGGAAATTGCCCTTATTACCGGGTCCGGGTTGGCAGGATCTATTCCTACATTAACGGGTAAAATTACCCTTCCCTATACGTCTATCCCAGGATTTTTAAAAAGCACCGTGCCCGGGCATACGGGGAATTTAATTTTTGGTACTTATAAAGGACGCAAAATCGTGGTAATGCAGGGGCGTTTCCACTATTATGAAGGCAACCCGATGAAAGACTTGGCAATTTCTATCCGCACCTTAAAAATGTTAGGGGTGCAAAAATTATTGGTTTCCGGGGCGGTAGGGTCTATGAACTTAAAACTAAAACCCGGTTCTTTATGTGTGCTTAAAGACCATATCAACTTTATGTGCAATAACCCCTTAATCGGCAACCACGACCCGGCGTTTGGCCCCATGTTTTTTGATTTGACCGAAGCCTATGACAAAACTATGCGTAAAACCGCTTTGGCCGCGGCCCAGAAAGTAAAAATAAACGCCGGAGAAGGGGTGTATTTGGCCGTTACGGGCCCAAACTTTGAAACGCCCGCGGAAATACAACTCTTTAAAAAATGGGGAGCCGATGTGGTGGGAATGTCCGTCGTGCCGGAAGTGTTAGTGGCCCGTCAATGCGGCATAGCCGTACTGGGCCTAGCGTGGGTAACTAACTTAGGGTGCGGGATTTCCAAAACGCCGCTTTCCCATGAAGAAACCATCCGCGAAACGAAAAAAATTGAAGGCAAGTTTAAAGCGTTATTGGAAATTTTATTTGTAAAACTGTAAACGAACTAAACGCGCCGGCAACGTACCGGCGCACATTCTATATGGCTGCCAGTATTAAACGTCTAGGAAAAGAAACCCTCATTTATGGCACGTCAACGGTGTTGGCGCGCTTGCTGAATTTTTGTCTGGTTCCGTTTTACACGTATTATTTACTGCCGGGAGATTACGGCATTATCGCTACAACATTTGCCGTAATTGCACTACTGAACGTAATTTTTCTGTTTGGTATGGACCAAAGTTATTTGCGCTTTGCCAGCGAACACGAACCAAAAACGGACGTTTTTCAACATTGTTTTTACGGGGTACTGTTAAACGGAGCGGTATTATCGGGCCTGCTGTGGCTGTTTGCTAACCCGTTTGCCGCGCTTATTGGCATTGGGGCGCAAAACGGATATTTGGTGCATTTGGCGGTATGGATTTTGCTGTTAGATGTACTTAATATGATTCCGTTTACGAAGCTGCGCTTGGAGCGGCGGCCATGGTATTTTGCGGGGGTGCGTACGGCGTCTATCGTCGTAAATGTACTGGGTAATATCTTTTTTATTGCGGTACTGCGTAAAGGAATTAGCGCCATTTTATGGGCTAACATTTTTGCGTCGCTAACGTCTTTAGTATTACTTTCCCCGGTGGTATGGAAAGAATTACGAACCCAAAAACCGCATTTCCAAAAAGAACTGGCCCGCGGGATGCTTAAATTTGCGTGGCCGTTTGTACCGTCGGGGCTGGCGAGTCTACTTATTAGCGTGATTGACAAGCCGATTTTAGTGCATTTAGTGGGGCTAAACGAAGTGGGGATTTATCAGGCCAATTTTAAAATCGGCGTGTTTATGATGCTGCTTGTTTCTATGTTTGACCAAGCGTGGCGGCCGTTCTTTTTGGCGCACGCCAAAGAGCCGGACGCCAAACAAACTTTTGCGCGCGTGCTGACGTGTTTTGCCGCATTAGGCACGTGGTTTTTACTCGGCCTTTCATTTTTAATGCCGCCGATTATTCAAAGTAATTTACTGGGAAACTTTCACTTAATTAGCCCCAATTATTGGGCGGGACTCCACATTATCCCGTTGGTACTGACAGGGTATTTTTGTTATGGGCTTTACGTCAATTTTATGGTGGGGCCGGTCATCACGAAAAAAACACATATCCTGTTATGGATTACCTTATTAGGCGCAGTTGTTAGTATTACCACCAACTTAACCTTGGTACCGCACCTGGGCATTTTGGGGGCCGGGTGGGCGGTGGCACTTAGTTACGGAGCGATGGCAGTTGCCCTGTTCCGGTTTACGCAACAACATTATACGCTGCCGTATGAGTATAAAAAGTTGGCGGTCATTGGGCTTGCATGCGCGGCGAGTGCCGTATGCGTATATGCGTTTCGCGCGCAAAGTGCGGGCACAGTACTAACGGTAAAAATTATTTTGTTAACGCTTTATCCCTTATGGATGTGGGGGGCAGTTAAAAAAGCGTAACAAGCATCCTCCCTTTATTTTAAAACAACAGAGAACTAATTTCTATATTTCAAAAATGAATGGCCACAATCCCTAGAAAGACATGCTATACACGTAGCCAGGAGGATTCTGCCAATCCTTAATCCTGTCATAGGTACTTTTTCCAGTAAAAGCACGGCATGCCTGATGCGCTAGCGCATTCAAATCGCTCTCGTTTACTTGACAGTCAACTCCTGTTTTAGCAAAATCCAAATTTACCCGGGGCTTATATATTTCCATGAGAACAGAATTTCCACTTACAAATACATTCGCATTTTTAGTAGTGCATATATAAGAATACCCGTTTACGGGAGTACACAACCCCTCAAGGCCGAGTTTTTGCACATCCTTGGTATAGATACTATTTTCTAAATAGTATATTTGATGGGCCTCCATAATCTTTTTACCTACTAGAAATTCAGACATGATTCTGTTTTTGGCAATTACCTTTTGGTATTGCGGCAGGGCGACTGCCGCCAGTATACCAATAATTAACACAACTACTAACAACTCAATAAGAGTAAACCCTGCTTTTGTGCAAAAACGGCCCTTGTTACTACTTTTATTCATCACTCGTACTCCTGTATTTATATATTTTTTTCTTTCTTTATATCTCAAATTTACCAAAAAAAACAATGCAAGGATTTTTAAAAATAACGATTAGAAAATAAATAAGGAAAACTTTATTTCAGGGCAAGCCCTGAGCTGTTACAAAACCGATTTTTTAACAAAATAAAACGCCAATTTATACATAGAAAAACCCCCGGTATAACCGGGGGTGAAAGAAAAATTACACCAACACCTTACTAGATTTCTTGTTTAACCGCAGTATCATACATTCCTAACGATTCACAAATCTCTTGACTTTTGCTCTTACTCTTAGCAGAAATACCGGACAAGGGAGCACAAACCAATGCAGCCGCCTGCCCGGCTACTGTTGTATAAGGGTTATAAATACCATATTGGTAATCCCCCCCTTCACGGCGTTTGGCTAATACCCCCGGGCAAGCATTTTTTGTACCTGGAACCGCTGCCGTCTGTGTACTAGACAAGGAAAATGTGAAAAATTTCGTATCTACTGTTCCGCTGGCCAAAGAAGTATTGGTAGCCGTAGGATCCGGCGATAAGGTTACAATCAATTGATTAAATTTAGTAGGACATTTTTCTTTCATAGAATAATACGCATAAATGGCATCGTTAATGGCTTTGATATTCGTCATGGCTTCTGTAGCGCGGGAACGCTCAATCGCGCGGGTATAAATGGGCAAGGAAACAGCCGCCAAGGTCCCTACAATAAATACTACGACCAATACCTCTATCAAGGTAAACCCGGCACGCAACGAACCCCTGCATGTGTTTTTAGACTGGGACTCATCCTGATAGGTAACTGCGGGAATAGTCCGAAATAAAGTTGTTTCTACACCATTTGCTTTTTTATGATTCATAATTTCCTCCGTGCGTATATTGTAGCAAAATTTAATGTATATGTATGTTACTAAGCCGCGCCGCAGCTTGTTGGGTAAGTGCCGCCGTATTAAATGCGGTAAGGCGGAAATATCCTTCTCCGCATAATCCAAACCCTACTCCGGGTGTTCCGATAATTTGAACCTGGTTTAATAAAAAGTCAAAAAACGCCCAAGAGGTTTGCCCCGCCGGCGTTTTAAGCCAAATATACGGGGCATTCTTGCCACCAAAGGCCGTAAATCCCGCCGATTGCAAGGCCTGCAAAATAATCTGTGCGTTTTGATGATACCCAGTAATCACACGTTTAATTTCAGTTTGGCCCGCCGCACTATACACGGCCTCGGCCCCACGCTGAATGATATAAGCAACCCCGTTAAATTTGGTAGTCTGCCGCCGCAACCATAGTGCGTGCAACCGGTGGGCTCCCCCTGTTTCATCATATACTTGTAAGGCCTTCGGCACCACGGTATAGGCACAGCGCGTGCCCGTAAAGCCGGCTGTTTTGGAAAAAGAACGAAATTCCACGGCTACTTTTTCCGCCCCGGGTATTTCGTAAATAGAGTGCGGAATGTTAGGGTCCGTAATATATGCTTCGTAAGCAGCATCAAATAAAATAATACTTTTATGTTCGCGCGCGTAATCCACCCATTGTTGTAGTTGTGCTTTCGTAAGTGCAGTTCCCGTTGGATTATTCGGAGAACATAAATAAATAAGGTCTGCATGGGCCACGGGGAGCTGCGGAGCAAAGCCGTTTTCTTCCGTGCAAGGCAAATAGATAAGGTTACCAAAACGCCCCTTTTCAAACGCGCCCGTGCGGCCCGCCATAACATTTGTATCTAAATAGACCGGGTAAACCGGGTCCTGCAACGCAACGACTGTATTTTGGGAAAAAAGTTCCTGGAAATTGGCCACATCACTTTTGGCCCCGTCGCTCACAAAAATTTCATCCGCAGAGATATCTAAATGACGTTTTTGATAATCGTGCGCGGCAATTGCTTCACGCAAAAATGCATAGCCTTGTTCCGGACCGTACCCGCAGAAAGTTTCCGCACGGCCCATTTCTTGAGAGGCTTTTTCCAGCGCGGCTACTACCGCCGGAACGAGCGGTTGGCTGACGTCCCCAATGCCTAAACTGATAACTTCTTGGCCCGGATGTGTTTCTTTATATTCCCGCACGCGCTTGGCTATGGTAGAAAACAAATAACTGCCTTGTAATTTTAAATAGTGAGCATTTAACTGCGTCATAACAAAATATCTCCTTCAAAAACCCGGGTGGCCGGACCCGTCATCCAAATATCTTTACGTTCAGGCCACGCAATTTGCAGTTCCCCCCCGTCTAAACGGACGGTTACGTGGGGATCTGTTACGCCGTTTAACACGCAAGCTGCCGCTGTGGCACACGCACCTGTGCCGCACGCTTGCGTAATGCCAGCCCCACGTTCCCATACGCGCATACGTACGGTATGTTTATCTAAAATTTGCACAAATTCTACATTTGTTTTTTGTGGGAAAACCGGATGCGTCTCTATCATTGGACCTAGTTCCGCAACCGGAAAGTTTTCCGCATTTTCTACAAAAACCACAAAATGCGGGTTGCCCATAGATACTTTCGTTCCTTCAAACGTGTGCGACGGAGTTTTTACAGCAAATGGGGAAACTATTTCCCGCGGTGTACCCATATTCACACGCACGAGACCTTTTGTTGCGTCCAATACTTCAGTATGGATAAGCCCGGCTAACGTATCTAATGTGATTTGTTTTTTAGTAGTTTGACTGCTTGTCAATAAATGAAGAGGCACACAGCGCGAAGCGTTGCCGCACATTTCGGCTTCGCTGCCGTCGCTATTGATAATACGCATACGTACATCGGCTTTGTCCGAAGGCAAAAGCAAGATAAGCCCATCGGCCCCAATGCCGGTACGGCGGTTACACAGCGTGCGGGCAAGGACGGCGGGGTCTTGTACCCCTTGTGCCACAGAACCGTCTAAAAAAATAAAATCGTTTCCGAGTCCATTGTATTTTGTAAAGTGCATATAGTTATTTTATAAAATTTGCTACACTATGGTTAGATTACTTTGGGGAGGATATTATGGATGTAAGAACTGCGATAGAAACACGCCACAGTGTGCGTAAATTTGCTGACAAACCCGTAGAACGGGAAAAAATAAACGCTTGTTTGGAAGCAGCACGGCTGGCTCCGTCGGCCTGTAATTCGCAGCCCTGGCATTACATTGTAATTGATGACCCGCAAGTAAAAGCAAATTTCTGCAAAGAAGCATTTAGCGGGGTTTACAATATGACAGCGTGGGCAGCCAAAGCCCCGGTGTTAGTGGCCATTGTTTCCGACCGCGGTAATTTTACGAGCCGCTTGGGTACTTTTTTCCGCCGGACTGAATTTTATTTGATAGACCAAGGCATTTCCGGCGAACATTTTGTACTACGCGCCTGGGAACAAGGGTTAGGAACCTGTTGGATTGGGTGGTTCAGTTCCGACAAAGCAGAACTTTTCTTTAACCTGCCCAAAGGTAAAAAAATTGATTATTTACTGGCCGTAGGCTACCCGGCAGATGCGGCCCTTACCACAGCCCCGCACGGACGCAAAAAACTGGAAGAAATGGTTAGTTTCAATGAGTATAAGTAAATTTGTTATAATTAAATAATATTTTAGGCAGGAGGGTTGAAGTACAACGCCCACGGGCGTAACTAAAAAATTTTATTTACTGTTTTTGGAATTGCATGTTATGCAAATAGGGCGAAAGCCCCCTCAATCAATCCATAAACAGCCGGTAATGCAGGCAAGAATTGGAACGGGTAGCTCCCGGACGGGTTCTTGCCGAGCGTTTGTCGTTTTACGGCAGGCCGCGGCTGTCTGTTTGGGTTATTGATTGAGGGCTCAGATATAGCAGCCGTTTTTGCTGTATGGGAGTCCGCAATCAATGAAACTACTTACAAAAGGACTTAACAAATGACAAATAACCATACCCGGCGGGGTAAAACGCAAACACAAAATATAGACGCAAGAAAGGGGTTTATCCAGGAACAACAACTCTCAGGGCAAGCCCTGACCTATCAACTACGGGCATTCTCTTCCTCAAGGGACGAAGGAAACCGCGGGTTTACGCTGATTGAACTATTGGTGGTTATCCTCATCATCGGCATTTTGGCTGCTGTGGCGTTACCACAATACCAAAAGGCCGTGGAAAAAGCACGCGCTACCGAGGCCGTACTTACAATTAGCACACTGGAAAAAGCCGTGGACCGGTGGATATTGGAAAATGGGATCACCTCAACTTCAATGATTCAGTTTACAGGAAACAACAAAGATCCAGATAACACCGCCACCTACGCCAGTTTAGATATTGATTTGGCATGTATAGAACAAGACAATACTACGTGTTTCACAAATTCATATAGTTATTATGGAAATTGCTCAAGTACTAATTGTGAAATTATAGCGTATCGCGAAGGAAGTTTATATTATGTCTTATATTCTTCCAAAAATCCTTCAACAAATGCTTGGTCTCATACGTGTGGTTGGTTTGACAGTATCTCAAAAGCCGTATGCGATAGTTTAGTACCCCGGGGATGGACTTCATTAGAAAAATTTGACGCATAAACAACCTTAATAAACAACCTTAATAAATATCCCCCGGCATAGCCGGGGGTTGTCTACACAATACTACAGCCGCCCAAAGTACAAAACCGGGCGGCTGTGGTTTTATTCTAAAACTGCTGTTACTGACTGCACTGGGTTAGCAACGCAGACGGACTAAAGGACTGATTAGCATCGCCTTCGCGCGCGCCGACGGAAACCAGATAATTATACATTTCATGCTCGCATGCGCGGGCTGCCCAGCCTAACGGCGTAAGGGCCGGGACGTTCTTGGCAGGAACCGTCTTATATTCCAACATCAGGGCCAACTGCCCTTTTTGGCGGGCTAATTGAACCAGATGTTTAAGCATCAATATATTCTTGCCAGATACTGCCATATGAAGTGCATTTCCCGATGTAGAAGGTTCAAACAGACGGGCCCCTTCATTTACTAAATAGTCCACCATATCCGGCTGGTTATTTTCTACGGCTACTAATAATGCGGTTTTGCCTTCTTTGTTTTTTTCCGTCAGTAAACTACGGTTGGAAAGCACAAGTTCCTCCGCACGGGATTGATTACCGCTGGCCGCAGCCGCAAAAATATCATCGGCCTTTTGGGCTTGCTGTTGTTCTTTACGTTTGGCTAAAATTTGTTTATTATCTTGTTCAATCACAGCATTTTCTACTTCACGCACATCTTTATTAAACCATTCTAATACCGGGGTACGCCCATTTCGTTTGGCGATGGCATACGGAACGAGCCCGTCCTTGGCGGCAATCGTCGGGTCCGCACCGGCCGCCAGCAAGCGTTTGACTACTTCTACGTATCCTTTAGAAGCCCCCCAATATAACGCCGTTTCCCCTTTTTTGTTTTGGGCATTTACATCCAGCGGGGTCTGCATGGTTTGCGGCTGTAAAAGCATTTTAATCACTTCCGGATGATTATAACGCGCGGCATAAATAAGTGCGGTATTTCCCTCGTTATTGGCCGCATTTACATCTGCCCGGTAGGCTAGCAAATGCTGCAAAATAACCACATCCCCCAGCGAAGCCGAAATAATTAGCGGCGTGTTGCCTTTGTCGTTGGAAATATTGGGGTCAATACCGCCCTTTAACATGGTAAGGGCCCCCGTTTCATTTTTAAGTGATACCGAACGGAACAAATAGTCTTTAGTAAGCCCTTCTTTGACTCCGTTTAATAAAAACAGTTCAATCATCGGCACATTGTTTTTTTCAAGTGCGATATACAACGGAGAATGTTTATAGTTATTGACTGCATTGATATTGGCCCCGGAATATACCAACCGTTGGGCAATATCTGTATGCCCGTTATACAAACTGCGGATAAGGGCCGTGTCTTTGGTAAATGCGTTCGGTGCGTTGACATCTGCCCCCAGTAAAATAAGTTCTTCCACCGCTGCATAATTACCCAGAGTAGCCGCCGCCACAATTAGCGGATCGCCTTTGCTGTTGACAATATTTACATCCGGCGTTTTGGTATTCAACATATCAATAAACGCCTGCGTATCATTTTTTTGTAATGCCTCTGTAAGCTCCGCTGCTAACTCCGCCGGAGTTTGCGTAACTATAATTTTAGGTACAATTTTACGGGAAGGAGTAGACGAAGCTCGGTTGTTCCACAACGTATACATTACTAAAAATATTACCGGTAATAAGGCAATCAAGCCAATAACTCCCCACACCGTTTTTTTAGGAGCCTCTGCCGATGCATCTACCGGGAACCGGGTAATCCGGGAAAGGGTATTTTTGCGTCTTTTGGGTAAGGGAGCTGGCATATCAATTACCTTTTAATTTAATCAGCGCTTCATGCGCAGCCGCCTGTTCGGCTTGTTTACGGCTGTGGCCTTTGCCCAGGCCTAATTCTTTACCCGATAAACTGACACGGACGGTAAAGGTTTTATCATGGTCCGGACCGACCGTCTGAATAATCTCATATTCCGGCACTTGCGGACCACGCTGCTGCAACACTTCTTGCAGACGGCTTTTAAAATCTTGTGCATCTTGAGAGAGCGTTTGCGTACGGACCCACGGTAAAATAAACGCGCGGGCAGCTTCGTAACCACCATCCAGATAAATGGCCCCAATTACAGCTTCTACCGCGTTGGAAATAATACTGTCCCGTTCGCGGCCGCCCATAGCCAATTCCCCGCGGCCCAAAGAAATAAACCGGCCCAGGTTTAGCTGCTTGCCCCAAAGGTATAAGTTACGCCGGGAAACTAAATTTGCTTTAATTTTAGAAAGCACTCCCTCTTCATCATGTGGGCACCCGTTATAAATATAACCAGCCACGATAGCACCTAAAATGCTGTCCCCCAGGAATTCCAGGCGTTCATTATGTTTAATGCCCCGGTGCTCCCCGGCAAATGATTTATGAGTGAGTGCTTCCTTTAAAACGGCCTTATCTTTGAAGCAATATCCTAAGATACGTTCAATATCCGTCTGCACTATTATTTTTTAGCGTTTTCTTGAATATAAGATACGGCTTCGCCGACAGTTTTAATTTTTTCGGCTTTATCATCCGGAATTTCAATATCAAATTCTTCTTCCAAGGCCATGATGAGTTCCACCGTGTCCAAGGAATCGGCACCCAAATCGTTGACAAATTGGGCTTCGGGCTTTACTTGGTCGGCCTCTACGCCTAATTGTTCTACGATGATATTTTTTACTCTTTCTTGTACGTTTTCTACAGACATGTTAGTCCTCCATAAAAAGGGTATTCCCTTATTTCAATTATACAAAATTATAGATATAAACCGCCATTTACCGCAAGCACTTGCCCGGTAATATAGGCAGCCTCTTCACTCGCCAAAAACACCACAGCATTGGCAATATCTGCCGCCGTAGCAAAGCGTTTTAACGGAACCGCTTCCAAGGCTTTGGCTTTTACGTCTTCGGGCAACGCATCGGTCATAGCGGTTTGCACAAACCCCGGAGCTACGGCATTCACACGCACCCCTCGCGAACCAAATTCTTTGGCCCAGGTTTTGGTTAAACCAATCATCCCTGCCTTACTGGCTACATAATTAGCCTGGCCCGGGTTGCCCATTTGACCGACAACGGAAGAAATATTTACAATACTTCCGCTCCGTTTTTTAAACATCACTTTTAACGCCGCTTTAGACATCAAAAATGTGCCTTTTAAATTTACGTTGATAACCGCATCAAAATCTTCTTCACTCATGCGTACGGTTAAATTATCTTTGGTAATACCGGCGTTATTGACAAGCACATCCAGTTGTCCAAATTCTTTTAAAACGCCGTTTATAAAAGCATCACAATCTGCCGCTTTGGAAATATCCGCTACGTGCGCGTATACCTTTGCGCCCCGTTCTTTTAAATGGGCCGCTGCCCCGGCAAGCCCAGTTTCATGACTGGCACAAATAGCCAGATTAGCCCCTGCTTTGGCAAATTCTTCTGCAATAGCCAGCCCGATACCGCGGGTTGCGCCGGTAACAAGAACCGTTTTCCCGATAAAATTAGCCATGGTAATTCTCCTGCTGGAGTTCTTTTTCCAACTCATCAAAGGTTGGCTTTAAGTTAGCCATTTTAGCAGCAATATCGCCAATAAAATCTTTTTCTACCAGACGGGAAGCCGTTTTAAGTGCATTAAAAATAGCCACTTCGTTGGATTTACCGTGTGAAATAATCGCTACCCCATTGACACCAACTAACGGTGCTCCGCCATAACAATCCGGGTTCGTATGGTTTTTGACGGCTTTGAAAGCACTTTTGGAAAGAGAAGCCCCCAACATAGCCATCGGGCGTTTTTTAATTTCACGCTTAATCATTTGGATAAGCGTTTTGGAAAGCCCTTCGGCCATTTTTAAAACAATGTTACCCACAAAACCGTCGCAAACAATCACATCCGTATCCCCGGTGTTTACATCGCGGCCTTCAATGGTGCCTTTAAAATTAACCCCAATATCACGCATGTGCGGTACGGTATGTTTGACCAGCATATTGCCTTTGGTTTCTTCTTCGCCAATGGACAATACCCCCACAGACGGGGCCGGAATATCAAATACTTTTTGCATATAGGCAGAACCCATGACAGCAAATTGTAATAAGTGAATAGGTTTACAATCTGCATTGGCTCCGCCGTCCAACAATAAACTAACGCCTTTATAGGTAGGCATGGGCGTGGCAATCGCCGGGCGTTGGACCCCTTTAATACGGCCCAGCCCAAACAACGCAGCCACCATGGCCGCCCCGGAATGACCCGCAGAAACAAACGCATCCGCTTCTTTTTTATGCACCAAATCGGCACATACAATGATGCTGGCGTTTTTCTTTTGGCGACATTCCTTGGCCGGCTCGGCCCCCATATCAATGGTTTCCGGCGCATGCACAATAGACAAGCCAGTCGGCAATTTGTTGTACCCTAGGGCCGTGAGTTCCTGGCGCAAAACCGTCTCATCCCCGACGAGGATTACTTCCACGCCCAGTTTTTTAACGGCTTTGAGCGCCCCGAGTACGTTGGGGCGCGCGCCAAAATCTCCGCCTAAAGCGTCCAATGCTATTTTCATAGCAGTTTATTAGTTAGCTTCTTGGGCAGGTTCTTCTTTGGTTTTTTGAGCCACTACTACGCGGTCTTTATAATATCCGCAAGCAGGGCACACGTTGTGCGGCAAGCGTTTAGCGTGGCAATTCGGACATTCCACGAGCTGCGGAAGTTCTACGCCCGAGTTGTGAGATCTTCTCATATCCCGGCGGGAACGAGTATGTTTTTTCTTTGGATTTGGCATTTTTATTACTCCTATAATTTGTAAAAATTCAAACTACTTAAATTTGCCTTTTAATACACTAAAAGGCGATAAATGTTCTTCTTGGCAACCGCAAGGGCCTTCGTTTAAATCATGCCCGCATTGGGCACACAAGCCTTTGCAATCCGGCGCACACAGAAAACGGATATCTTCCGTAAGGGCCAGCGTTTGCGCAACTATATACATTATATCAATTATTTCAAGTTTGGTGCTATAAGTTTCTGAAAAATCGGCAGAAAACGGCTGCACCACGTGCTTTAAGCAGCGGGCACATTCTACTTCGCGCTCGCCAGAAATTTTGCCAGTTACGATAATGTCTTTGGGCGTAACGGAAAACGAGAGGTTTACTTCTGCCTTGGTAATTTTGTTCGGGACTTGTAAGACACCGGCAAAATTTTCGGCCGGGATTTGGGCCGAGCAATTAAAATTTCCCATGCGGATTAGTTCGTGGGTTTTAAATTTTAGGTCTTGCGGAACGTCAAAGTCCGCGTAATTAGTAGAAGTCATATATAAGGTATTTTAGCAAATTTGACGGTGAAATGCGTGATAGAACACCGGGAGCTAATCTTGTACGCTAATGGTTTCCCGGTGTAATTGCACGAGTTCACGAGCGGCGAGGTCTTCTATGTCTTCCAGCGGAACATTTTTGTATTTATAATAAATATAATTCCATGCAAAACGCAAACTTTTTTCTTCCTTATCGGTAGCATACGCGGAAGGATTTTGTCCGTTATGAGTGGCCCGATACTGTTGTACTTGTTCTAAAATCTCCTGCGATGTTCTGGGATCGGCTTTTTCTCTTACCCATTGTGCTTTTAAGGCCACCAACCGAGCAATTATCGGGTCCTGTGGATCTTTGGCACGCATTATCGCCCCGTCTGCTGCATCACGCAAGGACTCTTCTGCCGGATCTTCTGCCTCTCGGGAAGGGTAACGATGGTATTTCTCAATAAAGTTTTCTAATTCAGTCAATACTTCTTGCGGAGTTCGGCCTTTTTTTTCCCATTGTTCTTTTAGAGATGTAAGCCGCACGATCACCGGGTCTTCCGGGTTTTTGGCACGTCGTATAGCATTGTTAACTGCGTTATACAAGGACCGTTCCAACTGTTCTTCTGTATTCCAAAAAGGGTAACGATGGTATCTTTCAATAAAAGTTTCTAATTCGGTTAATACTTCTTGCGGAGTTTTGCTCTTTGAAATCTCTTTTACCCATTGGGTTTTAAGATATATAAGCCGCACGATAGTTGGGTCCTGCGGATCTTTGGCACGCTTTATTGCATCGTCCACTGAATTACGCAAAGACCGTTCTGCCGGATCTCCTGCAGTCTGCGAAGGGTAACGGTGGTATTTTTCAATAAAAACTTCTAATTCGGTTAATAATTGCTTCGGTCTTTTAATATCTCTGACCCATTGTGCTTTTAAGTTTGTTAAGCGTACAATGGTGGGGTCCTGCGGATCTTTGGCACGCATTATCGCCCCGTCTGCTGCATTACGCAAGGACTCTTCTGCCGGATCTTCTGTATACGCAGAAGGGTAACGATGATATTTTTCAATAAAAACTTCTAATTCGGTTAATACTTCTTGCGGAGTTCGGCCTTTGGAAACTTTTTTTACCCATTGGGCTTTTAATGCGAGTAGCCGTTGACTCGTGCCATCCTTTAAGTTTTGTGCTTCTGCTTTGAGGCACGCATTGTTAAATGCCCTGCGTAGCAAGCGTTCTGCTGGGTCTGCCGCAGTCTCAGCAGGAAATCTGCCATTGTCTCTGATAAACTGCAACACTTGTTCTAATACTTCGTCCGGTGTTCTTCTGGGAGTACGTCCCTTTGGCCCATAACTGGGCGCGGGGGTGCTTAACCGAGCGGGCGCGGTCTGGGCCACCACCACTTCCCTGTTGCCATATACATACTCTTCTACTTCCGGGTTCATTTTGTTGCCGTCCCGTTTGGCTATATTGTACCGTACTTTGCGTGCTAACGTGCCTTCCGCACCAGGTGCATTGGTTTTGGGCATACGTTTGTGAACCAGTACAAACCCTTGTTCTTCTAAATGCGTAAATACTTCATCTAACCGCGAAAATTTACCAAATAATACTTTTAAATGCCCTTCCGTAAACG
>CALAFB010000074.1 GCA_937891135.1 uncultured Elusimicrobium sp.
TCATATTTTGTACACACGCATCATCTTCCCAACCCTCTTCGCTGTCGGTAAGCGTACAACTGCGCATCTTCAAGCCTGGTACTTCGCCCTGCGCGTAGTCTAACGCCTCGCGCACTGCCTCGGCTAATTCCACGCCCTCGGCGTATGCTGCCGTATATACGTTTACTTCCATCTGCACGGTGTCCGCTCCGGGCTGTCCGGCTTTCGTCGGGTTATGCTCCAAAGCTGCACGGCGGTAAAGGATATAGGGCAATTCCGCTTTGTCTATGACTACCGGGAAAATCTTTTTGGTGCGCTGCGTTACCGCTTCACTCTCCATCAGGATTTTACGGATAATCAAACCCGCGTTTAATGATGTCCTGCGTACTTCTGTCATAACTTTACATTAGTCCTTTTTTTCTTGCCGCTCTCTCCAAATTCTTTTGGAAATCGCTAAACAAATTCTGCTCAACAATCCGTGTTGCCTGCTCATCGGTCTTACGCATAAAACCGTAACGCTTCATCCGCCCGGTAACGTGGCCTTTCCGCTTGCGTACAAACACCTTTGTTTTGGTCTTTGTCTTGCGGTATTTCGTGCCATCTTCTGCCCACATAAGTACCGGCTTTTCCTTGCCCTGCCGGTTAGTGTGGTAGCCTTGTTTCTTGTTAGGCTTAACGGATAGCATAAAGCCCGCGCCGAACTTATCAGGATAGACGCGCATACGAATACCCTTTGAAAGTCGTTGCTTTGTGCCTTGCCCGATTCCGCTACTTTGCAATTCAGTAATAGCGTGTTTCTTCAAGCGGTTTCCCTCTCGGCGCATTGCACCGCGCATTGCCTTACGTTGGTCTTTCAAGTCCAACGCCCGGAATACGTCGTTAAACGGCTTTTCAATATCTACTATCTGACTTGCCATTGCTTACGGATTGTTATTACTCGTTTACTCTAACACATACCAAAGTCTTATAGCCTCTATCCAAATTCGGCACGATGTTCGTAACGGTGTATAGGTAGCCGCCTAATTGCTGCACCCGCCAATTTTCTTGTACCGGGTGGGCATCCCTAATGTTGAACTCTGCGCGATAGTCCGGGAAATGTTCGCCCACTTCCTCGCTACGGTTGCCACTCTGCTTTACTCGCTCCGCGTGTACGGTGCGGGTTTCGGCATAAGTGGTTTTTTCCTCGCCGTAGTCGTTAGTGTCCTTTACCGGCTCTAACAACGTAAGTTTATATTTCATCCGTCCGGCTATCATCTTGCCAACTTTCTAAAGGGCTTAATCAGGGCTTGCAGTGAGTCGGGAACGCTGTGCATTTGCGTAGTGCTGTCGCTCTCGCGCTGATTGTACCAATGTGCGCCAATCATCAAAATAGCGTGTTTCAGTTCGGCGGGAAACTCACCGCCGCCAATCTCCGCTAATTCTTCTTTGGCTCGGTTGGTACTGCGGATAACGTGCGCCTCTGCGGTATCTAAAAGATGCTGCAAATACACATCATCATCGGCGAAATCATCAGCCTTAACGTGCTGCTTGAATAGTTCCAAACTCACTACATTAGCCATAATCTAAAACTCTGATATTGCGTTACACATTCGCTTACGCGGTCTTTTTGGTCAGAACTGCAAACGCTTCCTGACGAAGTACCGTAATAGCGTAGTCCACGTTAAGCACGAAGTCGATAGCGTTCTTACGTGCCTGGCTGTACGGGTCAATGATAAACACCATATCGCCAAACAAGCCCTGTGGTGCGTACTTGAACACGCCGAAATCTACCGTGCCGTCGGCAACCTCGTTAGTGGTGAATACCGGCACACCGTTAATCTTGCCGTTTTCGTCCACGATGGCGACGTTAGCACCGTCCCACTTGGGCGTAGCCTCCAAAAGTGCCTTTGTGGTTTCGTTCATCACATAGCACATACCGTCGGCCTGTACGTTGGTTGCAAGTACGGCGGCTTTCAGGGCTACCAACTCTTTGAGGGTCGGGGCCTCGCCGGTGTACTGCAATTTCTGCCCTGCTTTCAGGTTGGCGGTGAGGAATGGGCCAACAAGATTCGTCGCGCCCGTTACCTTTGTGGGGCTAAACATAATCTTGTTCATCAGCGTTGCGATGGCTACCGGCATATACTGCGTGGCTACCACTTGCAGCAAATCGTCGGTTTCGTTGAGTGCCTCGCGGGTAATAGGCACGGCAATACCGATACGCTCCGGCTTGGCAATCAGTTTTCCTACGGGTATCTTGGTGTCGCCCAGTGCTGCGCCCTCGTCGTTAATCGTGGCTTGGAAAGCCTCAACTACGGGCCATTGGTGATTACCTTTCAGCCCGGTAAGAAGTGGGCTACCGATAGCCGAAAGCACCGTCTTGTTATAAAGCGGCTCTACGATGTCGTGGGTTGTCAGCCCTGCGGCATTGGGGGTGTTGGCTGGGTCGGCATAGCCGGATGCGTTGCCGTGGAAAGAAGATGCCACGGCGCGGCTAATCTTCAACTCAAACCGCTGCCCCTTATCCAGACACTCGCGGATTTGGCGGTTTGCCTCTGCGATGTCCTCGCGGCGCATAACCTCGATTGTCGGCGTGTTCGCCTTAATCTTCATTTCCAGAATGTCGAGTTCACGGAAAAGCTGCTTACGCTCTCCCTCCTCGGCATCGGTGAACGCCTCGCGCTCTTTGTCACTTTCGAGATTCTGCGCCATCTCGTTCAGGCGGCCTTTGATTGCGTCCACGCGCTCGTAGGCTTCACGAAAATTAAATTGTTCCTTTTTCATTTTGCAGAAACTTTTTAAGGATGAAACATATAATTAGTACCGCCTAAACGGTGCGGCTTATTCTTTTCTTGATACTGCGTATAGCCTCGCGTTTCTTTGCAAGGTCTATCGTCTTGGGGGCCTCTGCCTTTGACTTATCAAAGACTACCCCCGCTTGCTCCACTTCCCGGCGCGTCACTTCGGTTTGCTCGTAAGCGGGCTTGGTAGTCAGTGTAAAGTCGTACACGTTATCAATTCGCTTAACGTGGCGCAACAGAATATCGTCGCCGTTGCTGTCCTTTTCGTCCAAACGCTCGTAACTAACTGCGTTCTCGCTGTCGGCTTCGTCCGTGCTGTAAATGAATGAGCAACCGGCAATGTCGCCGCGCTGCACCAACTCCAAAGCCTTATCGCCGTCCACGGTCTTAGGCATTTCGGCCCAGAACTTCACGCCGATTTCGTCCACTTCGTAGTTAAGTGTGCCAACGCCGTTATTACTGCGCCCTAAAATCAGTTGGCGGTCGTGGAACATCGTTAGCACGATGTCGCACTTATCCAACGTTTCGCGTGTCAGGCATCCCGGCTCTAACACTTCGTAATAATTATCCCACCAATCGCACAAAAGACGGCT
>CALAFB010000075.1 GCA_937891135.1 uncultured Elusimicrobium sp.
TCAATGGCGTAGCGTACCCCTGTAGGCAGACTATGGGGGCTATGCTACGTTTCAAGCAGGAAACCGGCAAAGAGGTCACAGAGATTGACCCCGGAAGTTTTAGCGACCTTTGCACTTATCTTTGGTGTTGCGTGAAATCAGCATCTAAGGCAGATGGCTTAGAGTTTAATTTGTCGCTGATGGACTTTGCCGACAACGTAACGCCCGAAGATGCTACAGAGTGGGCAGAGGCCAACAAAGAGCAGTCAGGCGACGGCACTATAGAGAACAGCGAGACACCCGAAGAAAAAAAAACTTAGGGATAAACGATTACTTAGGCTTTGCGCTGGGTTGCTTACGCTTATCGTATGACGATTTTTGCAGATGTACCCCAAAGGAATTTGAGAGTATTTGCAAGGCGTATCACGACCAGCGCGAAGCCGAGTACAAAGACCGATGGGAAAGAACGAGGGCGGTAATAGTGGCGACCTTACGGCCACACCTGAAAGGACGGCCAACCGCTAAGAAAGTCTACCCGTTACCGTGGGATAAGGAAACTACCAAAGGCCCAAGAAAGAAAGCCCCGAAGCCGCTAACGGCAGAGGAAAGCAAAGCGAGATTTGAAAGTTTGATAGCGAGGGTTAAGAACGCCGACGACGGCTAACGTAAGCATCGTTATTCGTAAAGTCCGCAGCAGAGAAGAAAACGGCAAAGGCTATAAGAGCGGCAAAGCCCGACCACGCTAAAACGCCGTTGCATCCCACTAACGCACTGATTATAAAAGCGGCAAAGGACACTACGAAAGTCAGAAGCGACCCTGATACTATTATGTTTCTTATACCTTTCATGCTGCGAAGATAAGAATAAAAAACGATATGAGTAAGTAAATTAGCGTTAAAAATGGCAAAAGACGTAAAGTTTAACATAAAACTAACGATTGACGGTAAAGAGCAAATCGTTACCGCATCCACAAACGTAAAGAAGTTTGCGGAAGAATTGGAGATTGCCCGTACCGAATCGACCAAACTTAGGGATGATTTGTTGAAAGTTACCCAAGTTACTACGTCTTTTCAAAACGCTATGTCGGGTTTGCAGCAGCTTACCGGGCAAATGCAGACCTACACAGCCGCCAACGCACAGCAAGCCGAGGCCGAAGCAAAGTTGGCTAACAATATGCGTAACACGATGGGCGCAAGGGACGAAGATATACAGAGTATCAAAGACCTTTGCGCAGCCCAGCAGCGGTTAGGCGTAATCGGTGACGA
>CALAFB010000076.1 GCA_937891135.1 uncultured Elusimicrobium sp.
CTCGCCATTTGTTTTGTGCCGCTCATAAAAGATTTCCTCTAAATAAACGGTTTTCTCTTTGAACTGACACTTGATTAGCGCACTTGGGTGGTTAAACCCAAAGTCCAACCCTAAAATCACATCATCGAAATGATCCGGTCGTTCCTCGTCGGTAAAAGTTTCCCAATTGGGAAATACTAAACCGCTCACACCTGTCACTTCGCCCAAATACTCATTGCGATAAGCACTCTCATCCGTTAACCGCAACTCTTCGGCTTCCACATATACCTGCTTGGGTAGCCACTCTTTCGGCACATCCAAGTAAGTGCTATGTACCTGCAACTTATCCGCACGTTTATGTTTGGCCTCTTTGTTAATCCAATGCTTAACCGATGCCGGAGGGTTGTACGAGTAGAAAATCCAAAACTTCTCGCTTGCCCTCATGACACTTTGGAGTGCCTTGCGGATTTCTTTCATACCGGAAAACTCGTCGGCTTCCTCAAACCATATGACCTTAAATGCACCCTTGTGTAACTTGATGGACTTGGTCTTGGCTGGATCGTCCATACCGCGAAATAATATCCGCTGTCCGGTTGGGAGATAGGTTATTTCCAAAGGCGATAAAGTGGTCCGGAAATAACTACTAACCCCGAGTATGTTGCACGCCCATAAAATCTGCTCATATACCGAGGTTTTGAGCGTGTCCTTAACCTTGCGGAATATGATGGCGTTTGCATCCCTATCCAGTAGAATCAAAAGCACAATAGCGATACTGATAAAACTGCTTTTAGTGCTATTGCGCCCACCGCTAAACCAGTAATGCGTATAACGGTGGGTTTTGCTTTTAATTTGTCTCCATACCCCACAGAATTTGGGGGCTATAATATCCTTTATCCGGATAGGCATAACAAACCTGCCTATTTTGTTTTCTTGCCCGTGTCATCTATAATCTCTACGGGGTCAATTTCCTGTATTTTGGTTACAGGGTCCTGCCCAATAGTAGAGCGCACAAACTTACAGCTCTCTACATGCCCACCTATGGCTTTGCGGACGATAGCCGACATCATGGCCTCCAAACTAGTGACCTTTTCGCCAGTAGATTTGTTGACCACTTCTTTTTCCAAGAGATAATCCAACATCTCCTTCATCGTCTTTTGTTTGCGCTTGGATTCACCACTAGCAATGCCACCACGACGGCCACTTTCACTCGCTTTTTTCCCGCTTTGAAAGCGTCGTCCAATCTTGCTCATTTCCTCTGCGCTTCGTCCGCTTGGCATATTATTTAATCCTTGAGAACAATCCATTCCGGCACAGCTCCGCATAAATGGGAGTGTCCAGTTTGAAGAATTTAATGAGTTCTTTTGGGCTTTTAACTTCTTTGTATTGTTTGAAAAGCACCCCATGCGCGTCATGTAAGCAGATATCAATTTCTCGTCTGCCAATAGAGCACGCAATATCGCAAAATACGGGCTCATTTAAGTTGTTGTCTTTTAAGAACTTTAATGCGAGGTATCTTGCGTAAAGGTTGAGTGTAAGGTCCGCTTTTGTCCCATCTTTGGTCCA
>CALAFB010000077.1 GCA_937891135.1 uncultured Elusimicrobium sp.
AAAAAATGAATCATTTAAAAGAAGAAAATAAAAAATTAAAAGCAAAAAATATGATTTTACAATCAAATCAAGGCGGTTCTGATTTCTTAATTGAAACCGATTTTAAAAAAGATAATGATTTAAAAAATGGATTAATGAATGATAATACTGACGATAAAAATAATGAAATTAATTCAGAAAATAAAAGTGTTAAAAAGAAAATAGTTAAGAAAAAGAAAATTAAAAAAAAAGTTGCTAAAGATACACCAAAAAAAGTTAATTCTGGAGAAGAAAATTATTTTTAATTAATTTAAATAATTTATAATCAATTAAATTTTATTATGTAATGTAATATTTATTGGTAGTAATTAAAAATCATCTTCGCAAAGGTGGCGGTCTGCCTTGCTTGCTGTGCCATCGTTCTTAGCCGGGTGACACAAAACAATGATGTTGCCGTAACAGGAAATAATAAACCTGTCGTAGTAATAAACCGTGCCGTCCTTTGTTGTCAGTTTGTCACCTGACTTAACGCCGTGCTTTGCCTCAAACTCGATTTGTTTAGCGTCTCTAAGTTGGCCCATAAGGTCGGCTTTTTGACTCCGTAAATTTTCCATTTTGCCGTTAATTTCTTTAATTTGGCTTTCAATCTCTTTTACTTGCATAATCAAATTGTATTAAATTGTTAATATTTCGTTAAATTCTCGCTCTAAGCGCGTTTCTCGCGTCGGGTGTATAGTTTATCACCTTGCGGCTTTTCTCGCGTCCTACGTCGTTTCTACCGTTTCGTTATTCAAATTTTAGTCTTTCAGATAGTACGGCGTAGTGTACCCTGCACCTTTCAGGGGTAGGTCTCTGCACCATTCAATCGGTTTGCTAAACAGGGCCTCAACGTCGGCCAAAGTCTGGTCGGGCGTGGCCTCTACTATTATTTCATCGTGAATGTGGAAAACCACGTTAAGCCCTGCGGCCTTGGCGCGTAGTATTACGATGCCTAAGATGTCACGGGCTACGGCCTGTACTATGTTCTCGGTAAGTTTACCGCCGTAGGTACGTACCTTGCCCCATTTCTTCGTAGTCTGGTTAATGCCCTCGTACTCTATAATTTCGTGGTCGCCCCTCCACCCGTCGTTATACTCTACGCCAACTTCTGCGCGTGGGTAACAGATAGTCCGGCCTGACGGTAGGGTAATAGTCAGCATACCCCAACGCTCGCCGATTACGATATTACGGTAAACGGTCACGTTCTGCCCGGTCTTTAACGCGGTCATGGCTGCTTTCTCCACTACCGCCCACATCTTCACTATACGCGGGTTGCTGTCACGCCAAAGGGCTACAATCTGTTTTTCTTCGGCTTCGGTAAGTCCTAACCGGCTACCGCCCATTGCTTCCAAAGCCGAAACGCCGCCACCGTAGCCCAACGCCAAAGTAGCAATCTTTCCCTTTTGGCGTAGTTCCGCGTTTTGTCCGTGCTTCTCTACGGGTACTTTGAACATCTTAGAAGCGTTGGCGCAATAGATGTCGCCGTTAGTCCTGAATACGTCCAATACCCATTCTTCACCGGCCAACCATGCAATAACCCTGCACTCGATAGCCGAAAAGTCGCAAACGTGGAAAGTGTGGCCGGGCGCGGCAATAAACGCCGTGCGTATCAACTCGCTAAGTACGAAAGTGACGTTACCGTAGTTTAGTTCAAACTCTTCTAAGTCGCCCTGACGTACCAAACTGCGGGCGTAGTCCAAACTCTCCAAATGGTTTTGCGGTAGGTTCTGCACCTGTACCAACCTACCGGCCCATCGGCCTGTACGTGCTGCGCCGCAAAACTGCAAAAGTCCGTGTATTCGGCCATCGTTACAGACGCATTTCTGCATAGCCTCGTATTTCTTGTTAGAGGTCTTACCCATTTCCCTGCGTATAGCCAAAACCTGCTGCGCCTTGGGCCAATAGATAAGTTTCTTATCCAAATCGTCTAAGTTGGCTTTGTTGAGGCTTGCAACGGTAAAGCCCGTTACCTTATGTAGCCAATCCTTAATCTGCGCTGGGCTGTTGGGGTTATCCATGCCGGTAAGCTGCTGCGCCTGTTTCAGTAGTTCGGCCTTATACTCTTCGTCAAACCGGGCGGCTGCATCTACCAAAACGCGGTCTATCATCACGCCCCGGTCGTTAATTTCTTGGTCGGCTACGTACAAATCTTCGTCAAAGGCGGCGGGCTTTAGACGCTGTACCTTTTTCTTAATGGCTTGTTCTACCTCAACGTCTCTAATATTGTACTCTTTGAATACCTGCCATTTGTCGGGCGCGTCGCTTGGTAGATGCCGTTTGCCTGTCTTTGGCGCGGGTACGCTAAAGTATCTAATCAGGGCCTTACCCTCTGTCATTTTGCCCTCTGCCAAACGTAGCACCTCGCCGCATTGCCCCAACGAAAGCGGTAAGCCCATGCGGGCGGCTAATACCATCGTGCAACGCCATTGGGCGGGGTCTAAGAGTTTGCCGCCAAAGAAATAGACGCTAATACAGATTCTTTCAAAGGCCGCGTTAAATGCTGTCTTGATAACGTCCGGGTCTGTCAGGGCTGCAAATACTTCGTCGGGTAGGGTCTCGCTGCTTGCAAAGTCCACACATTGCACCGGCCCGCCGTCAATAGCGTAGGCAAATAGCAATATCGTAAAGTCCGGGGCCTCAACGTACTTGTAAACGCCGCAATTAACCAAATCGTTACTGCTGTACGTTTCTATGTCTATTCCTAATTCTCGCATTACTTCTTTGCTTTAGGGGTTGCTTTCTTGGTTCTCTTTTTCTTTTGGATTCCGGGCTTAACCTCTCCGGCCTTTCTCGCTTCGTCAATCTTACGGGCAAAGACGGTACGCATAGCCGTTTCTACGATGCCGCAAATAACCTCTCTCTCGGATGCCGACAAACGCGATTCCCGGTTTTGGATTCTTTGATATTCGTCGTACATCGTCTTAGGGTCTAAGTAGCCCTTTTCCTCGATAGCCTCAAATGGTGTGCGCTTTAGTCTACGGCCTTTCTCCAGTTTGTCGGATGCCGCCTTACGCTCCTTTTTCCATAACTCGACGGTAACGCCTATTTCCGCTTCTACGGCTTCGGTCGCAACGTCTATAGTCAACGGCTCGTTATTGTCTGTTTTCTGTGTCATAGTGCCTTATTTGTAAATGATGCCATTAGCGTCCAATACTTTCTTATTGTAGTAGAAATGGGGCCTATTATTGCCGTTTTCGTCTATATCAATGTAACCGTTAAAGATTACCTGATTATCGTAGATAACTTCAATGTCTGCGCCCTCTGTCTGTACTAAGTCCATGACGATATTAACCGCCTTGATAAAGTTCTGCTGCGTAAGCCTGGTAATAATATACCGGCTTGTCAGTTCGTCGCCCTTGGGCTTCGTGTCCTTTACGGGCTGCTGCTTTTGCATTACTACGGTAACAAGTGCAACCGATAACAGGATAATGATACTTAATAGTACGATAGTCATACGCTTTTCTTTTTTACTACCCCGGCTACCACATCTTCCCGGTAGCCGGGGCGCGTCCTAAAATCTAAACCTTATGGCAAACAACTAAAAAGGCTTACAAATCTTCGTCGTCCTCGTTGTCTAACTCTACGTCGCCAAAGTCGCTTTCGGCTGAAACTCTGCCGCCAAAGTGTTCATCGTCCTTAAACTTCATAATGTTGTTAAGGCCGCAAGCAACGCCCTTGTTACCGTTCTTGTCATAGCCAAAGAACGTAACGGAAACGATAGCCCAAACGCCGCTATAAACTTCTTCTTCGTCTACGATAGGCACTTTCTTACGGTCAACGATGCCGGGGCGCGTGTTGCTCTTCGCATTGACGAAAAGCATACCGTCGTAGTTTTCATCGTCTTTTTCGTCGCCGTCGCGCAAAGGCATATCAAGTTTCTTTGGCTCTTTGCCTCCCCACTTGGAAACGATAGCGGCTTTCTTGGCCTCTTCGATAGCCTTTTTAATGGCCTCGATAGTTTCCTTTTCATCCTTGGGGATTAAGACGTTTGTCATAAACTTACCCTCTTCCTGCGGGCCATCAGGGTTATACCTGTTGAAAACGTGAGTGTAGGAAAGACGGCACGGGCCGAAAATAACCTTACTCTCTTTAACTTGTGGTGTAATCATAATTACTTTGTTTTTGAATGTGAATAACTATTGTTAATACTCTCTTAGTGCTTACTCGCTTGTTTCCGATTCGTCTTTGCTGACGTACTCGTAAACGTCCATAATCTTAGTTTCTTCAATCTTAGCCGTAACGTAGTCTATCATCGTACCGCCCATAACCTCGTTTACGCTTTTCAGGGCGTTGTCGAAAGTACCGGCCTGAACTAAGTACGTTACTGCGCTGCGCTTTTCCTTTTCGGTCTTTTCGTCAATGGTGATAAACTCCAACTTAGCGTTATACCATCTGTCGGCGGTCTCTTCGTCGCTAAAGAAAATTTCCTTAAAGGCGGCGCGGCTAATATCCTGCACCTCAAATTCGCCGTTAATGTACGCGGCCATGTATTCCGTTATCCGGGTTTCGGCCTCTCCGAAACTAACAGCATCCACTACGTAGATTTCCGTTACTTTCTTCTGTAGCCCGTCCTCTCCCGTTTTCTCGTAACGGATTTTGACGATAAACCAATTTGCTGTCTTACTTCTCATATTACTTGTTTATAAGGGTTTTACTTTTCTTAGTATCTGGCGTAAGTCGTTGGTCGGTATGTCTGAAAGCATTTGGGCCAACGCCTCCGGCTCAACCTGTAGCGTGTAGTTATTGCAAACTACCTGCTCTACCTTACTAACTCGTAGCCTGACAATCATACATCAATACCGCTAAAATCGTCTGCCGCTGCATTGAAAGCCGGGCGTTTATCGCTCTCCGGGGCTAACGTCGGTTTGCCCTGCGGCTTCTCTATGTAGTCGTTACACAACTCGCCAAAGCGTTTCTTACCAATCAACTTTTCAAGGTCGGTAATGGTACGTAGTTCCGTTGGCTTTACAAAGGTATCGCGGGCAAAACCGTTATCCTCTAAAAGTTTCATCACGGCTTCGGGGTCGGTAATCTTACGAATACTGCGCCCGGCCACAATCTTATAGCCCGGATAGTTCGTACCGTCTAAGGCTTGCTGTAGTGCGTATTCTTCGATGCCCGTTAGCCATGTCTTAATAGTGG
>CALAFB010000078.1 GCA_937891135.1 uncultured Elusimicrobium sp.
CTTCGGTAAAATTGCGAAATGGCACAGCGCGCAATATTTTAACGATACGGCAACTCAATGAAAGTTTAGTCCGCGCATTGGCACGAGGTTGGCAACTTAAAAAGATAAGCGAACGCGGCGGGGGAATGAGAGTTTTGGAAAAAGAAGTGCACATGACGAAACGCACGATTACGCGGTATATTAACTTATGCTATTTGTCTCCACGTATTGTAGCGGATATCTTGGAATACAAGAATCCGAATAATTTGACGTTGCGGGAGCTTATGAATTTGGCAGAGGGCCAAGTAAATTTTGAGGGGCAAGAAAAAGTTTGGAACGGCCTATAATATGTTGCGACATAATGTTGTCGCACGGGTTTGTTATCCTATATGGGCAGTACAAATTATGTATAGGAGAACTATATGGCTGAACAAAAATACGAATGTAGCAAATGCCGTCAGATGTTTACCTTCACTTTCCCGCCTGCCGGGATGAAATGCCCATCTTGCGGTGGGCCACTCTATCGTAGAGGATAAAAATATGTGCCCCGGTCATCACGGTGGCCGGGGCTAGGAGATAATATGAAATTTGAATCAATTAGAGGAAATATACAACGTTTTTTGAACATTATGCATGCGCACGGCGGTACGCAGGGGATGATTGATAAAGGTATCCCTTGGGACAAAGTAGTATGGGGCGGTACCTACGTTACCGATCATGGCTATGTTTATTTTGAAATTATCTCCAAAACAGATGAAAAAGGCGTTTTGCACTTGTTTGCCAAAGATGGCGAAGAACTACTGGAGCGTACCAAGCGGGATTTGGCCTACTCGTGCGATTTATACGATAAAGACGGCAAACTCCTTAGCATTATGTTTTGGGCCTTTTGATGTGCTATCATAACTTTAAGAGGTGCATATGAATTTATCCAAATCACAATACACAAAATACCGCAGTTGCCCCAAGCATTTGTGGCTGTACCGCAATAAAAAAGATGTGCTAACTCCACCGGATGCTGCCCAGCAAAAAATCTTTGATAGAGGGCATTTTATCGGCGAACTCGCTTGGAAGCGCTTCCCAGGTGGGGTGCTAGTTAAAGATGGCTATAAAAACCCACAAGAAGCCATTAAACGTACGCAGGAACTCATGGCGCAAGGTGTGCCAGCTATCTACGAGGCCGCCTTCGCTTACAACGGCATTTTAGTATTTGTGGATATTTTGGAGAAAACGCCAACCGGGTGGAATTTGGTGGAAGTTAAAAGTAGCGGGCGCACCATTGATGCTATTTACGTGGACGATATTTCAATTCAGCGTTATGTGCTGAGCCGTTGTGGGGTTACGCCGGAGCATTGTTATTTAATGCACATCAATAGTGACTATTTCATGACCACCGACGAGCCGGACTTAACTCAGTTTTTCCTCTTAACTCCCATGGATAGCGAACTGTTTTCAGACAAAGATATTGAAGAAAATTTGGCCGCTATTGAGGAGCTCCTAGCCAAACCCGAGCCGACGGTAGAGCTGGATAAGAGCGGATGCAAAGAATGTGAGTGTCACGATTATTGTTGGAAAGATATCCCCGAGGATTCCGTATTTGATCTCTTGCGCAGTAATCGGGCGCGGGAGTTTATGGCGCAAGGCATTGTGCGCATAGCCGATTTGCCTCCGAATAGTTTTGATAATGATAAGTACAACCATTGGGTAGAGGTGTGCCGCACCCAAAAGCCGTATATCAATCATGCGGCGGTGGCGGCATGGCTTAATAAACTAAACTACCCGCTTTATTATTTGGATTTTGAGACGACGCAACCTGTTGTCCCTTTGTGGAAATACTCGCGGCCCTATCAGCAAATCCCGTTCCAATTCTCGCTCCATGTGCAACGCGAGTCAAACGGCAAGTTTGAACATTATGAGTATCTTTCCACGGGCAAGGAAGACCCGCGCTATGGGTGTGTGGAGGCCTTACTTAAATATATCGGCAATAATGGTACTATATTGGCCCACAATGCGGCTTTTGAAAAGACACGCATGAAAGAGATGGCGCACGATTTGCCTATCCCCGGAAAGGATGCTAAACGCCTTTTGGGCATGA
>CALAFB010000079.1 GCA_937891135.1 uncultured Elusimicrobium sp.
TGATAGCGACCGTATAAATGGGGGGAGATACCCGGCTTGTAAAAGCCGTTTTAAAAGGCGTTTTTGCCCCAAATAAAGGTATGCGGTTGTTAACAAAATTATTAAGGAGAAAAAGATGAAAAATCAAAATGATGTAGTTGTACAAAATAAAACTTGTCATTCCCAAAAGTTTCTGTTGGGAATCTCCCACATCCGTTTTTGGAAGAAATGGTTGAAGCGGTTGTTCAAACAAGAGAATGGGCAGAAGGGAGATCCCCGACAACA
The DNA here is from genome assembly GCA_937891135.1 of uncultured Elusimicrobium sp. GTDB lineage: Bacteria > Elusimicrobiota > Elusimicrobia > Elusimicrobiales > Elusimicrobiaceae > Avelusimicrobium. The sequence goes on from CALAFB010000079.1 coordinate 265, forward strand.
TTCCTCGGGGATGACACCTTTATTTCATCACGGCGGGTTTACCCTTATTGAACTCTTGGTCGTCGTACTCATCATTGGTGTGTTGGCGGCGGTGGCGTTGCCGCAATATCAACTCAGCGTGTGGAAAACCCGCTATGCGGGGTTAAAAAATAATGTAAAAACCATTGTGCAGGCCGAAGAGGCCTATTACTTAGCCAATGGAAAATATACCAATAATTTGTCAGACTTGGACATTGTCCTCCCCGCAGATGCCCATTGTTATGTACAAGGTACCGCAGTTGCTGGAGCAACCTGTACCCTTTATAAAGGGGAGAATATATTCTTAGAATATCATCAACGATTTTTATATACAGATTGTCCGTTTTTACGTATCTGCCGGGCTTATTCCAAGGATTTAAATGATATTTCCAACAAGGTCTGCGCTAGTGAAGGAGCAAAATTAGCCTCAGATACCCAAGCTTATCGGTACTACCAATATCAATAACTCTCCCTTAAACTACCGGGGAGAGTTACTGTGCTTTATGTTTACGAATTTTCTTATTGAATATCTTTTTCGTTGGCAGTAATGGAGAGCACGACACGGCGGTTTTGCGCGCGGCCGGCTTCGGTATCGTTGGAAGCCACCGGGTTGGCTTTACCATAACCCACATAGGTAATGCTCAAGGTCTTTAACCCGCCGGAAACCAAGTAATTATATACGGCTTCAGCACGTTGTTTAGACAATTGCAAGTTGTATGCATCAGACCCGGTAGAATCCGTATATCCTTGTACCACAATGCGGTTTTTGGGATATTTTTTAAGTACGCGGTTTAAGTCATTAAGCGTTTGAATGGAATTGGTAGAAAGTACCGCGCTGCCCACGTCAAACAAAATATCGTTTTTCAAAAATACTTGAATCCCGTTATCCGTTTTTACAACGTCGGCAATGGCGGCAAGTTCTTTGGCTTGTTTGTCGTAATAGTTGCCCAACGCACCGCCCGCGGCTAACCCGGCTAACCCGCCGATTAACGCCCCGGTACCGGCTTTCCCGCCTGTGGCTTTAGAGATAAGCGCTCCGGCCCCGGCCCCTACAGCGGCCCCGGCTCCTGCACCAATGGCCGTACGTTTTCCGGGAGTGGTACACGCGGCCAGTAAGAAAGCACCTAAGGTGCACAGTAAGACAGTTTTCTTCATGGATGAAGTCTCCTTTATTTTAAGATAGTATATTGTACTTTTTTCTAACTGGGTACACAAATAATACCTGTTACAGCACAATTTTATTGCACCGTGTCCGATAATTTATTAAGATAGCAGTATACGTATATTTCGCGTTTCGCCCGCGCGCGGCTGCGCGTACGGCACAAAGAGGGGTTTATGGCTACTAATTTTTTTCCGTTTTTTTCTAAAAAGCAAGAAGAGGCTTCCATTACGGCATTATCGCCTGAGATGTTGTCTTTTTTAGAACAATATCCGCTGGCTCTTTTACTGGTAGATGCTACCGGGCGTATTACGTTTGCCAACCCAAGTGCCGTGCGTTTGTTGCGTACTTCGCATGAAGTACTTGTTACTTCGTATGTGGACCGCTTTGGATTAACGATGGATAAAGTCCGTACCATGGCGCAGGCCAATCCGCCTAAAAAAATTATTATTGAGTTGGTGAATGACCAGGCAGAAACCGTTTTTGTGGGGGCGGCCGCCAGTTTGTTGGCTTCTACGCCGTTTGTGATGCTTACGCTAGAGTCCATTCCGCACTTTACCCAGTTGACGGCGGATAACACATTTTTACGGGCCGTACTGGATGCTTCGCCCACGGCAGTAGCCGTGCAGAATTTAGCGGGCACGTGTTTGTTTTGGTCCCGCCGGGCGCAAGAGTTTTTTTCATACACAAGTGAAGATACGGTCGGACATGAAATTTATCCGTTTTTCCCTAAAGAGTTAGTTCCTTCGTTGCAACGGTTGGATGCGGCTATCTTACAGCAACGTGTTTCGCAATCTCCCGTCCAATTAACCTATAAAAATTCCCAAAATAAGGAAACAGTCTTAACCATTACTAAAATTTTTCTTCCGGCCGAAGCCGGTAAGGATTTGCGGATTTTGACTTTGTTTGAAGATACTACCCAGCCCTATTTGCGCGAACAGGAACTATTACAAAACCGTACGCTATTGCGGGCCGTATTGGATAATGTACCGCTGGGGTTATATACGCGTGATTGCGATAATAAAGTTACCTTTTATAACCGGCAAAGTTTAAAAGTGCTTAATGAGCAAAATGAAGAAAATGTGGGCCGGGCACATGCTTACCAAACCCAGCAAGATGTAAATATGCATAAATCGCGCGAAGCGGAAATTTTGCGGGAAGGTAAAATTAAAGACTATCCGGAAGAAGAATATACGGATTCCCAAGGTAATAAAAAAATCCTGCACTTGCGCAAAGTGCCGCTTAAAGATGCCGGGCCCAAACCGCTTGTGCTTTCTATTGTGGAAGATATTACCGATAAACTCAAGCAGGAAAAAGAAATCAAACGTATTAACACCTTGTTAACCGCTATTGTGCAAAACGCGCCGATTGGTTTATATGCCCGCACGCCCGAAGGCCAAATGTTATTACGCAACCAAAAATGTGCTGAATTATTTGGTAACAGTAGTTTAGAAGAAATGAATAAACACCACACCGCCTTAGCGCACGAAACGCCGGAACAGGTAAGCGGGTATTTAGCCCGGGAACGGCAAGTAATTGAAACCGGCAAGCCGTTACACATTCCGGAAGAAAGTTATGTGGACGGACGGGGTATTACGAAACTGTTACGTATGATTAAAGTGCCGGTAACACATGTAGAAAATGCAGCAGACTTTGTCATTACCCTGGTAGAAGATATTACCGATATGAAAGCGCAAGAAAAAGAACTGTTGGAAACTAAAAATTTCTTGCAAACGGTATTAGACAATGTCCCCGTTGCCATCTATGCCCGGGGTGCTAATGAAAAAATTATGTTTGTCAACCGCCGTGCGTATGATATGTTCCCCGGGGAAAAGGAAGGGGATCAAGTGTATCGCAACCCTTTCTATGACAAACGGGAGAAGTTGATTTTTGAAAAAGGTAATATCGTAGACGTAGCGGAAGAAGAATATACTACGCTGGATGGTCAGCATATTTTACTGCACCTGGTAAAAGCCCCGGTGTTTGATAAAGACGGGAACCCTTTTATGGTGCTTACCGTGGCCGAAGATATTACGGAAAAGAAAGCCCAAGAAAAGCAAATTGTTGACGCCAAAAACTTCTTACAGAATATCATTAACAATTTACCTGTTTCGTTGTCGGTAAAAGATTATGAAGGCAAATATATTTTGTGGAATAAAAAGAGCGAAGAATTGTTTGGGGTACTGTCCAAAGATGTAGTTGGCAAAACGACCTACCGCAGCGATATGAACCAAGAACAATTGGAATTTGTGCGCGAGGGGGATTTAAAAGTCTTTGACAGTAAGAAAGAGCAAAACATCCCGCAGGAACTTATTTCTACGGCCCGGGAAGGAGTTAAAATTATGCATACGGTTAAAACCCCGGTGTTTAATGAAGACGGAACTCCCAGCTCGTTAATTGTTGTGTCCGAAGATATTACGGCTAAAACCCGGTTGGAAAAACAAATCCGCGAAGCGAGTGACAAAAACACGCTCTTAGTAGAAAATGCCCGCGAGGGGGTCATGCTGGTAGAAGACCAAAAAGTGATGTACGTTAACCGGGCTTTGTGCAATATTTTGGGATACGCGGATTCCAAAGACTTAAACGGCCAAAAACTGAATGATTTAACCCCGCCGGATTACCAGGTCCTTTTGCGCGAAAAATGTGAAGCGGTCCTGGCCGGGGGAGAAGATGCCCAACAAGCAGCCATTATCCGTTTTATTAAGCAAGACGGTCAACAGGTAGAGGTGGAATTTTCTGCGGTTGCTTCCCGTTATTTAGGGCGGCGTATTTTACTGTGTTTTATGCGGGATATGACGGAACTAAACCGTACCCAACGTGAACTGGCGCGCGAGCGGGAAAATTACCGCCAAGCGTTTGAAGAATCTGCCGCAGCTTCGTTTGTATTGCAAAGTAATGGGTATATGCGGGCGATGAATGCGGCTTGTCGCCGCTTATTTGGGCTAACCGAGTCCGATAAAACTTTCTACCGCAATGTGTACCTGCGCCCGGCTTTGACGTTGGAGGTCCGCCGCAAATTGCGTGCAGGCGAACCGGCAGAAATGGATTACGAGTTTGACTTTGCCCGTGCAGCCCGCCAATTCCCGGACCGGATAGACGCGTCCAAAGGTATTTTGCCGTTGCACATGGTGTTCCAACCGATGGGGGCGGATAAGTATACAAACAAAACCGCTACGCCGCATTACATTGTAACGGTGTTTCCATACAACAAAGTGCCTACGTTAGCAGCTGCTAAAAAATCGCCGGTGCAACTGTTACGTAAGCCACTTCCGCCAACGGCAACCGCGGCAGATTCTAAAGAAATGCTGATGTTACCCAATAGTGAGCCGTATGTATTATGTTCGCCTGATTTTAAAATGCGTTCGTGTAATACACTTTTCTGTGAATTATGCCAACTGTCCGAGCAAGAACTCCTGGGGCAGGAAATCCGTCATCTAATAGACGATTCTTCCAAGGCGCAGTTTGAAGCGGACCTGAAGGTACTATCTCAAACCGGGGCACTTTCCAACCGGGATTATTTTCTAAACCCGGCTAGTGGCCTAGAAAAAATTGCCGTACGTTTAACGGCTATCCGTACCGGCGAAGACGGACGTTACCTGTTTGTCCTTCGCAACCAAACCGTACATTTGCAGTTGGTAAAAGTGTTGGAAGAACGTACCGCCCAATTAAATGCCTTGTTGGAATCTACGGAAGGGATTGTATTTTCTGTGTTATTAAATAAGGGACGTTTCGGAACGATTGATAATGTCAGTCAACACTTAGCAGAAAAGGTCGGTTTTTCGCAAGATGAACTGACGCGTATGTCTTTTAAAGAATTATTCGTAGCCAAGAGGGATAATCCCGTGGGCCCGGTACTGACCCAAGCACAAAAAGAATTAGCCGCTCAGGGTAAAACTACGTTTACGCGGGCCGTGCGCTGTAAGGACGGTACCCAGTTTGAAGCTCAGGTTACACTTACTGCGTTGGACATTCCGGGCCAGCAAGCGGCCCTGGTATTATTGCGGGACGTATCGGCCGAACGGGATGCGTGGTCGGCCACATCTAAGGAAGCGCAGGAACTTTCCAGTATGCGCTCGTCGTTGCCGGGGTTATATATCAAGGTATCGGTGGACGGAACCGTGCAAGAAGTGTATTCAAATGTGGACTTTTTACCCACTCCGCAGGCGGCGGAACTTTGCCAGGGCAAGAAACTCTCCCAAATTTGGGATAAAGAATTGGCCGAACGTGTCTTATTAACCATCAAAGAAACCTTGGCGATGAATGTAGTTTCTCACGTGGATGTAGCCTGGAAACTGGCCGGTGAACTACGGCAATTTGAGGGAACTATTACACCGATTACCGGGCGGGATGAGGTGATTGTATGGCTCAAAGATGAGCAGCACACCCAGCAACAAGTCCAGCAAGTACGGGAACTGTACCGCTTAACGGGGGAACCGGGGTTATCGCTTACCGAACAGGTAGACAAAATTCTGGCATTTGGGGTAAAAGCGTTCCGGGCGGACGTAGGGTTTGTACTGCGTTTTGCACCAGCGGGCCGTAACCGGTGGGAAAGTCATATCTTATACGTAACGGATAATACCCTGCAGCTAGAAGATACTACCTCGTTCCCGGTAGAAGAATGTCTGCGTAACGTACAGGACGGCACTAGTATGCTGTGGCCGGATTTGTCGGCCGCGTCTTGCCGTAATTGCGTACATATTAAAAAGGCATTTGGGGCACTTGCGGCGGCTCCGCTTATGGTGGGGGGAAAAGTGATGGGAGCGTTGTGTTTTGCTTCCCAAACGCCGCGCCGCTCGTTTGAAGCGCAAGCCGATGAACTTATTGGCGTATTGGCCCGGCTGTTAAGTTTACGTATTGAGCTGCGCCAAACGGGTAAGATGCTTAGCGAAGCATCCCGTTCGTTTGCCCGTACGTTAGAATATCTTGAAAAACCGGCTGTAATGTTGGACTTGGATTACCAAATTACGTTTGTCAATCCGGCACTTTTGGCGTCTACGGGGCTGCGGCCGGAAAATGCCGTCGGGCAGGATTTTTTTGACATGCTGGTGCGTAATGCAAACTTGTCTAAACGGGCTTTTCAAGATGCGGTAAACGACGCAGAAGGCAACTCGTTTGATATTGTCTTGGAAATGAAAACCAAACTGGGGGAATACCAGGATGTAACCTTCAATGTGGTTCCCTGTAAAGATGATAACGGTTCTGTGGTTAGTTACGCCTTCGTGGAAACTGCAAGTTAGTGTTAAGTTTATGGCTGCACAAATGGTCTATCCTATAGGGATAGGCCATTTTTGTAGCTATAGTTTATTTATTAAGTAGCGTAAATAATAAATGTTATAGAGTCCTAATGCATGGGTAGGTCTAAAGCCCTATGGAATATTACTTGTTCTGCCTTATACTAAAAATATAGGTCTAATAGTCAAAATATATAGGAGATAATTATATGAAAAAATACATTGTATTACTAACTATGTTGTTTGGAACCCTAACAAATGCTGCAGCATTACGCCCGGATTTAAATGCAAATGTGGACCGCCAACTAACTAATTCTTACACCCAAATTACCAAAAACAATGAAAGAGTTCGTTCCGTATATGCGGTAGATGTAAAGATTCACCGTGCGTCGGGAAAAAATGAAACTCTTCAACGAACCGGGGTACTGGTGGGCAATAAATGGATGATGGTGTACGTCGGGCGGTTGTATGATGAAGATCGGATTTATCATATCAAAGCCGATCGTTTTGTGGTAACTTCCTTTTATGCTCTTGGCGCACTTGAGTGGATTAAAAATTCAACGAAAGATTTAAAAACAAGTTTTGACTATGCAGGGGACGTTATTCTATTATTAGAATTACCTATTCCTCTAAAAAATCAAGCCGTTCCTTATTTGAATACACGCATTTTTAGTGATAACATTTTAGATATAGAACGTGCGGTGGATTATGCGTTTACTAAGGAAATTGATAACACACAAAGGAAAAAAGTACATTATAATTCCCAGGAAATTGTAAATATATATCATCAAGCCTATGCGCGGGGCTTATTTAAAACCTCAAACGGAGCCGATTTGCCGGAAGGAACACCGCTATTTATTAAGTTTGCACCGAAAAACCAAGTCAATCTACCTTCACAAATAGAAGTATTGGCTGGTTTTAAAAGAACCGAAGGAGACTTGTATATCAGTACGGGTTCGGGCCCGGATGATGTGCTTGACGGCCTGTTAAGTGTTAAGTAAATTTTGAAATATAGTTCCTGTGAGTAGTCGTTGGTCTTACAGGAACTATATTTTTGATTTATAATTAGCACTATAATAAAATAGTTGCTAATTTTAAAATAATTTGCTACACTTATCCTACAGGGCGGGGTATGTCGTCTTAAAATGCCCCGCTTACAAAAACCGATTTTAAAATTTCCAGGGGGATTTTATGGAAGAAATTAAAAAATTAACACTTTCTTTGCCTACTACCGTGCCGGTGGTGGCTATCCGGGACGTGGTCATGTTTCCGGGGATGAGTTTGCCGCTTTCTGTCACGCGTGAAAAATCCATCGCCGCGGTAGACCTGGCTTTACGTACGCCGGGCAACTATATTTTGGCGTTATCCCAAAAAGAGGCCGAGCAGGATAATCCCAAAGCGTCGGACCTATATCAATTTGGCGTTCTGTGCCAAATCACGCAAAATTTGCGGATGCCCAACGGCACCTTAAAAGTATTTTTACAAGGGCTTGTGCGTGCGCGCATTGTAAAATTGGATATAAACCCGGCTGAAAAATGCTGGTTTGCCCAAGCTGAATATATTGAAGAACCCGAGGAAGATACCCCGGTCGTGCAAGCATTGGTGCGCCAAGTATTGGATAAATTTGACGAATATGCCCGCAAATCCCACCGGGCCGCCGTGGAAGGTGTTTCATTTTTGCGCCAAATGGAAGACCCGGCCAAATTGGCGGATACGATTGCGTCCAATATGCTCGTTAAAACGGCCCAGCGGCAGGAAATTTTGGAAGCTGTCAACTTGACCGAACGTTTGGAAAAAGTATTAAAACTTGTTTCATCTGAAATGGAAATTGCGCTGTTAGAAGAAAAAATCCAAAACAAAGTCCGTACCCAAATGGAAAAGAACCAAAAAGAGTACTATTTGAACGAGCAAATGAAAGCCATTCAAAAGGAACTGAGCCAAAAGGACGATTTTCAGAAAGAATTAGATGCCATGCGCGCTAAAATTAAGAAAAACGGCCTGCCGCCGCACGCAGCCGAAGAAGCCAAAAAAGAAATTGACCGCTTGGCCAAAATGCAGCCGTTCTCACCCGAGGCCACTGTCGCGCGTACCTATTTAGACTGGCTTTTAAATATGCCGTGGAATAAAACCACGCAGGACGTGTTGGACCTCAAACACGCCCGCCAAATTTTAGATGAGGACCACTTTGGGTTGGAAAAACCCAAAGAACGCGTGCTGGAATATTTAGCCGTCAATAAATTAACCAACTCCCTGCGCGGGCCGGTGTTGTGTTTTGCCGGGGCCCCGGGGGTGGGGAAAACGTCGCTTGCCAAGTCTATTGCGCGGGCGATTGGACGCAAATTTGTGCGGATGAGTTTAGGCGGCGTGCGCGATGAAAGCGAAATCCGCGGCCACCGCCGCACGTATATTGGCTCTATGCCCGGGCGGATTATCCAGGGCATTAGCAAGGCCAAAAGTTCCAACCCGGTTTTCCTGTTAGATGAAATTGACAAAATGGGTTCAGACTGGCGCGGCGATCCGGCAGCCGCCCTCTTGGAACTCTTAGACCCGGAGCAAAACAAAGAATTTACCGACCACTTTTTAGATGTGCCGTTTGACGTGTCTAACGTAATGTTTATTACTACGGCCAACTCCCTTTCGTCCATTCCGGTTACGCTGCGCGACCGGTTGGAAATCATTGATTTTGACGGATATACCGAGTACGAAAAACACGACATTGTGGACCATTACCTGCTTCCCAAACAGATGAAACTGCACGGGCTTAAAAAAGGGCAGTTAGAAGTGGCCCGCGACGCTGTGGCTCTGTTAATGCGCGATTATGTGCGCGAAGCCGGCGTGCGTAATTTGGAGCGGGAAATCGGTTCCTTATGCCGCAAAGCCGCCCGCAAAATTGTGGAAGGGGCTAAAAAAATTAAAGTTACCAAGGCTAATTTGCACGAGTTTTTAGGCGTGCCGAAGTATGCCAATTTTGCTACTGAAGATAACGCCGTAGGCGTTGCCACGGGCCTGGCGTGGACGAGTGTAGGCGGCGAAACGCTGACTATAGAAGCTACCAAAATCCCGGGCAAAGGCGGCCTTATTTTAACGGGTCAACTAGGCGACGTGATGAAAGAATCCGTCCGGGCCGCGCTTACGTATGCCCGCAGCCGCGGTTACGGTATGGGCGTAGATTTTGACAAGACGGACTTTCACATTCACTTCCCCGAAGGGGCCGTCCCCAAGGACGGGCCGTCCGCCGGCGGTGTGATTACCACGGCACTCGTTAGTTTACTGACCGGACTTCCGGTTAAAAAGAAACTAGCTATGACGGGCGAAGTAACTATTACCGGGCGCATTTTACCCGTGGGGGGGATTAAAGAAAAATTCTTAGCGGCCTACCGCGAAGGTGTCAAAACTATTTTGTACCCGCACACGAACCAAAAAGACGTGGCCGAAATCCCGGAGCGCGTACGCAAAGAAATGACGCTTATTCCCGTCAAACACATGGACGAAGTACTGCCTTTGGCGTTAGAAGGCTGGGCTACTAAAAAGGCCGCCCCCGCTGCCAAGCCGGCTGCAAAACCGGTCAAAAAAGCAGTCAAAAAAACGGCTCCAAAGGCTGCTAAGAAACCGGCAAAAAAGGCAGGCCAAAAAGCCACCCGTCCAACCAAAAAGAAACGGAAATAAATTTTCCTCGTTTTCTAAAACTTCCGTCCTGCAATCGTATCTTGCAGGGCGGAAGTTTTTTTATTATACTATTAGTACAATTTTATCTGTTTTTGGAATCGTATCGTAAGGGGTACGGGTAACCCAAAAGGGTTTCATTCTACGCCAAAAATAGCCACTAAAGACACAAGATAACGGACCTTCGAACTCCGTTATTTTGTGTCAAGTGCTTTTGTGCTTATGCAAGAGCAGCGGCTATTATGCTTGGGGACCGTAGAATGAACTTAGGTATAGTTGCCGTCTTTTTATACCTTCAGAGAAATTGCAACTTAACTAGTAAGGAGTTATAACATGAAAACCAATCACACCCGGCGGGGTAAAACGCAAAAAGAAGGTACAGTCAAGAATAAATATGGTCTTAGCAAGTGGTTTCCCTCTCCCCTTGAGGGAGAGGATGGCACAAAGTGCCAGGTGAGGGGGTTCTGTGTAGGTCAGGCATTACCAGACAATTCCCTAAAAGGGCATCTCATAAAAAACAAGGTCATCCTGAACTTGTTTCAGGATCTCATCTTTGTTGAAGTTGTTGTTTGGCCGTTGTCGTTTAAAACGTCCGTTACTTGACTTGTTTTTTTTTTTTGGTAAATTTGAGGTATAAAGAAAAATAAATCTGTATAAATGGAGGAGTACGTGGTATGAAAGAAAGTTGTTTTAAAAGCCTGTTTTGCGCGAAAGCGGGCTTTACGTTAATCGAATTGTTAGTCGTGGTGTTAATTATTGGTATCTTGGCGGCGGTAGCGTTGCCGCAGTACCAAAAAGCGGTGGAAAAATCACGTATTGCTACCGCTTTGACGGTCATAGAAAGCATTAAAAAAAGTATGGATGTATGGCGATTGGAAAACGGAAATCCTAAAACAATGGATTATTTTTTGTGGCCTGATTCCTTTGTTGAGAATGATGATGAGCGTAAAGCAGAATCCACTGTGGAGGTACGGAATGGATTGGACTGTTCTGGTGAGGCATGTACGGATGGTACCTTTGTATATTATGCTTCTTGTAGTAACTCTGATTGTGGTCTATCGATTTATAGAGGATGGGAAGCAGTCAATGAAGAGAGCGGTTATAATCTACAGGTTGTTCGTAAGGTTTCCTCAAATAAATGGGAACATAGATGTTTGTATTTTGACGCTTCCGGAGAGCGTGCATGCAATACCTTGCAAGGTCAAGGCAATTGGACGATAGAAGCTAATTAGTCATTAATTATACCCCCTGAGCTGCAACACCACTTACGCGGATTCAGGGGGTTAAAATTTCTAGGTAGTATGGCTTTTACGCCTTACCCTTTCGTACAATCGAAATGCACGCCGTTGCAAAATAGTTCACTGGCGTCACTGCAGCGGTTTAACTCGGCCTGTAACTCTTTAGCCGCGCGCGGGAAATCGGCTTCCTCTTTTACCCATATTGCTTTGCCGTAGGTTAGCGCGGTTTTGCCAAACGGCAGTGGCACACGCATTTTATCCCACGAGCCCGCCTTGAATTTGTGTGATAATGCCGTGCCTACCGGGATAATCGGCAGCCCGGTTTTTTTGGCTAGGAACAAAATGCCGGGTTGTACGGTGTAAATCGGTCCGCGCGGGCCGTCGGGCGTAAGCATAGGGCGGTATCCTTTGCGCATGGCTTGCAATAGTTTAATGAGTGCCCGCGCTCCGCCGCGCGTGGTGGAGCCGCGTACGGCTTCCATCCCAAAGTGCGGCAGTACGCGTGCAATGTATTCCCCGTCGGAAGATTGGCTGATTAAGGGGGCAATTTTCTGCCCGCGGTAGGGGTATAGCAAGAAAAGTTGTTGGTTGTGCCAGGCCGCATAAATAAAACTTTGGTTGCTTTCTTCCAACGCCTTGGCCTCGTCGGTCTTAAACCAATAAATGCGGGTCGTCCATCCTAAAAACAGCGTATACCACCAGGCCAGCGTAGAGCCCAGGGTATGTTTCCAAGAGGACGGTTGTGGCTGTGTGTGGTGCATTATCTTTTCCCTTTCTTTTTAGCTTTTTGCCACGGTACAAAAAACACCGCCGTATAGACGGGAAGCAGCGTGCCGTCTTGTGCTTGTGAAACGTCAATTTTTTGTGCGTTTAAGTGTGGCAAAATCATGGGCAGGGCTTTGTCTGCCAGTGTTTTTTCCAGCCGTGCGGCCTCGCGCAGCATTTTAGGCGCGCCGGCTGCCCCAAACGGGGGGAGATACACAAATTGCAGTTCCAGGGCCTCACATTCTTCTTTTTCGGCCTGTTCTTTAATTAAGTCGTTTACAAATAATATGGCTGTTTTTAAAAATTCTAAAATTACGGTTACGGCTGCGGTACGTTTGTCGTCGTTGGAGAGAGTGGACAAATATGAGGTAAGTTTGTCGCCCAGTGTTACTGCACAGGCGGAAAACATTTCTTTGTGGATAATGCTTTTATCGTCCAGTTCCCAGTGGGCGTCTTGGTTAAACTCGTACACGACGCCGGGGTCAATTTGCTTAAAAATTTCTGTAATAAACGCAGATACTTCTTGTTGGTTTTGAAAACCTGCCCGGCGAAGTAGCGGTAATTCGCGCATGAGTCTATTTAAAATCTCACGCGAGCGGGACGTAATTTTAAAGCGTTTAATTTTGCGCATAGTGTATAGGGTTGTTCCAAATAACTTGTAAAATGACCCAACAGATCATTTTATAAATCATCCGAAACGGAGCCCCGGATGGCGGGGCTCCGTTCAAAAACTTATCTGCGGTTGCGGCGTTTTTTTCGGCGGGGATTTTCATCCGAAATAGCCCGCTTGGCCGCACGGTACGCAGTAGCCATTTCTTGGGCTTCACTGCGCTGTTGGTGCGCCGAGTGTTCGGTACCGTCGTGGTATTCACCGTGGCTCCAGGTGTAGACGAGCGGCGTGGTCAGAGCAATGGTACTGTATACGCCCGAGATACACCCAATCAGCATTGCAAACGCGAACGAATTAATAACCTCTCCGCCGAAGAAATACAACACGCACAGGGCAAATAACACCGTTAGCGTGGTAATCACGGTACGGGAGAGCGTTTCGTTAATAGACAGGTTGATTAAATCGCCAAAACTGATTTTAGGATGTAATCGTTTGTTTTCGCGCATGCGGTCAAAAATAACAATCGTATCGTTAATCGAGAACCCGGCCACCGTTAAGAAAGCCGCCACGACCACGAGGTCAATTTCCCGCTGCGTAAAGCTAAATGCTACCGCCATTAAGAACAAATCGTGGAATAAGGCCACAACGCCCGAGATACCCCACAAAATGTTACTAAAGCGGAACGCCACGTAAATGATGATAAACACCATAGACAGTAAGATAGACAGCAACGCGCGTTTGGTCATATCCGCGCCCACGGCCGGCCCTACGGAGTTGGTTTGCAACACCGTGTACGGCACGTTCAAACTATCTAGCGCGTGGGTAATGCGTCCTTGCACTACACCTACTTCGTTAGAAGTGCTTTTCTCGCTAATGGCAAACGAATTATCGCCAAATGATTGTAGTTCGGAATTGGCCCCGGTCGCGGTTAAGGCCGCGCGTACTTGGGCCATTTCTACGGGTGCATGAAACTGTACCTGCACCATGGTGCCGCCGGTAAAATCAATCCCCATGTTAAATCCTTTCAACCAAAAGCAAATTACGCCTACAACAAGCAGTAATCCAAACAGCGTAAAATATACTTTGCGGTATTTTAGGAAATCAATGTGTGTTTTAGGTAACAAATGCATCATAAGCTGATCTCCTTGGTGTTAGAAGTTAAAATCAGTTCATAAATTGCGCGCGTGACAAACACGGCAGTAAACAAACTGACGGCTAAGCCGATAATCAAGGTAACGGCAAACCCTTTCACAGGCCCGGTACCAAACTGCAACAGACACGCGCCCACAATAATGGTAGTAATGTTGGAGTCAAAAATCGCACTCCACGCTTTATCATACCCCAGGTGGATAATTTCGTGCACCGGTTTACCTAAGAGTTTTTCTTCGCGCATACGTTCAATAATCAGCACGTTGGCATCAATAGCCATGGCTAACGACAAAATCATACCCGCAATACCGGGCAGCGTCAGCGTGGCCGAGAAATAACTCATCACGGCTAAAAGCAAGATGAAGTTGAGTACTAGCGCAATATCGGCAATAAACCCGGCTGCTTTGTAGTATACCAGCATAAACAGCAAGATAATTACAAACGCAATGCCCGAGGCGGACAAGCCGGACTTAATAGAATCTTCCCCTAACGTCGGCCCGATGGTTTTCTTTTCTATGACGCGCACCGGGGCAGGCAACGCACCGGCTTTTAAGACAATGGCCAAGCTGCGTGCTTCTTCGGGCGTAAAGTGCCCGGTAATGCGCCCTTCGCGCGTAATGCGGGATTGAATCGTCGGTGCCGATTGTACCGTATTATCTAATACAATGGCTAATTGTTTTTGTAAATTGCTGCCGGTTAATTTGCCGAATTTTTGGCTGCCTTCCGTGTTAAAGCGGAACGTAACAGCCGGGTAGCCGTTTTCATCCATCATTACCACGCGGGCATCTTCCAAATCGGCCCCGGTTACTTCGGCCGTTGCGCTGACGAGCAGCGGGCTGCCTTCTTTGTTGCGCATAATTTGGTAGCCTTCCGGTACGAGTTTGGCAATTTCAGGGGCCAGGTTCCCGTCGTCATCAAACGGGTTGGCCGTTTCTTCCAATTTTGCAAATGCGGCTTGGGCAGCGGATGGATCGTTTTTCACAATGCGAAATTCCAACATAGCGGTTTTGCCGATGAGTTCTTCGGCACGTTGCGGGTTGGAAACACCCGGCAGCTGCACCATAATCCATTTATCGCCTTGTTTGGTAATAGACGTTTCCGCCACGCCGTATTGGTCAATGCGGTTGCGGATAATTTCAATCGCGCGGGACATGGCTTCATGCAGCGGCTCGTTGCCCGGCAGTTTGGATACGTCTAATTCTAAGAGTAGGCTGGACCCGCCGCGCAAATCAAGCCCTAAGTTTAAAATGCGTTTGGGACGTTCGCCGAGGGTG
The DNA here is from genome assembly GCA_937891135.1 of uncultured Elusimicrobium sp. GTDB lineage: Bacteria > Elusimicrobiota > Elusimicrobia > Elusimicrobiales > Elusimicrobiaceae > Avelusimicrobium. The sequence continues at coordinate 15,372 of CALAFB010000079.1, forward strand.
TCTAATTTTTCCCGCTCGGCTAGTGGTTTAGAATACCACGTATAGTTTGGGTAAATAAGGACTACCGCCCCGACGAGTACCGCCAGGATAAGCCCCCATTTTACGGCTAATTTATTGGACATTTATTTCTTGCCTCCTTTTGTGGCCGCAGCGGTGCGGTCGGTTAAAAATCCGGCGATGGCGGTTTTGAGCACGGTTAGTTTCACGTTTTCGGCCACTTTTACTTCTAGGGCCTCATCCTTAAAACCAACGACGGTGCCAATGATCCCGCTTGCCAAAATAATTTGATCTCCTTTTTGTAAGGCGTCCACTTTAGTTTTAAGTTCTTGCTCGCGTTTTTTTTGGCTGCGCGCCGGTAAAAAAATCATTACAAACGCAAAAGCCAAGAGCAGGAACCAAATAAAACTGGAACCTTGTGCAGCTGTGTTCATAAACATCCTCCTAATAATTTAAATACCCTATTATTGTAGCATATTTAGAAGTAAAAAGCCCTATTTTAACGTCAGGGTACACCCAACTTATAAGTTTAATATCAGCGTATTATAGGTCAGGTGCAACCTGACAAAATGTCCCACGGTACTAATCTTTATAAGGCAACGTATAGTCGTTCACGTTAAAACCCGGTTCCCCTCCACCGCCGAATGTAAAACTGTCTGAGGCCAGGGGTAAGGCTACAACCAGTCCACCGTTAGATAGGTTTTCTTGTATGTGTGTTTGTGTCGAAACGACATGAAGTGTACACGTATTGTTCCACACGCAAGGGCCTATGGTGCATGTAGTCCAACTAGTCGTCTCTGTACACGAAAAAGGGATATCTATATCCAGGTTAGATAACATCGCACACTCTGCACTTTGTGTTGTACCGCGCGCTAAATTGCACAAGCGTTGAGCCCGATTGATAGAGCGCAACAAGGTTTTTACTTGCACGGCGCGTGATTTTCTAACGGCCTTTTGGTACTGCGGCAACGCTACTGCCGCTAATATACCAATAATTAAAACAACTACTAACAATTCAATGAGGGTAAACCCTCGTTTTCTTATGTTATAAAGCATCTTTTATAACTCCTAATTTTATAGGACAGGTGTCCTTTTTTGTTGGGCCCAGCATAAAAAAACGGCTTATTATCATGGGCTTCGATGCCTAACCCAATATAACAGCCGTGGCGTGCCACTATAAATGGCAAACACTCGGAACTTGCAGACGTCGACTTCTGCTTGTACCTAACACGGCTGTTCTTGGTACATCGGTTGCGTTAAAATTTAACGCACATGTCTGTACGCTTACGGTACAGTTCCAAAAACAGTATTAAATGGTTTGTTGTTTCCGTTTTTGCGGAGTCTTTTTAACCTCCTGCCTAAAGATAGTTTATTATAGCAAAATTAGTCAGTTACAAACGTGGTCATTAGATTTAGTAGCGGTTTGTCTTGCGCGCGTTTGGAATGGAGCGGCACTACCTGTTGACCACCCGCCGTGGTTACCACGGCATAATCTTCTTTAATATCAAATACGCTGCGCCGGGCCTGGGTGTCAAAAATACTGTGCCCGAACATCCCGCGCGGCATTTCCATATTCAGCAAATCCAAAATAGTAGGCGCAATATCCAGTTGGGAGAGTAACTCACTTTGCGACACCGGGGCCGTAATTTTTTCCTTTGTAATAATGATAAACGGCAAATTATCAAATTGTGGCTGATATGGGGTAAACAACGCGTTCGTCGGCGTATTGGCATAGGCCGGGTGGTCCGGCATAATGAGCACAAGCGTATCATCATCAAACAACCCCTGTTGTTCCAAGCCGTTTAAAAACCGTTCCACGTCCTGCCCAAAGCGGGCAAATGCGCGCGGCAGCGTAGGGGTATCGTAAAATTTTTCGTCAATTTCCCGGTAGGTTTCGCCTAAATAATCCAGCCGTCCTAAGGGGGAGTGGGAATCTACCGTCAAAATCGTTACAAACGTAGGCGTATTTTTATGGATGCGCAAATACTCCAGCGCATAATCAAACAATTTCCGGTCCAACAACCCCCACCAACTTACATAATTTTTGTAATCTTCGCGCGTATTAAAATAGGTAGCCCCGATGACCTTGTCAAACCCGGCACTTTTAAAAATCAGATGTTCGTTCATATACGTTTCGTTGGCCCCGCGCAAGAAAGCCGTATGAAACCCGTGTTTTTGTAGTTCTTTTACAAATGAAAACGGGTAATTGTTTTCATACGCCAAGCGCACAAACGGGTGGGACGTAAAAATGACCGACAATCCATATAACGTAGATAGCGACACGTGCTTAAGCGACACCGAGGAGTTGTTTTCATACAATTTATCCAACGGTGCGCTAGCCTCGGGCGGAATATTCATATTAAAATGGTGCAGGTATTTGTTGGAAAGGGACTCGCTGGCAATCAAAATCACCCGCATATAATTTTTGCCAACCGGGGTTTGCCGGGCGGTAAAGACGTTGTACTCTTTGGCTAATTTTTGTATTTCAGCCGGGACATCTTTACGCATATGCGTCGCGGGTGGCTGGGTAAGTAAGGCCCGTACGGTATATACCGGGGAGGGGGGCATCATATACATACTGTAAAAATCAGCCGGAGCCGGCAGCAGCCACAGGGGGTTGGCCGCATATAATAAAGCAGTCCCCGCGGCACACAGAAGCAACCGGTGTGCGGCCACTTTGCGGGGAGCCGTTTGGAAAAACAACCGTACCGCCCCGAAGGAAAACGCCGCCAGCAATACCAGGTAAGAAATCACCCGCCAGTCCGTCAAAAAATTATAATCGCCGCCTTGTAATGTTTCCAAATATTTAGCTCCAAACCGTTCCTTAAAGTACATTAAAATCACTAAATCTGCCGTTAACGTCAGGTAGTAGATAAACGCACACGCCCCCAAGACCCATTTGTTTTTAAGCCCAATCAGTTGAAAAATAGACAAAAAAATCCCTATAAATAAAAACTCGCACGCAAATTTGGCTCCTTCTGCCGGGAGTATATAAATGGGCTGCGTAATACCCAACTGGCTGAGCCCAAACCACCCCAAAAGCACTACTGGCAGACTTAGTACAACTAATAGCTGCCACGATTGTTGAAAAGGTTTAAAAATCAAATTTCGCATAAACATTTCATATATTATAGTTTTTTTAGCGGTCCTTCGGAAGGCAGATGTGGGAGGACCTAGGTGCTCTTTGGGTCCAATGGCCCTAGTATACTCTTTTTTAATTCGGTAAAATATATATAAATATATCAAAAGTAGGTAAGGAAAATATGAAAAAATTAGTAGTGTGTATGACGTTATTGTTAGTAGAAAATGTGGCTTTTGCACAATTCAAGCAGTTGACCAAAACCGCCCAAAATATGAAAAATTTAGAAGCCGCCGTTACGCGCCGTATCGTAGAACCTGCTTGGCAGGTACAGGTGCCTACGCGTTTTGTACCGGGCGGACAGGTACGGCTGTCGCCGGTCAGTTTCCCGTACCGAATTACCCCGGTTACAGTGGTATTTATGGATAAAATATTAGCCAATAACCATAAACCGCTTACGAATATAGAAGTACTTAGTAAAGTGGGGAACCGTTTAGCGCGGGAAGAAGGGATGCGCTTTGTATTGGGGGAACACGCGGTAGGAAAGGCTTTTTATGAGGACCAATCTGAACTGGCACGTGATTTGGACCAATTTTATGAAGGAAAAGCCGACGAGTGGGTAGGCCCCGACGGCCATGTCGTTAAATTTTATGCGTTGCCGGTAGACGGTATTTTGTATAAACCGGTGGGGTATCAAGTTCCGGTGGTGTTAAATCCGAAGGACTATTTTGTAATTTATGATGTGCAAGCACATACGGGCAAAATTGCCGATAATACGCCGCAAGTATATGACGGGTTTCTAACACGTACGCAGTATGAAGACAGACAACAACTGCAAGCCCAAACTGTGAAAAGTAATCCCGCAGCGGCGGCCCGCCCTTATTACGGAGTTAGTTATGAATATAAAAAAGGCTTGTATGCCAAAGACCGGGCGTTAAACCGTTGGAAGCAAACCTGGTACGTTATGGGGTTACCGTGTACCTTTGCTTCCCAGCAGCAATTAGGCCAAGCCTTACAAGTATTTTATGATGAGGGATTAAGTACCAAAGTGCGGCTGAAAGACCAGCATAGTGTCAGTTATATTTTTGAAATCCCGGTTCGCGGACTTATCTATAAAGATGCCCATGGAAACCGCCACGAAGTCAATGGAGACGAGCAAGTTTTTTGGTATCTGGACGACCGGCAAGGCAGCTTGATTAACCGCAGCGATTTTGAAGAAAACAACCTGTTTGAATTTGTAGAATAAATGGGTTAAAATCCTTCTATTTGAACTACTCCCCCGGCCTAATTATGGTGCCGGGGGAGTGTTATTCTATGGAGCCTAATTTAGTGGGGGGCAAGACTAACATTCATCTCCAGATGTCCACCCCTGGGGTGCCAACCCTTCGCATAATAATTTATAGGGAGAGTCATCCCCACAATACCCACAATATTTTTTCCAAGGTCCGTTGGTACCGGTTTTATCAACGTCCATCCATATTTCCCATGGGTTGTGATCTATATCTCCGTTTTTAGCACGAAAAGCCGTTATCGTGCAGGTGCTACCACTACATCTTGCTTGATAAGCAAAATGTTTACTACGGCATATTGTCCCGCTTTCTTGGTCACAAGTAAGCGCGCTTGCTACGTCTATATCTAATACGCTACATTTGTTAGTTGAATTTTCCACGCAACCTATGAACCATGTGGTGGTCGTGGGCATACCGCCATTAGTTAGTAGCCAGGCATCTAGGCCTTTTTGAGCATCACTTATGAGTGTAAGTGCCTCACTCAGCCGGGCTTTTTCTACTGCTTTTTGATATTGCGGCAACGCCACGGCTGCTAGTATTCCAATAATCAGCACTACTACCAAAAGTTCTATCAAAGTAAAACCCTTGGGAAAACAACATTGCGTTTTACCCCGCCGGGTATTTTTTTCTTTCATAAGTTACATCCTCCGATTTCATTTGCAATTTACCCGTTTGAGGAAAACGCCATAAAAAACGGCTGGTAGCATGAGGTCTATTCCAATTCCCCAACCATAACAGCCGCGGCTTGATACAAATACGTAATAAGCACTCGGCACAAAGCAACGGGTTTCGAAGGCCCGTCAGTTTGTGCCTTAATTCGGCCATTTTTGGATTGGAATAGAACCTTTAGTTTGCTAAAAGTAATCCGTTTCTTAAACGGTTCCAAAAACAGAATAAAATTGTATCTATAGTATAATAAAAATGCCCTTTGTTTTCAAGGACGAACGGCCGTACGGATACGCACGTAATTTTGTATAATTTAACTATCTTAAATAGAGGCCCTTGCGGGCTGGCTCGGTCATCGTGGCTGACAGCCGCAAGCGGAAAAATTATGTCAGAAAAACTAGACTTACAAGTAAAACGCCACTCCTGCGCGCACGTCATGGCGCAAGCGGTGCAGCAGTTATTCCCCGGTACGAAGTTGGGTATCGGCCCGGCCATTGAAAACGGCTTTTATTATGACTTTGACTGCCCCAAGCAGTTCACGCCCGAAGATTTAAAAGCCATAGAGACCAAGATGAAAGAAATCATCAAGGCCCGCCAAAAATTTGAGCGTAAAGAACTTTCCAAGGCCGAAGCACGCGAATTTTTCCAAAAACGCGGCGAAACCTATAAATTAGAACTTTTAGAAGAATTGGAAGACGGCACGATTTCTATTTATGTAAACGGTGACTATGCCGACCTGTGCCGCGGCCCGCACGTGGAACACACCGGGCAAGTGAACAGTTTTAAATTAACGACGATTGCCGGGGCCTACTGGCGCGGGGACGAAAAACGCCCCATGCTCCAGCGCATTTACGGCCTGTGTTTTGATAATAAAGACGAGTTAAACGCCTACGTCAAACAACAGGAAGAAGCCGCCAAGCGCGACCACCGCAAACTCGGCCCGGAACTGGACCTCTTTAGTATTAACGACAATATTGGCCCGGGGCTGATTTTAATGCACCCCAAAGGCGGGATGCTTCGCAAAATTTTGGAAGATTGGATTAAAGACCAAAACCTTTCGCGCGGCTATGACCTGGTCGTCAGCCCGCATATTGCACGCTACCATTTGTTTGAGATTAGCGGCCACGCGGGTTTTTATTCGGACAGTATGTTTAAACCTATGGAAATTGACGAAGAAAAATACCAAATCAAACCCATGAACTGCCCGTTCCACGTGGAAATTTACAAAACCCATTTGCGCTCGTACCGTGATTTGCCGCTTCGCTTTAGCGAACTGGGCACGGTATACCGTTACGAACGCTCCGGCGCGCTGCACGGCATGCTGCGCGTGCGCGGGTTTACGCAAGATGATGCTCACATTTTCTGCACGCCCGAGCAGGTAGAGGGGGAAGTCAAGCAAGCGTTTGAATATGCCATGCACATTTTTAAGACCTTTGGCTTTGAAAAATACGCCGTGGAACTCTCCACGCGCGACCCGGAACACCCCGAACACTTTACCGGGGACCCGGCCGAGTGGGAACGCGCCGAAGGGGCCCTTAAAAAAGTGTTGGAAGAAAACAACATTCCCTACACCACCCACGCCGGGGAAGCGGCTTTCTACGGGCCGAAAATTGACATTAAGGTAATGGACGCGATTGGCCGCTTGTGGCAGTTATCCACCATTCAGTTTGACTTCAACTTGCCCGAACGCTTTGATTTGGAATACGTGGCCCCCGAAGGCCGCAAACGCCCGATTATGGTGCACCGCGCGATGTTCGGCAGCATTGAACGCTTTACGGGTGTACTCATTGAGCACTACGCGGGGTGGTTCCCGTTGTGGTTAGCCCCGGTGCAAATAAAACTCTTAACGCTCACGGATGACCAAATCCCGTTTGCGCAGGAAGTGGCTGCCAAAATGAAAGCGGCGGGACTGCGCGTGGAGCTGGATATTCGCCCGGAAAAACTGGGCTTAAAAATCCGCGAAGCGCACTTGCAGCGCATCCCGTACACGGCCATTATCGGCAAGAACGAAGCCGCCACGGGCACGCTGACCGTACGCCTCAAAGACGGCACCAACACACAACCGCTTAGCGTGGATGACGTGATTGCCCAAATGCAAGAAGAAGTCAAAACGTTTAGTTTAAAGAACTTGCTCAAATAAGATTGACTTGCAGAATCGTAAACAGCCCCCATAACCGGGGGCTGTTTGGTGTGGAAAGTTTGAATTAGGGTAGAATGTAATACTCTTCCCAGTCTTTACTTTTTACACCGCCTAAACCGGTGCAAATAGTTTCATCTCCACGGCATACAAAATGTCCATTGAAGTCATAAATTCCTCCTTCATAATTGACACTAAAGTACTGAATTCTGTATCCTGCTTCCTGCTTAGGGCTAGCAATATTTACACATCCGATTAGTCCATTACTTCCAGCAGAATAACTGGTAATACATTCGTCATCTTCAAAATTCCAATGGGTAGTAGAACTAGGTATACTGATGTCCAGCACTTCATTCCATGCATTTATTCCAAATCCGACAGGATCAGGAGAATGATTCAGTAGATATACGTCTTGTGCATCCGTAAGTTGCTTGAGTATTACTTTCGCCTCGGCTACACGCGCTTTGCGTACGGCTTTCTGATATTGCGGCAACGCCACCGCTGCCAAAATACCGATAATCAGTACGACTACCAAAAGTTCTATCAAAGTAAAACCTTTGGGTAAACAACTTTGTTGCGTTTTACCCCGCCGGGTATTTTCTTGGTTCATAATACATTCCTATATATTGAGCGGGTTGTAGGCAGCAGCATAAAAACGGCTGCTTTGCCTATGGGAAAGTTTAATACATAAACAAACAGCCGTAACTTATTACGTGCGTAACAAGCATTCAGCACAATACGCGTGGCTAGCTATTTCCACACCTATTGTGCCTCATACGACTGATTTTTGGTTAAACTTTCCGTTTACTGTTGTAAACTATTCCGCCGAAGCGGAGTTCCAAAAAACAGTAAAAATTGTCTTTAGATCGGAAGAGC
>CALAFB010000080.1 GCA_937891135.1 uncultured Elusimicrobium sp.
CAAGATTACCGCGTGGGGTATGAACGAGAAGTTAAAAGAATTTGAAGTTAAACAAAATCAAGCCCATAAAGAAGGGCAAAAGGAGCATAACTAATGAATCAAGCAGTAACCAAACAAGAAGCTCAGGTTCCTGAAATGGGGCTTGAGAAATTAAACGAAAAAATGGATGGCGTATTAAATGCGGCATCCGAAGCCAAAACCGTAGCGGACGAACTCAAAGCGGTAGCCGAAGAAGCCAAGAACATGGCCGAATCTGCCAAAGCTATGGCTGAAGAAGCCAAAAAGAGTGCGGACGAAGCCAAACACGACGCGCAAGAAGCCACGAAAAAGGCCAACACCGCCGATGTTTCCTTTAATCCGGCTATTCCTACTCGTAAGAACAAATCTGCCGAAATCAAGGCATTCCTTGCCAAAGTGAAGTCGGCTAAATATACGGGCAATAAGGACGCATTACAAGCGGGTTCGGCAAGCGGTTCGTATATCGTACCTGGCGAGTTCGTTCCCGAACTGCTAAACCTTCTAGCTAAGTATCCCTCGTATATCAACGAATGTCGCTACTTACCGTGGGGTGCTTCCGGCATCTCTCGTAAAATCCCTAACTTAGGTGCTTACCCGACTGCCGCTGTGGTGGGTGAAGGTGCGGCGAAAGGTGTATCTAATCCGACCTTTACTGAAGTCACGCAGACCTTGGTAAAAGCCGCCGCTATCGTACTTTTGACGCAAGAGTTAGCAGAAGATAATGCGATTGATTTGGAAAAATTGCTTCCGGAAATTGTCGCTCCGTCTTTTGTCAATTTCTATAACTCTTGGCTGTTCCAAGGTATCACTGGCCACGCAGGTATTTTCAACGCATCCGGCATTTTGACTCCGACTGTCTCCGGCATCGGCGATTTGTTAGAACTCAAACTTGCTGTACCGTACCAATACCGTGCTACTGGTAAGTTCTACTTGGAAACCTCTGTCTATGGGGCGGTAGCTAAACTCGCTAAATCGAGTGCTTACTCTTGGCTCTACTATGAAGATGGCAAGATGAAAATTGACGGCTCTGAAGTTGTACCGTTGGATTCTTCCATCATCGGCGGAACTGGCAGATGCGTATTCGGTGATTTGGCATCTGTTATCTTCTCTCCTAAAAAAGAGTTTGAAGTGCGCTTTAGTGACCAAGCCACTATTGTCGACGGTAATGATACGCATAACTTGTTCCAACAAAACAAAGAAGCGTTCCTGTTCGAATCCCGCGCGGAAATCTCTGTCACTGGTTCCGTATGGGCCAAATGTACGATTAGTGCCTAATAAACACTAACTGTATCTGTCGGGGCGGTGATAAAAAGCCGCCCCACAAGGAGAATAAACAATGGCTGATTTTGAATTAAAGAAATATGAAATCGTAGTACCTTTCGGCTCTTACCGCAAAGGACAATTCGTAGCATTCAACGGTGCTCACGCGAAGCAATTTGCAGAGTTTATCAAAGAATGCGTTACCGAAGTAAAAAAACCTGCAACGGATAGTACGCAAGAAAAAACCAAGCAGGGCAAAAAATAAATATACAAGGGCGGATAGTATGGCAGTACAACTTTATTTGATACCACTAGGCAAAGTAAAAGAGATGACCGGAGCGACCACCGATGAACAAGCGGCGGTACAGTCACGTGCTATCGAACACATGATAGAAGCATATACCGGACTTACTCTGTTCAAAAAAGACGTCACAAACGAGCGCATTACTCTGCCTTATGGTCTGCAAAAAGTAATCCGCCCTGAGTGTTTACCTGTGAACTCGGTCGAGGAAATCCGCTACGGTGACGGGCAGGTGTACAGCGGTTCGGTCAAATGTGGCACATATGGGGTAGAACTGGGCAGAATGGAGGGCATTAAACCTCAGATTTCTGCGCTAGAAATCTCGTATAACGCCGGACTCTATGATGATTTTGCCGATACTCCTGCCATACTACAATTCGCCGCAGAGAAGCTCTTATACTGGTTTTTCGTGGCTAGTGAGGGCATAACGGGCTTTCAAAGCGAACATTTGGGCGAATACTCCTACGCAAAAGGCAACTTCGTGCGCGGAATTCCCCAAGAAATCGCCAGTATCTTGGATAGTGTGAGGTTAGTATGAGCTTTCTATCCCTACTAAACGATACCTGCACTATATACGAGAGAGTATTGGGACAGAATGAGGCCAATGGTGAACAGACCGAAGAACTCGTGGCAGTAGCGTCCAATGTAAAGTGCGCATTTCAACATGGCGGCGGTAATGTGGCCCGAGAGAGCCGATTAGTGGTCGGAAATAATAACGATAAGGTGTTTTTATTGCCTCAAAGTTTTGTCATCCGGAAACACACCCACATAGTGGAGGTGCGTGGGGTGACTTATGAGGTAAGCGAAGTTCACGATTTGGGTGGCCGGAAAAGATTCCTTCGTCTAGATTTGGAACGGGTGGCTTTAGATGATTAGCATAACTACTAAAAACTTTGACAAGCTCATGAGCAGATTAGATGCAGAAACGCAGAACGTGTTTTCCTCTTTGGTACGGGCGCACTCATCTATCGCCGCAGACGCAAGCAAGAGACTCAAGGATGGTTTATCGCATCGTGCAGGGCGCAACAAAGATGATGCCGATTATCGGACCAGTCCAAAGGGCGAAATGCCATACGCACACTCTATGCGCCTTCGTAACTCTATAGGGTTTAAGGTCATGCTAACTGGAAATACAGTATCAAGCGAGGTCGGGAGCGGTGCTATGGCCAATACTGTAGAATACGCACCTTTTTTGGAAGGAGACGGCCATGGGATTAGACCGTTCCTTTGGTACATCGATAACCTCTACAACGTCAGACAATTGTTAGAGAAATTTAACGAGTTGCACAAGTCGATATTAGGGAAGAAACATGATTGAAGAAATTATTTATAGCACAGTTAAGTCCGATCGGGCATTGCAGGAAATCTTGGGTGGCACATCTAAAGATAGTCGCATTTATCCCAACGTTGCCCAAGTAAAGTCCATCCCCTGCGTGATTTACTATGCGAGTGCACCTACTAACACGATTACGGAACGGTGGGCGTACCAACAAACTATCTCGTTTGAGATTTATGCAAAAACCCTGTCACAATCGTTAGCGATTCAGAACAGGTTATATGAGATTTTTAATAAGTACGACGATTACTTTAACTCGGCGGCTTTGTTTTCGGGGATTATTATTACTGAGTGCCATGCAGTAAACGCACAAGTGAGTAATAACTTTCCGCTTGAAAATGAGCAAGCCATCAACAGTGTAGTCGCTTTTGATTTTAAATTCACAAAGGAGAATGTATGACCGTAGAATGCAAAAACACAATTATTAGCGGAGTTACCGACGTTTTAGTAGGCGACTTATCCGCAACCGAACAAACCGCCACTTCGTTAGGCGCAACCAACGGTGGAGTTACCTTAACCGCCGCTGTGGAAAAGACGGATGTCGTGGTGGACCAGTCCTTATTGCCCATTCGCAAAATCGCAACCTCGGCAGGGTACACACTATCTATCCCATTAGCCGAGATTACCAAAGATAACCTTGCGAGAGTATTGGGGCTGACGATTGATAATGCCAACAAAGTAACGCTCGTGCCGGAAGAATACCATCAGATTTGGATTAAAACCAAAGGAGTAGTGAATGGAAGTGGTAAGCAACAAGTCCGCACTTTTCATTTCCCCAAGGTGGCTTTTATTCCTAACGGTGAGTTGAACATGAGCAGAACGGACCAACAAACCATTACTTTGGAAGCGGCTGTTGTGAACTGCCCTACGAACGGAAGTAACGTGGAGTTTATGAGTGTAACGGATGAGGATCCGCAATAGTATGGGCTTTTTATTCACAAAATCCAAGAAGAACTTGGATATTACCGATGCCCTTAAACGCAAAGAGGCGACTCTAACCATACAGGGCAAACAGGTAACTATCAGAGCATTCAAATTGGCAGAAGCATTGGAGTTATTTGCGGCACTAGGCAACATACAAGAACTCCTTCGGCTCGTGGGTACGGACATCACGCTTTTTAACCGCGTACTTCTCGCCAAATTGCCCGTTGTGTTGCGCTTTTGTGTACCGGACGGGCAACTAGACCCCGAAAAGATTACGTTGGCAGAATTCGCCGATTTAATCCTAGCGGTCTATTGCGTAAATGATGTGGAGCGTATACTCGCAAATTTTACGAAGGCGGTGGCATCCATGCCAAAACTAACGCAGGTTTTGGGGCCATCGCCAAGATAATACTCGAAAACTTTGGAAAGAAGATAGAGGACTTAACACTCACGCAGATAAATGCATATGTCTTGGAGTATGTTCGGGCCAAAGAAACCGAGCGAAACAAGCAGAAAGAGAGCACAACTGTACTCACAGGCAAGGAAAGTTTAGACACCCTAAAACACCTAGGATTCAAAATTAAAAGGAAAGCACATGGCAGACGATAAAGCAACATTAAAAATCGGCTCCGAATTTGATAACAAAGGCATCGTACAAGCCAAGAAAGAACTCGGGGAAGTGCAAGATGCAACCGCTAAAACTGGAGATGCCAATACCTCTATGGCAGATAAGTTCGTCCTTAAATGGGCGGCTATTGCCGGAGGTATTAAGGCAGGTCTTGCTTTGCTTAAAAATGCGTGGGAGTTTGCCAAGTCCTCAGTCAATGCGTATGCCCAAAATGCACGTGCGGTAAATACTCTGTCTGCCAGTTTGAAAGCGGTCGGTATAACCTCACAAGAAGCCATTAAACAAGCCCAGCGGTTTGCGACCGAAATGCAGTCTGCTACCGGAATAGCCGATGAAGCGTTCTTAAATGCACAGCGGCTTATGGCCAACTACGGAATCGTAGGCAAGGAGGCAGAAAAGGCAATTAAATCCGCATATGCTTTATCGCAGGGTGTGAATATGGATTTTGAGAGTGCGCTCCTGCAGATCGCTAAGGCGGCGGCAGGTTCTACGGCATCTCTGAGCAGATACGGAATAGTTCTCGACGATGGTGCGAAAAAGGGCGATAAGTTCAACGAAGTTCTGCGGCAGATAAATGAGAAGTTCGGCCCAGTTGCACAGGCATCTATGGGCGATATGATAACCAAAACTGAGGCACTCAAGCAAGAATGGGGTGACTTCAAGGAACTGCTTGGCAGAGAACTCTCGCCGCTTATGTTAAAACTCGTCCAATATGCCCGCGAGTTTGTGGATGGTTTAACCACCCTGTTTAACCAACCGGAGAGCCAAAAGCAGTATCAAAAGAATTTAGATGAAATAGCCAAACTCGAGAAGCAAATAAACAAAGAAAACGAGCGAGCCATCATGCTATATGCGGAGTATGGCAAGATATCGGGCGATGTAAACAAGAAGTATATCGATGAGGCCAATGCCAAACGGCAAGCAAGGATAGATGAACTCAAGGCCGCAAACAAAGAGATTGAAAACCAATGGTATTTAGAGGCCAAGAAAGCGAAAGAGGACCGCTTACAGTTGGAAGCGCAACAAGAAAAAGTAAAGCAAGCATACCAACAAAAGATAAGTGCGGAATCCACTCTTAAAACCGAAAAGCAGATAACGGATGAGGTTAAAAAGCAGGTGGAAACCTACCGCCAAAATGCCATGCAATCAGCAAAGGAACGGGAGGTAAAGTTCCAATCGAGTATCAGCTCTATGGATTTACAGGGGTTAGCATCTGCCGACGACCGATTAGAAAGCGAACGCCAATTGCAGGAACAGTTGACCGAGATTAAACGCCAAGCATTAGAACAGCAGTTGGAAGATGCTCGCAACGCACAAGACCGCCAAACAGAAGCAGGACAGGAAGCATATGAGAATGCGCTCACGCAGTTGGAAGAATTTAATATAGAAAAGCAAATACTCGACGAGGAGTATTTAACTAATCGCCTCGCTTTGGACCAACGCATACAAGAAAGCAACAAAGCTCTATATGAGGTTGAGAAATTCCTGCAAAGCCAAAAGGTACAAGATTTTTCCAAAGGGCTAAATGCTATGGCCCAACTGCAAAACTCCAAAAGCAAAGAGTTAGTAGCGGTCGGTAAAGCGGCAGGTATCGCACAGGCCACGATTGATACGGCCCAAGGTGCTATCGCCGCCTATCAAGCCATGGCCCACATCCCTTATGTCGGCCCTGCACTCGGTATAGCTGCCGCCGCAGCTATTACTGCCTATGGTGCAGAGAGAATTGCAGAGATTGGTGGCATAAAGATGGCCGAAGGTGGACTTGTAAAAGCAACCACAGGTGGTGTTCCGGCCATTATCGGTGAGGGCGGTTCGGACGAGGCAGTATTACCGCTTAACGATACCAAAACACTATCAAAAATCGGCGATGCTATCGGCAATACTACAAACGGGGCTGATACTAACGTGACCATAACTGTAAATGTCAATGCTACGGGCGGACTTCCGGCCTTTTTAACCGAACTAACTGAGGCCACCCGCAATGGCGTAACGGAAGCACTACAGTATGCCAACATAGCAGTCAAAACAGGCACGAAACAAGGAGGATATTCCATATGATTCGGGAACCCTACATCTTTTTATCGCAGAATTACGTCAAATATGCTCTAGATGAGCAATCTAACGCGGTGTCTTTGAAGAATTTAGAGCTAAGTAATCTGCCCTACATTTTAAAGATTTACCTTACGGACAAATACGGCAATTATATCAACCGTAGTATCGATACTCTCTTGCTTGAAGATACTAACATGGTCAGCGCAACCCTAGAGTATGAGAAAGAGGGGCAGTATTACCCATGGTTCACACTATCCGGCAATGCCGATACTACCGTTCTCTTAAAAAATCCCGAGCCAGTTTCGGCATGTTCTATCCGCATTACTATCCCAGCCGAAGGCAACCCGAGCGTGGTCAATATTGGCAAGTTAGGGCTTTATAAGTATTTATGCGATTTGTGCGCGGAAACAGACAGTTCTTTTAAGGTTGATGCCAACTCAGGCAGTTACCGCACCTTATCGGGCGATGTGGTGTATTACGGGGACTATGGCAAATGGGAAAGCAAGATAAAGATTGGCAACCTACCCAAGGAACAATTTGACCTTTTAACCAAAGAAATCCGTGAAACCACCGAGCTAACTATTATCCCGTTTAAGGATTTCGATTTTACTGCAGTATATGAGTGCTATGTGGATCCGGAAATAGAGTACGAAGTCAACCGCAAGACCGAGTTATACGAATTAAAACTAGAGGCACAGGAACTATGATAAATCTGCCAAGTGAATTATTAAAACTGCAACAAGGACACGATTTAAGACCACTTAAACCGTTCGTACTACTTTACCGTAACAAATGGAACGAACAGACAAACAAATATGTGGTAGAAGATACACCCATTGATGTATCGCTAATGGTTATCAAACCCAACACATTATCGATGACCTTAGATGTGAACGAAGTGGCGCAGTACAATGCCAACAATATCACACTCTCTTTAGCAGACAAGAACAATCGTTTTGTGGAAGGGACACCGCATAGTTATTTTCCGGAAGGTTACCAACTCTATGGCTCCCGCATGGTCCTTTATTATGGCATTAACACGAACAACCGGACTGCACTTTTTACGGGGGCAATAAAAGATTTGCCAACCTATAAACCCGAACTGCATCAGGTAGATATTAAACTGGTCAGTCCCTTGGAACTTTTAAAGGATATGGAAGCTAAGGAGTTTTCGGAAAACATTGTAAGTGAGACTTTAACATTTAACCATACAGACTCTGAAGGCCATCGTGTTTATCGTACAAGCGGTACAGGTGTAGGTGGTATTTGGGCGGTATATGTGAATGGAGCAAAGATTGCGGAAGGGGCCGACTACTCGGTAAGCAACCTCAATGTGCTCGGACAACCCGCCTATATTACTATCACGAACAACGCACTCAGCATTAATGTTGTAAGTGCGGACTATTACAAATGGTACACCGGATTAACCATAGAACAAGTGGTAACAGGACTAGCCGCCATTGCCGGATACGAAAACGAAACCGCGCAAATCCGCAATGTAGTATGGCGCACCGCAGTTCGAAACTACATATCCGACATAAGTGTGGTTATGGGGTTGGGCTACTATAAAAACGGAGACAACTACAACTTTAACTGGCTAAATACACGGGATGGTGTATGGCATAACACAACCGCCACTGGTGAAAGCCGTATTGCACGCGCTCATATTTTGCCCGAAAACTTTGAGACAGAGTTTAACATCCGCATGGACTTTAATGGTGGCTCTTGGGGTGGCACACATGCTTTTTACCTTATAGGGACTAATTACACAGGAAGCATCTTGAATGATGGATTACGTGCGTACTTGTATAAGTATTCAAGCGGAACATACCATTTTGGGTTTGACATTATTACAGGAGGCTCGTTAAGTAACGATATTTGGAGCCAAGAGTTTAGTGGGGTAAGTTATCTTGTCACGCAAAGAATAAAAATACGCAAGTTAGGTGCACAGTGGTATCTGTATGTAAATGGGTCACAAGTTGCTACTTTTACCAAAGCAATAAATGTGAACTATGACCTTTTATTTGCGTCCGTTAGATTGACATGGAGCAATTTGGATCAAGTATGGCGTGCGCTCGATGCCAATGGCAACCAAATAGGGCCGGATATGTACAATCCTGGCATCCTTACATCCACCATAGATAAAACCGTCAGTCCATCAGCAGTTTGGGGCGCAGTAAATGTACAGACGGAAGGGAGTGGCAACAGCCGCCTTAAAGTGTATTTTTCCAACGCTGGTGCAAACTTTGACGGAGGAACTGTGTATGAAAGCGGTGCTCAAATCGGAAGGAGCGAGCGGTTTTTGCGGTATGTGTTAGAGGTTGGCTCTGCTCCTGCCGCAGGGTTTAATATTGTTTTTCAAAGTGCGTATTATCTAAACAATACATTGCTCTTACAGCTTGTTAAATTGACTGGTCTTACGGTGTTGGAAGCACTTCAAAACTTCGCACTTATCAGCGGTTATGAATTCGGAGTCAACCGTAATGGTATATTCTTTTTCCGTCCACGGGTGCAAAGCTCTGAACCTATCTACAACTTGGATCATACCGAAATTGTAAAGGTGGATAGCATTAAAAAGGATTTATCGGATTTCTTTACAAAACTAACACTCATTTTTGCGGAAACACCGTTAGAGTTTTATGCCAACGAAGGCGAACGTCCTACACCGATAGACAGGTATGGCATTGTAAACAAAGAGATTGATAAACCGGAAATCCTCAACTTTGATAATCCCGAATTGGCGCAGGCCATCGGTCCACAGTTGTTAGCGATTTATTCCAACCTCCGAAACCAACTGCAAGTAACTGCAAAGTTAAACCTAGCATTGGAACTCGGGGACATTGTAAATCTCAAACGTTCGTATCCGGAAACAGCCGACAGGGAAGCAAGCGATTTGAACAAGTACGAACGCCAACAAACCTATTACCGAGCATGCAAAATCGTCGGTATTAATTACAACTTTGCCAAAAAGCAGGTGTCTTACACTTTACAGGACATGAGTGATAACAATAACAAACCGCAGGCCGAGTTTTACGAGTTTGTTTATGATTTACCAATTCAACTGGGAGTGAAATAATATGGACTTAACCCCAAACAAAATAGACGGACACGATTTGCCCATTACAGCCAAGAGAATTGCCTCAAGCGAGTGGAACCAACTGGTCGCTTCCTGTATGGCATTTATCTCTGCCGCAGGGTTAACACCTGACGGATCGGACCCCGAGCAATTTCTAAATGCTTTCAAAATAATAGCGGCAAACTTGGAACTAGTCGGAGCCAATACTAACCTTGCCAATTTAACTGAGACGGGCGAGGCACACTTTGCACATCCGGATTTAAGCAATATAACGGCATCCGCAAAATTAACAGCCGCTAGTTGGGTATTCCCAAATTACACAAATGGAGTAGCGATTTCTATTCCTTTTTCCGGTAATGGAGTATGGACTGCCCCATCTAACGGTTGGGTCAATGTTACCGTAGGTGGCTCATACATGAACGGTTATCGCCTGTTCGCTAATGGCGCACTCGTATGGCAAAGTGGAGACGATATAAATGCCAATACGAAATGGGCAGGTGTAGTCATACCCGTAGCCGCAGGGACACAGTTATATTACGACAACCTTGGTACATACGCATTTGAGACCATAACCACCGTATTTTACGCGGC
Source organism: uncultured Elusimicrobium sp. (assembly GCA_937891135.1). GTDB lineage: Bacteria > Elusimicrobiota > Elusimicrobia > Elusimicrobiales > Elusimicrobiaceae > Avelusimicrobium. The sequence goes on from CALAFB010000080.1 coordinate 10,187, forward strand.
ATAGGAGAACGAGATGAATCTATCAAGTGACAAAATGGACGGACGAGATTTGCCTATCACGCAGACTAGGATTTCTGCTAGTGAGTGGAATCAGCTTGTCGCTTCCTGTATGGCAATTATCCATGCGGCAGAACTCACTCCGGACAGCGAAGATGGACAGCAACTACTCAATGCTATCAAAACAGTAGTAGCAAACATGGAACTGGTCGGTGCAAACACGGCTCTTTCCAATCTAACTGAACAAGGAGAAACGCATTTTATTAAACCGGACTTAAGCAATATCAATCAAACCGGACAAGAGAACATTATTTCGATAGTAAACAATTCCTTGCAGACCGCTAGTAACCCATTAGCACCTGACTACTCACGCGCTATTGGCAGAACATGGGGGCAGACCTACACCGCAGATATGCAGGGTTATGTGTTGCTCTCTATTCGCACTTATAACTCGCAAGGGTATCTTACGATTTGCGGTCGCTCATTTATGATGGGCGGCTACGATGACAATGATGGTGGTGGCGACTCCATCATGGTACCTGTGGCAATTGGGGATACCTATGCCGCAACAGGTTCCGCACAGTCTGTTAGCCAATATCTTTTTATTCCGATTAAAGGAGCAACAGTATGACAGTAAAGTATGCAACTATAACCAATCAAGAAACCAAAACCGTAGATGTCGGTCTTGGGACGAATGAAGAGTTCTATAAATCTATCGGCATGACACAAATGGACGTGGAACAGGCCTACAACGGAGCTTGGTATCTCAAAGGGTATGCGCCACAAAAACCCGAACCTACACCGCAAGAACAAATCCGTGCCTTGGAAGCGCAGATTACGGACCGCAATATCCGGTGTGCTTTGCTAGGTGACCAATATGCCATAGACAGGATAACGGAGATTGAAAACCTTATCGCTAATTTACGAGAGAAGATTCCCGTACAAGGAGAAGAACAATAATGGACCTAAACTTTGACGTCATTTGGAAGGTGCTTGGCATTGTGTTTGCCTGTGGTGCTATTTACGGGGAGCTCAAAGCCATCCGAAAAGACATTGCTCGGCTCGAGGCCAAGCAAGACAAATATAACCATCTTCAAGAACGGATGGTACGGGCAGAGGAAAGTGCCAAATCTGCTCATAAACGAATTGATACTTTGGAGGGTAAGCATGGACAAAACATTAATCACTCCGCATTTTAGTTTTGAGGAACTTACGAAAACCAACTATGTGGAGTACAAATCAACCGTAGAGTTAGTAGCCAAGGAAAACTTGGAAAAAGTAACGGAACTGGCATGGCATTTGGAGTCCTTACGGGCAATTATCGGGTCTCCGCTAATTATTACATCTGCGGTTCGGAGTGAGGAGTTAAATACGGCCCTAAATGGCAGTAAGACCTCACAGCACCTGCTTGTGGAGGCGGTGGACTTTGTACCCCAAAACAAAGGCGCAAAATCTGCCCTAAAAGCCATTGTTAAAAGTGGCTACCCATTTGGACAGCTTATCTTGGAAAAGCGCGGACTCGGGCAAATAATCCACTTCGGGGTTGGAACCAAACGGGAAGTGCTTTATAGTCCGAAACAAGGAGTGTATGAAGCATGGAAAGAATAAAACTTTTTAAGGGTGATGATACCGACTTTAATGAGAGCGAGTTCCTTATCATTCGGCTAGAAACCAATGCCACATTGGAAGGGTTTAAGGCCAGTTTCCGATTGGGAAGTTTTGTGCAGGATTTTGCGGATATAACCAGTAAAACTTTGAAGATAGTGATACCGCATGCTACCACAAAACAATTTCCTGTTGGTAACCTAAACGGGACATTGCGTTTGGAAGATAGTTTAGGCAGATACCAAACCATTACAAACACGATCCCGTTTGCGATTACCAAAGAGGTATTCACACGCGAGCCGGAAGAGATAATTTTGCCGACACCGGAAAATTATCCCATAACGATTGTGCTCTCTCTGCTATCGGGCGACTATGACAATTTTATTCACAAGCCGTCCATTAACGGAGTCACGCTAACGGGCAACAAAACAAGCGAAGAACTAAAGCTCGCATTTGTTTACACGCAGGGCGAGGCATCGAACACATGGGTAATTGACCATGAGCTCGATAAATACCCAAGCGTAACGGTTGTAGATAGTGCCAATACGGTAGTGGTTGGCCACATAACCTACATCGATAGAAATCAACTGATAGTCCGGTTTAACGGTACTTTCAAAGGCAAAGCATATCTTAACTAGGAGAAAATTATGGCAGAGAAAAACGTATTAATTGACTTAAACTTAAACAACAATGAAATTCAAAACGTCGTCTTGCAGAATTTAGCGGCGGAACCCACCGGAAAGGAAGGCAAAATCTACTACGATAGTGCGTCCGGTGTCAAAGCACCTAAGTTTTATGATGGGACAGCTTGGAAACAACTCGCTAAAAAGGACGAGCTTCCAGTTGTAAATAATGCCACATTAACCATCCAAAAGAACGGTTCCAATGTGCAGACCTTTACGGCAAACGCTAGTTCCAACAAAACTGCCAACATTATCGTGCCTACCAAAACATCGGACATCACGAACGATAGTGGCTTTATTACCAAAGAGGTCAACGACCTAACCAACTATACCAAGACAAGTGACCTTCCTAGTGTTGCTACATCCGGTAACTTTGCGGACTTACAAAACAAGCCGACAACTATTGCAGGATATGGTATCACGGATGCTTATACTAAAACGGAAATCGACAACAAAGTGGCGAGCGTTTACAAGTACAAAGGAAGCGTAGCGACTTATGCGGCCTTGCCGAGTACGGGGCAAGTCGTAGGTGATGTCTACAACGTGGAAGAAAACGGTGCAAACTATGCGTGGGACGGAACCACTTGGGACAAGTTGGGCGAAACGATTGATTTTAGTCCATACTTGCTTAAAACCGAGGCGGCTTCTACCTATGCTACTATTACCAACTTAAATAAAAAAGCTCCGTTAGCAAGTCCGTCATTAACCGGAACTCCGAAAGCACCTACTGCGGCGGCAGGGACGAATACTACCCAAATCGCTACGACCGCTTTCGTGCAGAACGCTATTGCGGCTTACAGTATTACTTTAACTGCTACCAACCCTGCGCTTACACCTTCTAGCGGTATCTGCACTTGGACGATTAGTAATACTCTCAACAACGCAGATGTCCTCTGCTCGGTGCGTGAGGTAACATCCGGAGAAGAAGTGTTTGCCTCGATTACTTATTCTGCGGCATCTATTGTAATCAAAATCAATTCTTCTGCGAACATTGCGGCTGATACCTATAAGGCGGTAATTATCGGGCAGAAAGGAAGTTAATAGGAGTTTAACATGGCGAGTAAGTTCTTAAACATTGATACCGACAGTACACTTTCCGGCAATAGTGACAGCGCAGTAGCAAGTCAAAAGGCTGTAAAGACATATGTGGACGGGAAAATCCCTACTGTCGGTAATGCCACGATAACGATCACGCAAGGCGGTGTTACCAAGGGCACGTTTACGGTTAACCAAAGTAGCAACCAAACCGTAGAATTAAGTGCGCCGAGTAGCGCGGATGTTACCTACGTGGCAGAAACAGAAACCTTGGTATTTAACTAGGAGAACGAATGAGTAATAATATCCTATTTTACTGTCCTTGTAGTGGCACAAAGCATTACTATGACGCAAGTGTGCTAGGACAAGTGAGCGTGTATGAACTCGGCACAGGGGCAAGAAAAACAATGGCCAATGGAGTTAATGGCAGTTATTTAAAGATGCCATCAAATGCCATTAATTTCTTGTTCACAAACACCATGCCTACAACGCTCACAATTGAGTGGTGGCAACGCAACATTGGGAGCTATGGTTGTGTGATTATGCCTTCCAATTTGTCAGATTCCCAAAAACTACAAACCCAAGTGCGTGGGTCGGCAAACATGTTCAATTCCATTTATTTTGAGAATAGAAATGGCAATCTCGGCACTATCTCGTTAGATAATATCTCAAACAGAGAATGGACCCATGTCGCTTTTACGCAAGATTACATTAATGGGCGCACTTACTGCCATGTTAACGGGGTTTATAAAGATAGCGCATCCACAAACAACAACCAGTATGCTTGGAAACTTTTATGTATCGGCGGCAAGTCATCCTCTACCAGTTCCGCAAGCGAATATTTCGGCGGAGAGATAGACGAAGTTATTATAACCGCAGGAGAAAAGTATCCGTTCGGACAGGATTTTACTCCTAGCACACAAACTCCGACTTTGACAGGACTTTTTGAAGGTGGTGAAGAAGAAACTCCCGAACAGTACGAGTATATTTCCAATATCACAACTGCCGGAACCAATCGTCTAATCAAGGCACGTGCAATTGAGGAAACAAACGCATCTGCAAACATTAAAGAATGGGTCGGCACTGTAGCGCAATACGAAGCGTTACTGACAAAGGATACAAACACTATCTATCACATTACGGACGATATCGGCGGTTATGCAAGTCCAAACGTGGATGCATTAATCAGTTTGATTAACACTAAGCAGGACATATGTACGCATTTAGTGGATAGCTTTGACAATGGTTCTTACTGGTATCGAGTTTGGAGTGATGGATATTGTGAACAAGGTGGCATGACTGCATACCAAAGCGGTGTTAATGTGGAAATTGTTACCTTCCTTAAACCATATCGTAGCGTGCCATATATATCCACAACCTCGGTTTCAACAGGTGGTTTCTCTGATTCTGTGGTAAGTATTTATAACCTAACCACTACCGGATTTGAGAAAAGATACGTTCGCAACGTGGGACTGGGGTGGTCTTGGAATGCACGAGGATATCTTGCATAAGGAGGCATAATGAGTATTTATAAAGGAACAACGCTTTTAGCAGGGAACCCAGTAATCGTACCGCTTTTTACAACGGTATGGCAGGACCATATTTTAAACGATATTTCTTGGCTACGCGCAGACACGTTTAGTTGGCAAAGCGGTCTTGTATATACTGCCGCATACCAACATCTAGTGAGCGAGATAAGTGGGCTAACCGCGCAAACGGAAACCATTGGCTACACTACCATTACATATTACCAAGCCAGTGATGGACACAAAATCGTGCTCGCTGACCAAGAAACCAACGTACTTAATGTTTACATCTCTACTGGAGTGGCATGGTATTACGTTTTAGATACCGCAAATACGCAATTTAAACTGCCGAGAAGAAGGCCGACTTCGGCGGAAGAAGTGTACTTGTACATGTATATTGGGCAGTATTCGCAGACAGCTATTCAACAAACCGCAGGATTAAACAGTTCCTTGTTTAGCAACAAAGTGGACATTTCTTCGTTAAGTGCCCTTTGCATGCCGGACTATGAAAGTTGTATTGCAGGTGGGCTTATAGGCGCAGGAATATGGATACAAGCCCCGAAAGATTCACAAGTGGTGGTTTGGGGTACCGATCCATATACCGAGGATTTCAAAGCACTTGTAAGTCCGGATTCCGGTCAAACTCAATACCAAGTTGGGTACAGATATGATGACCAAAATGGCTATACGGAAGGAACTAGCTTTTGTTTCCTCGTGCCAAAGAACTGGTATTTTACGTCCAATGTGGAACAGGGTTTCCATTATCGTATTTATCCATTAAGAGGAGCTAACTGATGTCAGATATAAACGTAAATGAACTCGCAGAAACTATTAACAACAAGGCCGACCGCAATCTGCAAAACACTTCCGACAACATAGATTACGTTGTGGAAAGATATCAAGACGGAACAACTTGGTATCGGCTCTATAAAAGTGGTTGGGTTGAGCAAGGCGGACGTGGTACATCCAGTGGAGTGGGATTTACAACTATCACGTTGCCAAAAGAAATGGCAAATACCAATTACACATTACTCAACTGTAACAACCGACCTTCAGCCGCCGGAGACCAACGTGATGCGTATATTATCAGCACCAC
>CALAFB010000081.1 GCA_937891135.1 uncultured Elusimicrobium sp.
AGTATCTGTGCCCATACACTTGTAAAAATAAGTAGTTTTACCCAACCTTTCATACGTATAGTATACGGGAAACATACATAGAAAACCAGGGCCTAAAGACCTATTTAGCATTAGGACTAAAAAAGCCCCCTATGCGGGGGCTTTGGGTATCAAATAGCTAGGGCTTTACCGGCTGCGGGTTTTACCCAGCAAACGTAAAATTTCTATATACAACCAGACAATGGTCACCAATAGCCCAAACCCGGCGTACCATTCCATATATCGGGGAACGGAATATTGGCTGGACATACGGTTAATAAATTCAAAGTCTAGCAGAAAATTAAACGCTGCTACCCCACAAATTACCACGCTAATACCGATAGACAACGGGGAAGATGACGTTAAATAGGACGTATTGACCCCAAACAGCCCCAGTACAATGGATACTAAGTAAAAAACCGCAATTGCCAAGGTAGCAGAGGTAACGACTTTGACGAGTTTTTCCGTTACACGGATAATTTGAAAACGGTATATACCCAGCATTATAAAAAAGACAAGGACCGTTAAGGCAACGGCTTGAAAGACAATGCCGTGAAACTCCGCATTATAGGCTGCTGAAATAGCCCCTAAACAAAGGCCTTCTAACAAAGCGTAAATGGGAGCAGTAAACATAGAAACTGTTGGTTTAAAACAAGTAATTAACGCTACTACAAACCCTGCAATTGCCAATATCCCAATATAAGGGGCCCACGCTTGCGGGTTGGTCCAGCTCATCATTCCCCCCACTACACAGATAAAAAGCAGCAAGAAAGTTTTGTTAATAGTTCCTTGCAGGGTCATTGGACGAGCGGTTTCCTGCCCGCGTACTAAGTGAAGCCCTTCAGGGCCGGTTGTTTCGGGGCCGTCCGACGGGCGGAAGGCTTTTTCGTTTAACATTGGGTTTTGTGCCATCGTGTTCTCCTATTAAAATAGATCTAAACTATTCTATAAAAAATGATACAAAAAAACACGCCCCTTTTTATATTAGAAAGGGGCGTATGTAACGAATTTTTATTTATTAACGGTCGATACGGGTTAATACTTTTCTGGTAGACATATGTGTCTGCTTAAAATATTTAGACAAAGTTTCCGCATTGATCTCCGTTAAGTTATTTTGTTGATAATATTGTGTAATTGCTTGTTTGACTTCGGAATTATTTGGGTTATTTCCATTTTTAGGATCCTTAAACAGCGACAGCTTATACACAATATACGATTTGTCGGCCGAGCGGGCAAAAGCTTCGTCAATTCCGTGCGTATATTCGTCCCCTTCGCCGTCTACATAGGTGCCTTCAAAATAGAATAAATTCCCGGCTTCTTCCCCGTGGGTATATTCCCCCAGTTTGCCAAAATCTACTCTAAAATGTGCCACCGGGCCTATCGGTAATTTGGCGGCTTCTTCAAAGGCCTGCCAACATTCTCCGTCAAAGGCAAGCGCCCCTTCTTTGTTAAAAATTACAGCCGGACAAGACCAATAACGGTGTAAAATATACTTCTCGTCTTCTGGTTCTTGTATCTCCAAACGTACCGAAATTAACCGTTTGTCTCCGGCAATTTTTACCGGGGCATTTTGCTGGGCCTTATTTACTTGTCTGGTTACTTGTGCATTAAGGCGTTGGTTTAAATTTTTCTTTTGCTGTGCGTGAGAAACAATAGCTAAGAAACAACAAATTATAAAGATAGTTAACTTTTTCATAAGTTTGCCTCCTGTAATACTGATAGTATATATATTTTTTAGAAAATTTCCAGGGGTCTTTAGACCCACATATATCGGTCCAAAGGACCTACTTGCTTCATTCTCCGGTTTTGCCGGAGAATGAAGTTGTCATATGTAATACTAGCGGGATTGAAAATACGATCTTACTTTTTGCCACCCTTTTTGCAGCGTTTCTTTCCAACCGGGGCCGTTTGCCAGCCCTGGAACTGTCTTGTTTTCCGTACGTCTAAAAAGTTTGGCAGATATAAGTGCCAATATAGTCGGAATCGCGATTAACGACGTTACCGTAGCCCCGGTTTCATTTAAAATGCCGGCCTGCATAAGAGCGTCGCCAATTTGCGTTAACAAGAAGGGCCCCACCGCACAGGAAATAGCACTTGCCATAATTAGCGAGGTAATTTTATCTTGTGTGGTGTGGTCTTTGGCCGTGCGGGCATAAGCCAAGGTAAAAGCCGTAGAAATCCCTAATTCGGCTGTGAACAAGGCGGCGGTTAACGCATACATATTGTCGGTTAATCCTAAGGAAAGGGCCGCACTACCTGTGGTTAACAGGGTAGCAATACTTAGGTTACGTTTCGGAAACCAGTCCAAGAAGTGTTTTGCCAAGAAACGGCCCGCTAAAAACGCAATAGAGTATTGAATCATTCCAAGCAAATAACGCAAAGATTCATCGCCTGTGAGTTGTGGTAATACAAAAAGTAAACCGCTATTTAACGCTACTTCTACAGCGTTCATTAAAAACAGTCCGCTAATAAAACTGCCGACACCCGGTGCTTCGCGCAGTAAGTGCAGATAACTGGTAGTGGAGCGTAATTTACCGTTAGAAGTACGCACTTTTTCCTGGTTTTTGTCTACAAATTTAGTATTCGGCAGTTTGGCCCAGTTGAGTGCCACGGCCGAGGCTCCCACAATGGGTAGGGCCAAGACAAATGGAGCACTCCAATCCAACCCCAGCATGCTGGTAGCAATAAACGGGAAACTAAACGAAGCAAGCATACCGATCGCGCGGCTTTGCTCAATATAAGTTCCGCGTTTTTGGCGAACTAATTCAGATGTTTTTTGGCTGATTTCCGTCATAACCGGGCCCGCTGCGTTGTGAATAAAAACGGCCCCGGTGCTTAACGTATTTAATACGCCTAGTAAGCCAAAATATTGGGCAAGGGGGTTATCCCACGCAGTAAAGGAACCATCTAGCCCCAATAGGGTAGTTCCCAAAACTAAACTGGCACCCATAAGTCCTAGTCCTACGTTAATGGTGCCTTTGCGCCCAATTTTTCCTTTTAACCAGTTTGCGATAAATGAACCGAATAAATAAGGCGAAAAGGTGGCGGCCGTAACTAAAATAGCGTACGAAAGCGGTAAATCAAGCGCATTTTTAATGCTGGCCATAATCGGGGTACCGATTTCTAACCCAATGGAAAATGCCGTTAAATATAATGCGGCACGTTGGGCAAATTTTGTATCATCGGCTGATTTAGGGGTTAACCGGACCAACCATTGTTTGGTTTTATCCAGGATAGATTGGTTTTCCGCCGAGAGTTTAATCGGGCCGTGTGCCTCTATGACAGCAGCTAATTTTTGTTCTTCGGCCGTAAGGGATACCGTAGGAACTGTGTTTGTTGTTTGGGCCGCAGCGGGTGTGAATGGAAGGAGATTCTCTCCGGGCGTTTCTTCCGCAAGGACGGGTGTTTCTTCCAGCCCGGTGGCAGTTGTTTGCGGTTTGGGGGTAATGCGGGGGCCTGCAGGGGGTATTACGTCCCGTCCGGCATTCATATATAAGAAAGTAACTTCTACAGACGGATTAACAACCAAACTGTTAATGGGCCCTAAGGCCATTAAATCCGCTTGTAAAGAAGATACATCTACTGTTTTACGTCCGGCGGTTTCAGGTAGTTGCAACGGCAATTGATAGGTTTCTATATATTGACGGATACCGTCCCACAAGTCTGGCTGCACGCGGGAGTTGGCCGCCAAAGTGCGTAATTCTGTATACGCTTCCAACCGTAACAAGGCCCGGGCTGCTACTGCAGTAATAGCTGCTTCTTGCGGGGTAGCGGTAAATTGCCGGGCTGTTTGCAGGATAAGAGCCCCATCTTGTTGGGTACCCAGTAACCCGAGTGAAGCGATATCTGCCACGGTTTCTGATAAAGGGTTTTGGGCCGCTTGTTGCAGATTGGTCCGATAAAAGCAGAGCCCCGCGTCTTGGTCAGCCATACTGGCTTTATGCTGCAAAACTAAGGCTGGGAATTTCTTATGCCATAAAACGGCACGTTCGGCAGCATCAGGGTGAGCCAAAATTTGCTGGGCCGTTGGTATATAGTCCTGGTCCGCTAAAAACCCGGTGTTTTGCGTCGGTAATGATAAACGCATCCCCGTAAGAAGGCGGGTGGTGTTTATGGGCGTAAAACGTGAACCCGATGCGGTTTCCCGGGACAAGGCAGCCCGGGAGGATGCTCTGCGGCTAACGCCTTGAGCAATTTTGCCAGGCAGCAACTGTGCCCAGGTGGGCTGGATGCTAAGCAATACCAGTTGGATGCTAAGCAGTACGGCAATTATTTTCTTCATTTTTTCCTCTAACTCACAATAAAAACCCACCCTGTTCTTTTTTTATTTTTCAGGGAGGGTTTGCTTTTTCTTTTTTTAAAATTGTTTTCGGTTACAAACACGGCCCTGCGGTCCCTTTAGATAACATAAAATTCCGGCTAATCATACGGTGATTTAGCACGGTAAAATGTTTACACAAGGATAACCCACAGGTATTCAATATCATGATTTCATTTACTTCCAATTAAATATAACCCTTTATCCAACCTACATAGTATATAAAATTATTGATTTGTGTACAAATTATTTTTTGTAAAATAAAAGTGCAATAAAATACAAAGGCTTTGTGTTAGTAAGGTATGGAACCTATGATGCATGAACGGACCGATGATGAATTAGTGCAGTTATTCGCCCAGGGGGATAATCCCGCGTTTGAAGAATTGGTACTTCGCTATAAAAACGGACTGTATCAGTATTTGAAAACGCTGGTCAAAGATGAGGGAACCGCCGGGGATTTATTCCAAGAGGTGTTTATTTCCTTATTTAAGCACGCGGCGGGTTTTAAAGCGCAAGGGAAGGTAAAGGCGTGGCTTTTTTTAACCGCTCGGAATAAGGCGTTTAATTACCTGCGTGATAATAAGGGGCTGGATTCGCTGGACCAAACGGACGAAGAAGGAAATGAATTTTTACACGATTCATTACCCGATACTTCCTTACCCGTGTTAGACCAATTGACTGGCGAAGAAGGGCTGCAGCGCATCCGCCAAGCGGTGGAAAAGCTGCCCCCCGCCCAACGGGAAACGGTGTATTTACGGCAATACTTTGCCTTTAAAGAAGTAGCCGAATTGTTGGGCCGCCCGCTGGGTACAGTATTGGCGGATTTTCATCGGGCTGTACAAAAAGTACGGGTTCAATTACAACAGCAAGGGGAATCAATATGAAATGCAAACAACAGGTGTTAATGGAACAGGGAAAGTTGACCGAACAAGCCTGGCAGCAACATGCGAAGGAGTGCCCGTCTTGCCGGGAAACACACCGCTTGCACGAAGCACTTGGGGAGGCCCTGCAAGCCCCGGCCGCTCCGGCAGACTTGGTGGATAAGGTATTTGCCCGCACCACCCGGCGACCTTCTTGGCTAGTACGTTGGCGCACGGTATTGGCGGGGAGTATGGTAGCGGTATTGGTGGCGGCAGGGGCCGTCTATCACACCTTACAACCGCGTCCGTTTAGTAATGCGGAACTGGTGGCCTATATGTACCAAACAGAAACGGATGAATACGGTACATTTTTAAGTGATTTAACTATTTTTGAGCAGGAATTTTAAAGGAGGAAGTATGAAAAAATTAGTCATTACCCTATTGTTAGCGGGCGTCGTTAGCGTGCCGCTGGCAGCAGAAGAAAAACAACCGCAGGAGCAAACGAATGCGGTTATGCAAGAAATGCATAAAGGGCATGAGGCTTTTGCAAAAGCCCGTAAAGAACACCGGGCCAAAATGAAAGCCACACAAGAAAAAATGGAGAAACTTGTCAAAGAGTATAACACACTCAAAGACGGCAAGAAAAAAGATGCCAAACGCGCCGAAATTGAAAAAGAAGTCGGTGCCATTCACGAGGAGCAACTGAAATTTAAACAAGAGCAACTGGTGAAATTTGAAGAACGCCTGGCCAAAATGAAAACCGAACTGGCGGAAGAAAGTTCGGCCGACGGCAAAAAGGCTTGGGTAGCACAAAAAACGGATGCGTTAGTAGATAACAAAGGAGACTTGCGCGTTTTGTTTGACCCTCGCCCCGGTATGTTGGGCCCGGGCATGGGCCGCAAAGGGCCGCACGGCCACCCCAGACACTTCGGCAAAGGGCCGCGTATGGCTCATCCGAAGGATGCCCCGGACGCCAAATAATCTGTTCGGTGTACGGATGTAATTTTCCCCCCGGTCTTTCCAAACCGGGGGTGTTTTACGCCCTACAGATGCCTTGTTAACCGGGTGTTTTTTTATTATACTATAGATACAATTTATTTTTGTTTTTAGAACCGTATGTAGAATACGGCGGCGCCCTATAAGTGGCCCAGATCGAATCTAAAAACACGTCGTACCAAGCACAAAGTGAACGGATTAATTACCCGGTTGTTTTGTGCTGAATGTTTATCGTTTTACGGTGGACTACGGCTGTTTTGTCATTGAGGCATTCGATCTGGCTCATAAAAAGCAGCCGTCCTTGTTGGGGGTTCTCTAAACAGGTAAATTGAAATTACATAAAGGAGAACTCTTATGAAAGAGAAAATAGAAGTAGCCGGGTTCACGTTAATTGAACTCTTAGTGGTTGTTTTAATTATCGGTATTTTGGCAGCGGTGGCGTTGCCACAATACCAAAAAGCCGTCAAAAAAGCGCGGTTTATGGAAGCATTTTCCAATCTGCAAACGATTGCACAAGCGGATGATGCATGCCAACTGAGTAAAGGGCACAGTTGTGATTGGGAAGATTTGGATATTGATATTGGTATACCGACATCGGCCTATGCAACCTCTGGTGTTCGGAAAACTAAATATTTTGGATATATGCCTGGCAGTTGGGGAATGGCAGATCCTAAAGTAAAGGCTTATGCTATGTATCAAGAAGGTGGAGAAGAAGCTTGTTTATGTTTTTTAGAAGGAAAAGTTGTTATCTCTGGAGATTATTGTTGGGAATCTTCTATTGTAGATGCCAAATTGTTAAATGTTGAAGAAGATTCGCGTTGTGGTTGTTGCTAAATATATTATATTACAGCAAATCCCCCCTAAAACGAAATGTTTTAGGGGGGCATTAAAACGTAACTTTACCTTTGCGGTTAAGTGTATTAATAATTTTCCGGCTTAATCATAAAGTACGCTTGTGGGTGCGCGCAGACGGGGCACACTTCCGGGGCTTTTTCGCCAATGTGTACGTGTCCGCAGTTGGCACATTCCCACATCACAATGCCGGCTTTTTTGAATACTTCGTTGGTTTCCACGTTGCGCAAGAGTTTGCGGTAGCGTTCTTCGTGCATTTTTTCAATTTTGGCTACGGCTTCAAACAAATAAGCTAATTTGTCAAACCCTTCTTCTTTGGCGGTTTTGGCGAATCCGGCATACATATCGGTCCATTCATAATTTTCACCCTGGGCGGCATCTAATAGATTATGAGCCGTGGCCGGGATTTCACCATTGTGTAAATATTTGAACCACAATTTGGCGTGTTCTTTTTCGTTGTTGGCGGTTTCTTCAAAAATTTTAGCAATTTGTACGAATCCTTCTTTTTTGGCTTTAGAAGCATAGTACGTATATTTGTTGCGGGCCTGGGATTCCCCGGCAAACGCGGTCCATAAGTTTTTTTCGGTTTGAGAGCCTTTAAGTTCCATAATTTTTATCTCCTATTTACTAAATTTTGCCCTATTTGGGGCAGCATTTTTTACAAATTCCTTTAAATTGTACGTTAATTTGTTTAATTTCCCCCACGTGGCGCGCCGGCAGCGGGCAGGCAATTTGTTCGTTTTCTTGCGGGAAAATATCATACACTTCCCCGCAGCGCGTGCACACAAAATGGCAATGCGGCCGTAAATCCCCGTCAAAGCGTGCCTTGGACGAAAGCCCCACGCGCATCAGAAGCCCCATATCTTCTAACGAAGCTAAGGTGCGGTAAACGGTATCTAACGACACATTCGGCAACTGCGTGCGTACTTCTTCAAAGACGGTTTCGGCACACGGGTGCGACGACGAACGGGCCACCGCGCGGAAAATTTCCTGCCGTTGGCGCGTAACACGAAGGCCCAGTTCTTTGCACCGGGTTTCAAAATAGTTTAGCCGCATTTGCACGTCGGCAGGTTCCGTAAGGGTTAATAACATATTCGTAACAGTTCCTAATAAGTTTAGTATAGCATATTTTAGGAAAAGTCAAATTTATTTTCTTACCGCAACGCCGATAAAACTCCCCCCGCCACAGAACATCCCGTTCCGAATAAGAGGGCCGCACTATAGCCGTATATAAACGCATCTTGCGCCGAAAATCCGTACGTCGTGCAATACCCCTGCACCAACGCAAAAATAGAGACCGACATGGCAATCCCCAAAATCATGCCTACGTTGCGGCATAATGCATTGATACTAGCGACCACGCCCAGTTTCCCGCGCGGCGCCGCGCTAACGACGGTATTGTTATTAGGTACTTGAAACGTCCCGCTTCCGGCCCCCATAATTAGCTGCGCCAGCACGATATACGAAATACTGGGGGAAGCCCCAATAAACGCAAACATCAAAGTAGAAATCACTAACAGCCCGAACCCGGCTGTTGTTAACACGCGCGCAGGCCATTTGGCATTTAGCGTGCCGGAAACCGCACTTGCCACCGCCAGCGTAACGGGGAACGGCATAATTAACAGCCCGATTTTAACGGGGTCTAAGCCCATAATATCGGTCAAGTAAAACGGTAATAGTACGGAGTTCGTAAACAGGGCCGTATACCCTAGCGTGGCCACGATACACCCATAGGAAATGGTTTTATTATTAAAAAGAGAAAGTTCCAAAAACGGGTTTTTTACGGCCATTTCCCGCCGGAAAAATGCCCAACATAACCCTAACGCCACCGCAAACGACAGCAAAATAAAATCGCTCGTCCAGCCGCGGTCTGCAGCCGTATTTAAAGCGTACAAAAAGATAAAACTGGCCGACGTGTATAAGGCCGCGCCGAGCCAATCCATTTTCACGCGTTTGCGTGCATTAAAACGCGGGATTAAGTAAATGCCGCGCCATACGCCGATAATGGCAATCGGGATACAAATCCAGAATACGGATTGCCACCCAAACGCTTGAATAAGTGCTCCGCCGACGGCCGGCCCGGCGAGGGATCCCCCCGCCACCACCGCGCCAATGGCCCCAAACGCTTTGCCGCGCGAAGGACCGTGAAAAATTTGTGCGATTAACGCTTGTGACGTAGCCATCATGGCTGACGAGCCAATTCCTTGTATGCCGCGGGCTAGCAGCATCATCGGAAGCGAGTTGGACAACGCCCCAAAGAGTGCTCCTACGCCAAACGTAATAAACCCGCCCAAATACATCCATTTGCGGCTGTAATTATCGCTCAGTTTGCCAAACACGGGCAGCAAACACGTCAGCACCAGTAAATAAAAGCTGACAACCAGCTGGATATTTTCCAATGAAACGCCGAACTCAGCCGACATGGTGGGCAGCGCAATATTGACAATTCCCGCCGACAAGGTAGACATAAACGTACCGTTTGCAGTAACGGTAAAAATCATCCATTTACGGGATAAACGCGGCGGCCGGAAAGTCATATTAGTTATTTTATCATTTTTAATTAGAAACAGGATTGCACGAGAACGTCGAGTGTCTGTTGTAATGCCGTGATATCTGCGGATGGGGCAGAAGTCTGCAATTGAGCGTATATAGTGCGTACCAATCTTTCTAATTTGAAGTGCTTTTCGGGTGAAATTTTAGGAATTGGTACTTGTTTTAAAGGCGTACTGTATAGTTCCAATAACTCTCCTTTGCGTTTGCCGTAGGTTTGCAGCCACATCAAAATCGGGGCCGAATTGAGTAGCCCCAGTAAACTCCACAACGTATAGGGTGGTTTGGGGTTGGTAATAAAATACACGTCGCTGCTGGCGTACCAGGAGCCGTTACTATAGGCCGCTTTTACCGTAGGGGCCCGTTGCGGTAAAATGAGTTTTTCCCCCTCAAAATTAAGTTTGCGCCGCACAGAGCCAAACCAAAATTTCCCTTGCGCCAGTTGTTTATCAATACCGTTATTATTTTGTTTGCGCGTAAGTAATTTGTCTTTAAACGCTGCTAAGTGCGCGAGTAAATGCGGGTATTGTTGCACCTCTAAGTCCCGGTCGCCCGGATAGAAAAAATCAATCAGCCATAGGTGTGGTTGTGTATGGGGCACATAGGCAGCAATATCCGAATTTTTAAAAAATGGTTTTAACTTCGCACATTCTTTTTGTGTGAGCGGTAGGGCGTTTTTTTGTTCCTCTGTTAAAATAAAAGCCCGGTCGCATCCAGTCATTAGCCCGGTAGAGATGTGGGCCACTTCCCCTAGTGTGTGCGGGGCGCGTGCCATACGGGTTAATAATCCGGTATTTTCTGCGTTAGGACGGGTGTGTAAACATAAATCCGGACCATAAAATAACTGATTGGGTAAAACTTCAGCCGGAGAATGTTCCCCCACCCGGCAAGGCACGGCAGTTTGCCCGCGTGTAAAAACACTTAGTAAAATATGCGGGTCGGCCTCTTTGAATAACCGTTGGTTTTCAAAATTGATAAGCCGCAAGAAAGTAGCGTTTTGCTGTAATGTGCGGCGTAGCATTTGCCCACCGGCTGCTGTGGCAAAATACGGGGTGGTAATGAACCCGGCTAGCCCATTCGGTTTTAATATACGCAAGGCTAAATAAAAAAAGTAATAGAGTAAATCATTCTTGGGGGTAACATAGTGTTGCCAAAGCGGGTTTTGGCGGAGTTTTTGAAAAATTGCTGCGTGCCCTTTTTGCCCGATATACGGGGGATTTGCAAGTATCATATCAAATCCGTCCGGTGCAAATTTTTCTAGGACGGATTTCCCGTTTGTTTCTGCTAGCGCATCCCCGCAGTAAAGGTGGTTTGGCGGCAGGGGTAAAGCGGACAAGGCCCGGGCAGAAATATCGGCTGCATATAGTTGGCGGGCTAAAATATCTTCATAAATGGCTTGCTTGGGAATACCGGGTTCCTGGCGGGCCCGTAAGGCTGCTAATTGCTGGGCAAACGGTAGTAATAACCCCCCTTCCCCGGCGGCGGGGTCTAATACGGTAAGGGATTTTAGGTTTGTTTCCGGCGGTAGACAGGCCAATACTTCGCGTGCAAGTAACCGGGCCAGCGGCGCAGGTGTATAAAACGCCCCGGTTTGCTTTTGAAGTTGTTGGCAGACAGGCAGCATACCTACATTATAGAAAAGTTCTCACTCGGGCGAAAATGATTTGTGCCATTGTTGGTACATTTGGCGTAAATGTTCCAATTTCGGGTTTGTATATACCGTCGGAGCACTTAAAATAGCTGCGGTGGTTTGGGATTTCTCGGTTTTAGGGGAATGGTTTTGTACATACCAATCTATTTGTTTGGCCAACATAATTTCTTCATACATGTTCTTTGTATAAGGGGGTTGCCACGCTAATTGTTCGGGCCACCGGGAATGACACAAAATCCAAGTGTTTAGTGGGTCTACACAATCGTAAGAAGGGTCCGGGCTCCAATTTTCTAATTGGTAGGTAAGGGAAGTGATGGGCGGGTAAGGCCCTGTCAATTCAATTTCTTTAAGAAGCGTTTCTTGGATATACTGGATTTCATTTCTGTCAAACTTAGCAAATATGACTTGTAAGCCGGCAGCTCCTTTATCCTTCCAGGTAGTATAAATTAAATTGATAAGTCCGGGATATTCTTGTTGAACTTGAGTTACATTTTGATAAAAAATATCTTGTTGCATTTCTGAAAGCGTACATTTTCCTAACGATTTATTTTTAGGCAAAGCAGCAGGCCATTGGTTATTGTCTATTAGAAAAGTCAACAAACGCATGGTAATTTTTTTGACTGTCGTTGCGGGTAAAGGAGCCGTTTTGTTTTCTGCAATGGTAGGATTTGGCAATACTTGTTGCCGCCCGGTACTAGGGTCAAGTGGCAGGGAAGAAGACACATAAAAATTTTTAGTTTGTTTGGGCGGGAAAAGCGGACCGTGAGTTTCTTCGGAAACAGAGGTCGGTTCTTGGGGAACGGGTTGGCTTTGAACAGCGTCATAAGAAGGGTCATAATAGGCCCGTATATAACGAAGGTGCTCAATGAGTTCGGCGGGAATGGACGTCCGACGGCCATTTAGTACATTATTAAAATAAGTGGCCAATTCTATTTCGGCCTCTTCTTCTTGCGTAAGGGAACGGCCTTCGTGCACAATAGTTTCGCGCGGCCAAGGGTGGGTACTAAGCCAGCGGTTCAGTTGCTCTAGCATAAATAAATAATTACGGTGCGGAGCATAGTGGTTTTTTAGATTTTCTAATTCTTCCCGTATAAGCGGGGGCGTAGGAGAATTTTTTCTCAGCATATAGCGTACGGAATTGGCTAAATGCACTTCTTGCATTTGGGCCGGTGTATATTGGGTATACGGAATTAATTGCCCGTTTTCAGCAATTACGGTGCGTGGGAAACGGTTATATTCTGTGGTAAATTTGTGGGTAAGCAAAAGGGTTCGTTCTGCCTGGGGAAAAGCAGCTAATTGCCGGGAAGCTTGTAATTGGACAAATGGCTGGCGGGTAAGGGCCACATCTAACGGAACGGTAAAAGCGGCCGGGTTTAAATGTATGGCGCGTAGGCCGCGCGCGGGGTTAGCAAAGGCTGCACAGGTAGTAAGTAACGCTAAAAACAGCAGTAAAAATTTTTTCATACTTATAGTTTAAAATTTAGCAGTTGCCCACCGCCAGGGTCTAAAGACCTATGGAGCAAGGGCCTTTTGGGGAAAAGTAACGATTGCGAATGTACGTGCCAAAACGATAACAGTTATCAAACAACTGTATTGTTTTTAGGGGGCTTTTTTATTATACTATAGGTACAATTTTATCTGTTTTTGAAATCCTATGCGGAATAGGAATGCTTTGTAGAAATACAAACTTATCAGGTTCAAGAACGGTCGTTATAGGCAGAAAATATGAAGGGGTTGCTCCCGACGTATTTTCTGCCGAATGTATCACATATTGTATGGAATACTGCGGCTGTTTATGACTAAGTGCACCTGATAAGACCTAGCATATTCAGCCGTTTTTGTTTGGGTTTCATAAGCAGAGAAATTGAAATTAAATAGTGAATGGAGACAATTATGCAAAAAGAAAGAAAAGAGGGGTTTACCCTTATTGAGTTGTTAGTAGTAGTGCTGATTATTGGCATTTTGGCCGCCGTGGCGTTGCCGCAATACCAGAAAGCGGTGTTTAAAAGCCGTGTATCTGCGGAAGTTGCGGTGCTGGACTCCCTGTATCCATTTGTTGAGTCATGCTATTTGGAAAAACAGGATATGAACCAATGTAGCATGGCGGATTTGGGAGTGGCGGATGCGAGTATAAGCGGGGTATATCAGAACGGAGTTATTAATGGCAGGATCACAAATACGTATAGTGTCAATGAAATTCCTACACCTGTGGTATATTCAATTCATGGGATGCCGCCGTATGCGGATGAAATGGGGGATTTTACTTTGCTAAAAAGTAAGTATGGGTTAGCATGTGTGGCAGACGCACCGCCAGCCGGGCAGGATATTTTGTTGGAGGAATGTAAAAAAGCGGGGTTTACAAAAACGTGTGATACGGTGTTTGACGGTTGGGAAGGTGTGATGTTGTGCCAATAAACTAGCCAGATGTGCTACAAAATGGAAACCCCAAAAAATTGTTTTGGGGTTTCTGCGTAAAATAGTACTTCACCGCAGTGCAAGTGCCGTCCGCAACATTACCGCAGGAAGTAGACGAGAAGATGATTTTTCTGAACCGAGCCCAGTTTGGCGGGAAAAGTTGGGCGTGTAGGCGCAGCCGGGGAACCGCTAAATGCAATGGTTTTGGAAAATGGTATTACCAAAAAGCAACGCACCCCAAAACAGTATGTTTTGGGGTGTGTGTTAAAGCGAAACTTCTCACAGAGAGATAGTTCTTTATTTTACTTTCTTGCCGGCTTCCAGCTGAAGCGTCACGGTGGTAATATCCGTTACGACCGCCGGACCAAAGAACTGAATCGGGCCCGGGAAGACAAACTGGTCTTGTTCTGCCCACACCGTGCGCACTTTGGACAAATACGCAAACGGTTTGCCTTTCAGTTCCACCAGGGCTTTTTTGATGACCGGTTTTTCTTTGCCTTTGCGCCGTTCAATGTTCATCATCATGGTAAGCGGCACGCCGCCACATTGCCAATCGGCGGCTTTTTTGGTCAACGATTTGACGGACGACAAATATCCCGTGCATTTATTGAGCGCGAGCACGGCTGCGTTGTAACCGAGTGCATAGGTATAGTTAGCGTCAAACGTAGACGGAACTCCGCAGCGGCCTTCGTAGCCAAAGAAATGCGTAATAGCCGCAAATTTACCGGTGTATTTACCTGCTTTTTTGAGTTCGGCCAGGCGGGTTTTAATCATTTCCACCAACAGTTTTTCCGTCTCAATTAAAGACACTTGCACGTTGCCGTGCGGGTCGCGGTCCAACATCAGTTGGCTGGAAATCCCGGCAGGGAGCGATTTCATTAAATCCGTCAATTTTTTGGGCAGTTTGCCTAAAATAAATTGCTTTTTCTCATCAATGGTAGAGAGTTTGGCGAGATCTTTTTCATAGTCGGCCAGGCCGTCGTTTAGCGCACTAATAAGTTCTTTCATTTCCGGAATAAACTCAATGAGCCCTTCCGGCACCAGTACAATGCCGTAGTTTTTGCCGGCTTTGGCACGTTTGGCAATCAAATCTGCCAGTTGGTTTACCACTTGGCCAAGCGTCATTTTTTTGGCTAGTACTTCTTCGCCGATTAAAACGGCATTGGGGTGTGTTTTAAACGCTACTTCCAACGTAATGTGCGACGCGCTGCGCCCCATTAAACGCACAAAGTGCCAGTACTTGCGGGCGGAGTTCATATCGCGCTCAATGTTGCCGACGAGTTCGGCATAAATTTTAGTAGCCGTATCAAACCCGAAGGACGTTTCAATATGTTCGTTTTTAAGGTCGCCGTCAATGGTTTTCGGCACGCCGATAACGGCAATATCCACGCCTTGTTGTTTTAAATATTCGGCAATTACGCAGGCGTTGGTGTTGGAGTCGTCCCCCCCCACTACCACAAGCGCGTCCATTTTGTTTTTTAGAAGGTTATTTTTGGCGGCGGCTAATTGTTCGGCCGTCTCAATTTTCGTGCGGCCGGATTGGATTAAATCAAACCCGCCCGTGTTGCGGTAGTCCTTCATCAAAGCAGGCGTAATTTCTACAAATTTGTTGTCTACAATGCCGCTGGGGCCGCCTAAAAACCCAAAAAGTTTATTTTTGGAATTGGCTTTTTTAAGGCCGTCTAATAAACCGCCGATGACGTTATGTCCGCCCGGGGCTTGCCCGCCGGAAAGCACCACGCCCACGCGCACGGCCTTTTTGCAAACGGCTTGGTTGTTGCCTTTTACAAAGGTTACGGCCGGAAGTCCGTAGGTGTTAGGGAAGATTTTTTTGACGGTGGCCTGGTCGGCTACGGATTTAGTGGCTTTGCCGAATTTCGGTTTTACGTAGGCCGGGCCTTTTTTTAGAATATTGGGCAGAACGGGTTGAAATTTAGCGCGTTCTTGTTGTAACTGCGAACAAACTTTGGGCATAGTACCCCTCCTTGCAAATACAAATAAAAAGACTTCCCTATCATTATACCAAATAGGGAAGTTATACAGACAGCGTAGTTTTATTTATTCTTCTTCATATACTTCATCAAACGAAAACCCTTGCGACTCTAAACTTTTACAGATTTTATTGCCTAGGGTGGAGTAACTGAGACAGAATTTTTCAGCGGTAGGCAGGGCTGACCAGTCACCTATACCATAACTAATTTCATACAATCCATTATATGAAGAATCTAGACGGTGAATATTCATGGAGCAATCTAAACTTATCTCATATCTTCCATCTTTTGAATAGTAGGTTGTTGGGTCATCATCTTTTATCCACCCCGATAATTCCAGATAATCAAAATAATGTCCGTCATTATATTGTATGCACTTATGCGTATATCCGCATTCCAATCCTTTTAACAAGGTTTGGTCATGGATGTATTTAAGGGTAGTTATAGCTTCGGTAACGCGTGCTTTTTCTACGGCAAACTGGTATTGTGGCAACGCGACGGCTGCCAATATACCCATAATCAGTATTACTACCAACAACTCAATTAACGTAAAACCCCGTCGGGTATGTCTATTTGTCATGATGTTAATTCCTTTTATGTTTTAACCGGGCCCGGTTGTTATAAAACCCAACAAAAACGGCTATATTTACCGAGCCTAGAGAAGTAACCCGTTCAAATAGCCGTAGTTGTCAAGGAAGTTGACACACATTCGACATAAGACAACGGGTTTCGAAGGCCCGTTATTTTATGTCTATACGGTTATTTTTGGACTTCTCTAGTGCCTTTAGTGAAACTAAAAGCTCTTTGTGCCCGCCTGGCACAATTCCAAAAATAGAAAAAAGTGTTTTTTTGTGCGTTTACGCTAGAACGTGAACCCCTCCTTTGGTAAATAAGTTATCTGTATTATACTAAACTTTCCTAAGAGAAAAGCGGTTCCGCCCCGCCAAATTTTAAAAGCCTGCTCCTTTCGGGTGTGTTTAAAATGGTACAATAATAAAATATGAACCAACGCAAAGCGGGCATATTACTTTCATACGTCAATACGGCACTAAACGGCATTACCATGCTGGTGTATGTGCCAATGTTGCTGCATTATCTTACCAAAGAACAGTATGGAGTGTACCAGCTGATGGGGTCCTTGATTGCGGCCTTATCACTTATGGATTTTGGACTTGGCAGTTGCATTGTCCGTTTTTTAGCGCAAGCCCGGGCCCGACAGAACGTAAAGGAAGAACAGGATATTTTATCGGCCGCCCGGTTATTGTATTTACTGATAGCCGGGGCTATTTTGGTAGTGGGAGCGGGATTATATATAGGGATTACCCCGCTATATGGTAAAACCTTGTCCCCCCAGGAACTGGTTTGTGCCAAACAGATTTTTATTATTTTATTAGTGAATTTTGCATTGGTGATCGCTTGCAACGTGTTTTCGGTAGTGATGTTAGCCCGGGAACGGTTTGTGGCTTACCAAGGAATACGGGTGTTGGATTTGGTATGTTCTCCGTTAATGGTATGGGGGGTGCTCAGTTGGAAGGCAGATGTATTAAATATAGTATGGGTACAAACATTTTTTAATATATTGGTCATAGGAATCAGTTATATTTATTGCCGGGTAAAATTACAGGTACATTTCCCGTTGTACCGGGTCCCCGGGGCGTTAATCCGGAAATTGGCCGCTTTCTCACTAACTATATTTATTGGGAATGTATCCGGGCAGATTTATTGGCGGCTAGGAAGCTGGGTATTAGGGGCCATTGCCGGGGCGGTGGCGGTAGCAAATTATTATATTTCATCCCAAATCTGTTTATTTTTTCTTATTTTTTCCAGCAGTATCGGAAGCGTATTTTTGCCGAAGTTGTCTGCCGATTCCGCCAAAAGCGTATCCTTGCAAAGCCATAATGAAATTTTTTGCCGTACAGGCCGTTTACAGGCATTGATTGCTTGTTTAATTTTGATAGGGTTTGTTTGCTTGGGGCGAGAATTTTTAACCTTGTGGTTAGGGCCTGGCAACGAAGTCTGTTACTGGCCGGCTGTTATTTTGATGGCCGGGTATATGCTGTCCGTCATACAAGGGATTGCGCCAACGGCCTTACAAGCCATGAACCGGTATAGTTGGTTTGCGTATATTTATTTGGCCTCGGCCGGATGTAATATTTTACTGGCTTTTGTGCTTAGTAAATATTATGGGGTGATTGGGTGTGCTCTGGCGGCCGCGTTTTGTTTGCTTGTATTACAGGGGCTGGCCGTTAATATCTATTACAACCGGGTAGGGCTGGATGTACGTCATTTTATACGAGAAGTTGCTCCAATAATTATTTCTTCCGTGCTAGTGTGGCTTGGATTATGGGGTTTAGGGACGGTATGGCCCGTACAAACCTCTTGGACGAGTTTTATGCTGCATGGAGTTGTCATTGTAATGGTCTACGTTGTAGTGATGTGTCGGTTTGTACTGAATCCATTTGAATGGACGGTACTCAACGAATGTTGGCAATTTATTACTTCCTTTGGCCGCAAAGGGCTAACGGAATAAGAATAACTTCCTAGTGTTGTAATATTTATTCTCTTTTGTATCTTTATGAGAGAGCCCCTTTTCTTTATAAAAAAGGGGCTCGTTTGGTCCTAAATAACTTATGATAAGTTATAATTTATGGATTTTTTTCTGCGTCTTGTAATACTTTGGCTATTTTTTTATATCCTCTACCGTTCGCATACATCAAAGCAGTTTTTTCGCGGATATTTTGTAATTTGGGGTCTGCCCCTGCTTTAAGTAACAGTTGTACTACTTCCAAATTGTCTCTATCACTTGCAATAATCAAAGCCGTGTCTTTACGCGTACTATTTTGGTAGTTAATATCCGCTCCTGCATCAAGTAATTGTTTTAAGACGCTTATGTCTCCAATCGAAGCCGCCACAATAAGAGGGGTATTTCCATTGTTAGCTTCCACATTTACCTCTGCTCCCCCCTGGATGAGTACGGGAACTAACCCTACGTGTTTCCTATCCAAGGCTAAGGTAAGGGCCGTTTCTCCATATTTATTTTTTAGATTGGGGTTTGCCCCGGCCCGTAATAATTGCTCAATTACTTCTACCGAATCGGTCGTATGTGCCCAAATAATCAAGGCTGTTTTGTCTTCCGCTCCTTGCAGATTTACGTCCGCCCCGGCCTTAATAAGCACAGGGATGACGTCCTGTTTTTTCCCATAGGCGGCTGCAATAAGCGGGGTATTGCCGCTTTTCCCTTTCAAGTTAGGGTCCGCCCCGGCTTTGAGCAAAGCCTCAATGACCTCTATTTTCCCAGCACCGCTGGCAGCTTGCAGAGGAGTAGTGAAATTCTCTTTATTGCCATTGGGATCGGCCCCGGCTTTGAGTAAGATATTTACTAGTTCTACATTTCCCCGGTAACTGGCCGCTCGTAAGGGAGAAGACTTGTCTCCGTTCGGATCAGCGCCTTCTTGCAGTAATTGTTTGACTACGTCCGTATTGTCTCTAAAGGCTGCTCCAAATAGGGCCGAACTTCTTTGGGCCTTATCCCCTTTGGCTCCCGCTTGCTCTAACACGGCTACTACTTCGGGATGATTGGCCCCCGTAGCCGCTGCCCACGCTGTTTCTGCCGGATATTCCGATTCCGTTGCATGTACATCTGCCCCCGCCTTCAGCAGTTCTTTTACAACGTCTAAATGTCCTTTATAGGCTGCCTCTATTAGAGGAGTACCTAAGTTTACATCTGCCCCGGCTCTAAGTAGTTCCTTTACAACATCTAAATGCCCGTTTACGGCTGCTGCTGGTAGAGGCTTTAGCCACGCTTTATCTGGGTTTACGTTTGCCCCAGCATTTAGCAGTTCTTTTACTACCTCCAAATGCCCTTCATAGGCTGCTTGTGCTAAAGCATTTCTATCGGCGTTCACATGAGCCCCGGCTTTAAGCAGTTCCTTGACTACGTCTAAATGACCATGTTCACTAGCACCGGCCAACGGCCAGCCTTTTTGCATATTTACATCTACACCTGCTTTAATGAATTCTTTCACAATATCCAAATTTCCTTGTTCGCAAGCATATCCAAAAGGGTCGGAATCAATAGCTCGTACATTGATTCCTTTACGTATCAATTTTTTTACTGTTTTTAAATCCCCTGTAATACTGGCTGCCAATAAACGGGTTTGCTGATTGCTTACGTAATCTTTTGTGTTGTTTTGTTCTTTTTGTTTCAGTAATTCCAAACAACCTTCCTGGGCAGCTTTAAAGAAGTTATCCCGTGTATCTTTTTGCAATTGCTCACACGCGGGCGCATCTTTAGGTAATGCTGGTTCGTCATTCCAGTTAATAGGTCTATTCCATAAGTATACGAAAATAACCGCTAATACTCCTACCCCTATATATTTTAATATCATCAATTGCGCTTGTTTACGTTTCATACGTTTTTCCCCATACGTTGTAAAATAATTTCTATTTCATAATATAATTATAAGGGAAATCTTTTGATTGTCAATATAGTATTTCTCCTTGAAGAGAAGAAGATATAAAAATCTGATTCTTAAAAGTTTTTTAAGTAATGGTGTAAATTTTTCTTCGTGAGGTTTTTTGCCAAAATCGGGCGGGATGTTTGCTGCGATTTTAAAAGCCTTGCATTGTTTTTTTTTTTTGGTAAATTTGAGATATAAAGAAAAATAAATTTGTATAAATACAGGGGTACGTATTATGAAAAAAAGAGGTTTTAAGGGTGTTTTTCGCGCAAATACAGGTTTCACGCTCATAGAATTATTAGTGATGGTGTTAATTATCGGTATATTAGCGGCGGTGGCGTTGCCGCAGTACCAACAGGCCGTTATGAAAACGCGGTTTACGAAATTGTACCAACTGGGGCGTATCTATGAACGGGCCGCGGAATTATATGTAGCAGACCATGGGGAATGGCCGATACATTTTGCCGATTTAGATATAGATGCCCCCGGCGGTATGGAGATAAAAAGTTCATTTTCATCTAATTGTTGTGCCCAAAACGAGGAATTATATTGTTGTTTACAAACGGCCAATGCTTCACAGCCATCGGGTATTACATGTGGTTTGGCAGATTACAGTTTAGGGTATATCCTTCTATATAAAGATAAGAATAAACTGCTTATGAATCAGCGATATTGTATAGCTCAAAATACAAATAGTGTAGCCACAAAAGTTTGCACGACGTATAACGCGACCGGGAAAGCTTTAAATCTTATTACGCCTACCGGGCATAAAACCGGATACAAATACTATCCATTACCCCAAAATCTGTAAGTGCTGCGTGCGGTTTTACTTCCTCTTAAAAACGAAACAATACATTGCCAATAAAACTACCCCCATACAGAATCGAACTGTAATCCCCTGCTTAGAAGGCAGGTGCTCTATCCATTGAGCTATGGGGGCGACATCCTTATTCTAGCAAAATTTGGGCAAACTTACAAAAATTAACTTCTGCAAGCCGGGCTTGTGAAATGCTACAATATATCATCTATACATAGTAGGTTTTTATGGTTAAAAATTTATCGTTTTCATATTCTAAAATGGGCATGTATAAGGAATGTCCGCAAAAGTATAAGTTCCGCTACGTCCACCAAATCCCGGAACTGCCAAAGTATTATTTTGCGTTTGGCTCGGCGTTGCATAGCGTGATGGAATTTATTTATAATCCCGAACGCTCCTTTTTCCCAACGCTTGCCGAGGCCCTCGCCTACTTTGATACTGTGTGGAATAAAACCACCTGGGAGCAAAAAGGTTATGCGTCCGTCGATAAAGAACTGGCCGGCTATGCCGAAGGACGCGCTGAAATTGAAGCCTACTACCAAAAACACGCTGCTACGTTTGCCAAACCGCTTTCCGTAGAAATGAAAAGTACGCTGGAAATTGATGGGCTTTCGCTCATTAGTATTTTGGACCGTATGGATTATCTGGGCGACGGGCAGATTAAAATTTTGGATTATAAGACGGGGAAAACCGTCCAGCGCGAACCGGACCAACTGTATATGTACCAAAAAGTGGCGGAAACGTCCCCCGTCATTAAAGCCCTGGTACAGCAAAAAGACCCGTCCGTTAAAGAAGTGCGCGTGGGACAACTGGCGTTTTATCATTTACCCAGTTTAACCGAACTGACGTTTGAACGGGCTCCCGATAAAGAAATTTTTGAATTTTGGCAGAAAGTGTTGGCTATCGCCGGAAACATCCGCGCGGGGCATTTTGCACCAACACCCGGCGAAAAACAATGCCGCTGGTGCGACTACCGCAACATCTGCCCCGTCTATACCGGCCGGGACTATACCGGCCCGTCCGGTGCTGCCGCGCTGCCTTTACTCAAAGGGGCTCCTACCCAACAGGCATTTCCCCCCGCAGCGGTTGCGGAACCGAAACCGTCCGCGCAGCCGCTTGCCAAAAGTGAGTTGGAAATTTTAGCTGAAAAAATTGACCGTTTAGGCGAATTAACGGCCGAGTCCGAAAAACTGCGCCGGGAAATTACAGAGCGGATGCACGCCCAGCATTTTACGCGCCATTTTGGTACCCAGTATCAAGCCGAAATTCATCAAACGGAAAAAACCGTGTGGGCTGATAAACAGCGTGTGATTGATTTCCTTCGCCGTAAAAATTTGCTCATTAAAACCTTGGTACCTACCCAAAGCACTATTGTGGCCTTATTACAGGACCCGTCAGTACCGGAAGATATCAAAAAAGAATTGGCTGCATTAGGTACGGTTCAGACGGAGGAAACATTAACGGTGGAGCGTGCGGAATGAATACGTCTAAACGGGACGCACGGCTGCTGATTTCTTGCGGGGTGGTAGTGGCCGCGTTAGTCATTTTTACGGCGGTACGTATCGCTATTTGGGGGGCCAATGCCCCGTTGTTTGCAGATTTGTCCGCCGCCCAGATAGGTTCGGCCTTTTTAAATGGGTGTCGGTTTGATTTTTATATGACGGCCTTATGTTTGGGACCGGTACTTTTTTTACTCAATTTACCTATAAAATCAGTTCGCTGGGTACAAGGGTGCAGCATCGTGTTGCTAGCAGAACTGGTATTTTTAACCGGTTTTTTGATAGCAGATTTTGTGTATTTCCCCAAAGTAGGGCGGCATATTGCGGAGGAAATTATCCAAATATCGGCAGACTGGGGATATGTTGTTTCGTACGCGTTTAAAGAATTGTGGTGGGCGTTGTTGTTGCTCATAGGCGGGTTTATCGGGGCGGTATATTTTTTATGCCGTTGGATACACCAACAGGGGCTGCAAGCGCGTTCCATACGGAAAACAATTTTTATCTTGCTGATTATTCTGGCGGCGTGTGCATTGGGGATTCGCGGGCATTTAGGCCGCGGAAAATCCCTGGGGGTGGCTGATGTCTATAAATATGCAAATACGGCTAGCGGGGCGGCCCTTACGTTAAACGGAGCGTTTACGGCTTACCAGGTAGGGCGTAAAGGATCCCAGGAATTTACGAATACATTTCCAGTAGAACAAGCCATTTTAAATACGCAAAAACTAATTATTTCCCCGGCAGAAGAAGTACTTTCGGAACAATATCCCTTAGAGCGCAAACGCACGGTTCCTGCCGCAATACCCGGTGGACAACAACCCAATATTTTGATTGTACTATTAGAAGGGTGGCATCCGTATTATGTGGATGGTATTTCCCACCACGGGTTTGGGGCTACCCCGGTGTTTGATGACATTTTGAAAAACGGTATCCAATTTACAAATGCCTATGCCGCCGGGCAGCGCAGTATCTTTGGGTTTGCAGCCGTGCTGGCAGGGGTGCCGTTTCTTCCGGGGCTGCCTATGTTTGGGTATGGGCTGGAAATGACGGAACTTTCCCCCCTTCCCCGGCATTTTGCCCAAAATGGGTATTATACGTTTTTTGCACAGACTTCCCACCGCGATTCGTACCGCCTTTGTGCATTGGCCTCTTATTTGGGTATGCAAGACAGTTTCGGGTGGGAAGATATTCCCCAACGCCTGCCGTACCGGGAGAAAGCCCCCTTCGGCTATGATTACGACGCGTTTCAATTTGCCGCTGATAAAATTCAAGAACATACCGGGCAACCTTTTTTAGGGATGGTGTTTACAGGTATTACGCACGAGCCGTTTGCCTCTACCTTGCCGCAATTTGATAAATACCCGTATGATAGTTGGGAACACGGTTTTTTAAATACGCTGGCGTTTGCGGATTGGTCTCTTGGCGAGTTGCTGGCCCGGGCTCAACAAGACGGGTGGCTGGATGATACTATTTTTGTATTTGTGGCGGACCATACGTCCGGCGGCCCGGCGGAAAATACGCTCAAAAATCATTTCCGGATTCCGCTTGTAATATATGCCCCAAAGCGGTTTAAGCCGCAACGGGTGGAGTATGTGGTTTCCCAGTTGGACCTGGGACCCACTTTATATAATTTAGCAGGCTTAACCCCCGCATATACCACGTTAGGGCGGGATATGTTGGATAAAACAGCCCCGCATTGGGCGTTAGTAGCTGAAGGAAATAATTTGGGGCTTATTACGGCACAAGGGGCGGTGCGCCATACAGGAAGCCAGTTACTAACGGTAGAGAAACAGACCGAAAATTTTGATGCCGCAGCGGCTGAAGAGACATTACTTTCAGTCAGTCAGGCTGCCTATACGTTACTTAAAGAAAACCGCTGGTACACTTCTGCGGAAAACGGAGAAACGAAATGAGTGGGCCGTTTATTATTGCGTTAGACCAAGGAACTACAAACTGCCGGGCGTTTGCCGTAGATAAAAACGGGACGGTGCGTGCCCAACACACGCAATTGCTCGCACCGCGACGGACGGGAAACACGTCAGAATATACGGCAGAAGATTTGTGGGCTGCACAGTATGAAGTGCTAAGCCGTTTATTGGAAGAAGTAGGGCCGGAAAACGCTGCGGCCCTAGCCGTGTGTTCCCAACGCTCCAGCATTGTATTATGGGACAAACTAACCGGAACCCCGGTGGCCCCCGTGCTTACTTGGGAAGACGGCCGTGCTCAACAAGAATCAGACCGGGCCCCGCTCTCCCAAGAAGAAGTGCACAGGCGGACCGGGCTTTTTAAAACCCCCTATTTTTCCGCTCCTAAAATAGCCTGGTGTTTGGCACATGTTCCGGCGGCCCGGCAAGCGGCTGAAAACGGGCGTTTGCTGGCAGCTCCCATCGCTTCTTATTTGATTTGGAAATTAACCGAAGGCAAGGTATTTGCCGTGGACCCGGCTTTGGCGCAGCGGACGCTGTTGTGGGATATTCATACCGGCGCGTGGAGTGAAGACCTTTGCCGGGCATTTGGCGTACCATCTGCGTGTTTGCCACCGATACAGCCAACGGCTTCAGATTATGGGACATTTGTATATAAAGGAACGAACCTTCCGGTTACGGTATGTGCGGCCGACCAACAAGCAGCCTTAGCATACTACCGGTTAACTGCCGGACAGACCCATATTAACTATGGCACCGGGGCGTTTGTGTTGCATCATACGGGGCAGCAGAACCAGATACTGCCGGGGCTATTATCTTCGGTAACGGGCGATGAGAATTTTCTATGGGAAGGCCCTGTATTTGCGGCCGGCAGCGTGTTACAATGGCTGCAGGTACAAGGAATTTTGAAAGCCGGGCAGCCCGTGGATGATGTGTGTAAGACGGCCCAAAATCCGGTTACATTTTTGCCGGCTTTTGGCGGCTTAGGGGCTCCGTATTGGGATTACCGGGTATCCCCCGTAATAGAAGGGTTATCCCCCCGTACCCGCCCGGAAGATTTCGTAGCGGGGGCGGTGCACGGTATTGCCCATTTAGTAGCCGATATTGTAGCGTATTTGGACCAACATGCCCTGCCTGTAAATCAAGTGTATGTATCTGGCGGCATGGCGCGCAGTACCTATTTGCTTCAGTTTCAGGCGGATTTGTTGCAACGTCCGTTAGCCGTATGCCCGGAAACGGAAAGTACCGTGTTAGGAACGGCTCTGTTAGCTGCCCGACAGGCTGGCTGGGATACAGACCTTTGGTTGCCACAGCGGCGGTGGGTGTATCCGGTCTGCCCGGCGGAAAAAGTCAAGCAGCTACGGGCACATTGGCAGCAATTAGTGGCGCGTGTGCGTAAATAACCCTTGAAAAGAGATTGTTTTTTGATATAATAAGAAAAGGAGAAATAGTATGAAATTAAACCAACAAGGCTTTACTTTAACGGAATTATTAGTCGTTGTCGTTATTATTGCTATTTTGGCAGCTGTAGTGTTACCTAAATACAATAAAGTATTGGATACGTATAAGATTGCAGAAGCCGAACAAATGCTTGAAATGGTTCGCAATGAGCAAGAAGGGTATTTTGAATTAGACGGGGCCTATCGAGATAATCCCAAAGATGTAGATGCTTTTCCAAGTAATACAAATCCATTTGTAAGCAAAAATTTTAGCTATTCAATGGGTGGTGGGGCTATTTCTGCTACAAGTGTCAACCAGGAATACACATACATTCTAACGATGCATTATGACACCGGGGAAATTACTTGTACTTCGGTCTCTCCCTCTGACGCTTGTGAAAAACTGAATAGAAATTTTTAATCGTAATAGTGGGTATCTGCCACTTTGAACAGGGACCAAAAGGCCTAATTTGAAACAAGGCCCTTTTGGCCCCTTGTTATTTTGGGGTTTTTGTATTAGGATAGTAGTAAGAGGTAGTGAAATTTAATGACTGTATTATCGGAGAACAATATGAAAACAACCAAAGGTTACGTACCAGCCTGTATGATGCAAAAACTACTTGCGGTGGTATTGGGATTTAGTATTATATGGTCCAGCGTTACCCCGGCTCTAGGGCAAGCTGCCGCTGCCGGGCGTAGTATGCGTACGCTTCCCCGGGTAGGCCGTAACATCAACCGGGTGTCTACGGCTCATTTAACCAATACGGTCGGTCGTCAGGTAGCTTTCCGTACTGCTTTCACTAATTCCCTCATCCAACAACGTGTATTAGCCGGGAATGTTGTCGGACACGCTGATTTTATTTTACAGTCTTCCTCTGCTCGCTTGATGCATCATGACTTTGTCGCTTTAAATTTTGTGCCTGGGGCGGTTTCCCCGGTTCAACGGACAGAAGCTTTATCCTTTTATAAACATAACTTGCAAACAAATCCGCAAGCCCTACATACTTCCTATACAAATTTAACCCAGTTCCTACATACCGCCAAAACTAATCCGGGGGATGTGTCCGTACAAGCCGTAGAAAATACGTTAGCAGATGCCGCAGCCATGGCTTTACTGGGGACCCGGGAACAGGCCCCTGTTTTAATGGATTTTTATACCCATGCACAAGGAACTATTTTTGAAGATACCGCTGCTATTATTACAGCCCGCGGGCTTTTGCGGATGCAAGCCTATGATGAATTGGGCCGTCTCCTTTCACAACATGCTAATCAAGCTGTTCTTTCCGGTGTAACGTCCTATATTCAAGAGGAACATCTGCCCGTAGAAATACCGGCCGGTTTCCCGGAGAAAACGGCCGCTTTGCCCGTTAATGCCGAGTTAAGCGGTTTTTTACAAAATTCTTTCCCTTTGGGTGATTTAAGTGCAGATTCTTCCCTGGAAGCCACGCGCTTTTGGATGAGTTTGCAACAGCCTAAACCGGCTGCAACTTCCAGCCATACCCCGGCTAAGCCGACTACAAGTTCCCGTGTTCGTACGGATGCGGCGGCCGTGCAGGAACCTGAACCGTCTGCTGTGGCAGAAGAAGCCGCACTCCCTCATACGGCCCAAGTACAGCCGGAAACAACACAACCGGCAGCCAATCAGCCAGTAGCAGATATTCCTGCTGAAACATTGGGGGATTCCACTCCGCGTTGGATAGAAGTGGAAACGACCAATGCTTTAGGAAATACAGTTAAAACCTGGCAGCCGAATCCGGCACACCCGGATTTTGCCCAACTGATGGCGGAACAAGCGGGTACGGCTGCTGCCGGTAAACAACCCGGGTGGCTGGAAAGAGCCCGTTTGAATTGGGCGTTAAATTGGAAACCTACTTTCCAAAATATGTTTAATTTTGGTACGTCCCGCTACGGCGTAGCGGGGGTGGGTGCAGGGGCGGCCCCGCTTACAAGCGAAGCCGCTATTGCCCAAGCTGCGGAGGTACCGGCCGTAGTACAAACGGTGCGTGCCCAACAAGGCATGTTTATTTCTGATGAGGCTTTACGCGGCGGTTCCGGTGCTTCCTACCAGACTGGGGCGGCTAATCCAGGTGGAATAGCGGCCCAACAGTATGCTTTACAAAACACGGGGGCCACGGCCGCAGAACAAACTTTGGCCGGTGCCGGATATTTGACTCCTAGCACGTTAAGTTCGGTACGCCCGTGGTTAAAAGCGGCGGCACTAATCCCGGCCGGCGTGGCAGGTGCTTCGTTATTATTTGGTTCGGATTTAGGCATTACCGAAGGGTTGCAACCTACGCTCGCCATGGCCCCCATGTTGGCGACTTTGCAGGGGTATTTCCAATCTGAGGTGCAACGGGCGAACCGGATTGCAGAGGGTACATTATCCCAACAATATCCGTTAACAACGGCATTGGTGCAAATTTTACAAGGGCAGGCTTCTATTAAAAATAAAAAAGCGGCTTTATTAAAACTTTACAATCGCGGCAAATTAACAGGGGTATTGAACTCTTTAAAACGCAGTAACCCGGAAACATATACCCAATTGATGAAATATGAGCAAGAAGGCAATTGGGAGCAATTTGCAGTTGCTTTGTATGATTTATACCGTTTAGGGGTAGTTGCCCCAGTCATAAACAAGCTAACAGATTCGGAAATACAATCTGCGTTATTAACAGACTTGAATTTTTTGATACAAGATGCTGATTTCCAACAACAGGCTATTAGATTATATCACAACGAAAAAGTAGTGCCTTCTTCCCGTCAGACGTTCCAAGGGGATGTTCCTATCGTACCGGAGGCAGACCAAGAAAAAATTGCCAAAACATTCCGTACAGAAGCAGAAATTACAATCCAAGTAGGACAAGATAACGGCACGTATATCCATTATGAGGGAGATATTCCGTTCTATTACCGTCGTTCCGATGGTACGGTTTCCAGCCAACCGGTAGGTATATTATCGCAAAAGAAATCGGGGTGGTATAATACATTATTGTCCTATATTCCGTTTGGAGTAAAAAAAGATAACAATACCGGAAAGCGGCATATCCAATGGGCGGCGGATCGTCAGGGAATTGATATCCCGAAAGGGTTTGTGCTTGCATTGGACGAACAAGGCCAGTGGAAATTTGTGATGCCGCGCGGAAATCGGGCCATGGTAGAGTCTGTCCCCAATTCTTACAGATTATTGCAGACCATTCAAACACAAGGGTCCGCCCGTGTAGAAATGGATACTCCCTATACATCTACCGATTTGCTTGCTATGGCGCATATGTTGGAACATCACCCTACTTTGCGTTTACAGTTGGTGTTAAATCCCCCCAGCTCACTAAAGCCGTGGCTTACCATGTTTGGTGGGTATATTGGGCTGGATGCGGCAGCTTCTTTGACTGGGCCATATAAAGAAGGGGTAAAAACGATTGAATCTATTCCAACGGGAGCCCTTTCTAACGGAGTAAGCGGTGCCGGGTATCTTTCTCCGTGGATTGGCGGTGTTGCCATGAAATGGATGACGAAACTGGGATATGTTCCTTCTATTTTAGGATTATCTGCCATCTCTTTTACAGGGTTAATCTATGCTTATAAAAAATTAGGCTTGGATGGCCGGGCATTAGAAGAATTGCAACAAATGGATACAGGAGAGTTACTTACAGCCTTGTCCATGCCCATGGCATTATTGGTAATTACGGCGTCGTTATTTGGGGCTTTAGTGCCGGTTCTTTTGAATATTTTTAAAGACCCTACTACCCGTACTTCAGCTAATTTGCAATTCTCAACCACCAAACAATATTCTCGTTTATTTTTAACATTGGCTTCGTTTGGCTTAGCCTATAAACCGATTATGAACTTTGTGGGCATTACTCCTTTGGATTGGACCATTGTGGTACCGATTGCGTTAGGATTATTAACAGCCTCAACGGGCTTATTCCTAAATACGCCTATGTTTAAACAATGGAAAAACCAATTGCGTGCTAAAGAAGACGATCAACAAGCCGAACCCAAACGGGAAGCCACCAAAGAAGAAAAGAAAGCATTTGCACAGGAATATAATAATGTCTTTGTAAAAACACCGGGTGTACGGGCTATGAAATCCCGCGTGCGCGGGGTGTATTGGGCCTATGCGGCTTCTTTAATGATGATTGGTCAATTGTCCTCGGCTTTACTGAAAGACCCGGTCAGCGGTGTAAACTATGGTCAATTGCTCATTGCGGGATTTATGTTTGCAACAGCCCAAATGCGTTCTATTGCTACCAGACAAGTACAAAACAGAGTTCGTACCGATGACCAATTTACAGGAATGTCTCTGCCGTTGTTGGCGGGAACTTCTATAGCATTGGCTTTATTGCCCTATTCCTTAACCTGGGCCGGGATTGCTACGGCCGCAGTAGCTATGTTACATTATGTGGGTACTGCCGTACCCGGGCAGTTAGACTCTACCCGTATCCAAAATATGGTATCGGCCCAAATGCAACAACAAAAACAAGCGGTCTTGGATACTCCTGGTTTAAGTGAAGCGGAGAAAAAAGAACAGTTGGCGGTGTTAGAGTTAAAAGAAAAAGATTGGGCTTCCCGTGCATCTGCTACTTATTCTTATGCCAATGGTTTTGGTTTATGGGGTGTAGGCGGGGCGGCTGCCTTAGCGGGTATGTTTATGGACTGGGGGCCGGATTTCTTACTGAATTTCTTGGACAATGTAGCCAGTATTACCGGCCATGCGGGCGAATCCCATGGATTTACCATGAGTCGGTTGGTATTTGCGATTTCTTCTATCTTATTATTGCGCTTGACCAAGAAAAACTGGAGTATGACCAAAGATTTCTGGGGTAGTTGGTTTAAGCAAACCGTATCTCAGGAAAATATTGCAGCCGGTAAAATAACCCCTGCTACCTTTGGGATCACAGAAAAGAATGCTTCCGACCAATTGTCTGGTGTCAGTAAAGAATTGAATAAAATGAAAGATAAGTTCGCCGTATATGGGGTCGTTTCTGAAACCAAAATGACCGACTTATATAATGCCATGGCGAAGTTGCATAACCAGTTGGTAGCAATATCTAAGGTGTTGGGTATGACTCCGGAAGTGAAGCAAGAGTTTGAAAAACTGATGAAATATTCCCGTTCTTTCCGTGTCATTATCCAAAATAACGGTTTATCTGAAATGTTGCAGCGCGAGTTTGATCGTATGGCACAGATGATGAGCGTGGACGGGGCTTTACAACAAGTGTCCGAGCAACCTCAATTTGTGGAACAGGGGTTGTATAAGATGCCACAAGCGTATCAAAAATATGAAGATGCCAAACAGTTAATCAATGAAATGGACTTGATGGCACATCATTTTGTATCGGGGCAATCGGTATCGGCGGATATGTATACGTTGTTTATAGAGTATTATAACCGTGTGTGGGAAGAATTGCAGGAATACCGCCGGGCGAATGTGGCTGATTCTAAACGGACCGGATTGTTACTAAACCGGTTAAATAATATCTGTTTACAACTAAAGCATGCAGATGATGAACATAAGGTATTGCAGATTAACAAAGGGCCGACCTCTGAGCAGGATGTGCAGGCTTTGCGGGATATGCTAAACGGGATAGCTACCGGAAACAATCCTCAACAATACGTGAGCGGTACACCGTTAGGTAAACTGGACAGTCCGCTGCCTGCCTATTAGTATCTGTATCAGTTGTATATTTATACTCCCTGTGAGAATCTCCCGGGGAGTATTTTTTTGTATCCAAACATTGTCTGGATTAGTTCATAAAGCCTTTTTTAAGCAAAAATTCAGACGAGAAATAAACCCTTAAAAATTTACTGAAATTTAATTGAATTTTTGTTATAATGAAAAGGTAGCGGCAACCGATTTGCCGCCTAAGCATTGAGATACGTTAACTGAATTTTATCTTTTTTCTAACGAGTGAGCGTCCAGGAGGGAATCCGGTGCCGGGGAAAGGATAAAAGGAAGGACGTATTTTTTATTATAGGAGATTGTATGTTCACAAAAATTGCAGATTGGTTCAAACCAATTCCGGACGCTCAGCCGCTAACGGACGAACAAGAAATTAAGCGTTTATACCGTTCGTGGCGTATTAAGATGTTTTTCTCCATGTATTTCGGGTATGCACTATTCTACTTTACCCGCAAAAACTTGGACATTATCAAACCGGTACTAATCAACAACGGTGTATTTACGGTTGAACAACTGGGTACTATTGGTTTTGTAATTTATTTAACCTATGGAATTGGTAAATTTTTGAGTGGAACGATTGCAGATCGTTGCAATATCAGTTCTGTCATGGCAACGGGGTTGTTTTCATCGGCCATTATTAACATACTGTTTGCCTTTTTACCGCAATTACAGCATATTTTACCGTTCTCTTTAACTGCCATGGCGGCTTTTTTGTGGGGGCTAAACGGGGCCGCCCAGTCCATGGGTTTCCCGCCGGTAGCTAAAGGGCTTGTGTATTGGTTTTCCCCCTCTGAACGTGCTACTAAATGGACGTTGTGGTCTTCTTCCCATACGTTTGGGGCGTTCTTTGTAGCGCAGCTAATTTCGCTTTTATTGTGGCTCAAATGCGGGTGGCAAATGGCATTTTTAGTGCCGGCTGCAATGGGGATTTTATATAGCATATTTATGGTCTATTATATGGCTGATACGCCCAAGTCTGTAGGGTTGCCTGCGATTGAAATGTACCGTAATGACGTAATGCCCGTCAAACAGGAAAAAAGCGACATGTCTCAATGGGAAATTATTAAAAAATATGTATTAACCAACCCTTTCTTATGGATGTTGGCTATTTCCTATGTGTTTATTTACTATGTACGTTTTGCTACGTTAGACTGGGCCACCACTTTCTTAAACCAAGACCGCGGATTTACCGAGGCAGCCGCTGCTTCTGCTGCTTCTGCTATGCCGTTTTTAGGGATGCCGGGCGGTATCGTGGCCGGGTATTTGGCAGACCGTTGGTTTGGCGGACGCTGCACGCAGATGAACCTCATCTATTTGGCTATTTTGGCCGCGAGTTGCTGGGGATTCTATAAAATTGCTTCTCCCAATGCTTTTTGGATGACGGCTGTTTTTGCGGCTCTTATCGGGTTCTTTGTGGACGGTCCGCAGAACTTGGCGGGCGGCGTGCAAGCTTCCCGCGTAACCGTGCAAAAAGCGGCTTCTGCCGCCTGCGGTTTTACCGGTATGTTTGGTTACTTTGGAGCTATGCTTTCCAGTAAAGGGGCGGCCTATATCAGCACGCAATACGGCTGGAAAGGCGTGTACGTATCTTGTATCTTTGCGTGTATTTTAGCCGGTGCGTGTATTGCGACCACCTGGAAGAAAGAAGGCAAAACCAAAGAAACAAAATAAAAGTTCGTATAATTCTTAAAAACCCCGCTTTTTAAGCGGGGTTTTTTGTGGGAAAAATAGACAAATTGTGTTTACACACTTAGTACATACAGCATATTTGTAGTACCGGCCTTGCCAAACGGGATACCCGCCGTAATCACGACGTTATCCCCCTCCTTGGCCAGCTTTTGTCCTAAAACGGCTTTGCGTGCTTGCGTAAGCATATCATCAAAACTCGTTAATGTGTCTACTACAATGGGTGTTACGCCCCAGGTTAAAGTCAGTTGGCGTGCGGTGGTAATATTGGGGGTTAAGGCCAAAATCGGCACACCGCCAACACGCTGCTTGGACGCCCGCAACGTGGTGGAACCGGAGTCCGTAAACGTAACAATCACATTCGCCGTATCCATATTGGTAGCCACAACGCTGGCGGCAGCCGTAACAGCTCCTTCTTTGGTAGAATCGTTTTTGCGTTCCAGTAGTGCAAGGCCCTTGCGGTAGCGGTGGTCGCTCTCCACGGTTTCAATAATGCGCCGCATAGTGGTAACGGCTTCTACCGGGTGCTGCCCTTGCGCGGTTTCGGCTGATAACATCACGGCATCTACGCCGTCATACACGGCGTTGGCTACGTCGGACGCTTCGGCCCGCGTCGGCATTAAACTGGTAACCATGGATTCCAGCATCTGCGTGGCTACAATGACGGGTTTGCCCGCTTTTCGGCAGCCGGAAATAATTTTTTTCTGTAAAACAGGTACGAGTTCCGGGCTGGTTTCTACACCCAGGTCCCCGCGGGCTACCATAATTACGTCTGCCAAATCAATAATTTCGCGCAAATGTTCAATGGCGGACGGTTTTTCTATCTTAGCAATAATGTGGGCCTTGGATTTCATCAAACTGCGTAGTTCAATAATATCGTTGGGGTCTTGCACGAACGAAAGGCCGATAAAATCCGCTCCCAACATTTCAGCCGTTTGCAAATCGGCGCGGTCTTTAGCGGTTAGGGCCGAAATAGGCAATTTTACCCCGGGCACATTAACCCCTTTTTTATTACTCAGTTCCCCCCCGATCATTACACTACAGCGGGCGGTATCTTTTGTAAAACTATTCACACGCAAGCGCACCATTCCGTCATTGAGTAACAGTTCCATTCCTTCTTGCAGAGCCGCAAAAATTTCCGGGTGCGGCAAGCAAACGCGGGTAGCATCACCGGGCGCGGGGTTCATATCCAGCTGAAACGGCTTTCCTGTTTCCAGCGTTACCGCTCCGTTTTGGAAAGTGCCAATACGTAGTTTGGGGCCTTGTAAATCAAACAAAACCCCTAAACTGCAGTTGTATTTTTGTTCCATTTTACGGATATTGGCAACGCGTTCTTGGTATTCGGCCAACGAACCGTGGCTGCAGTTACAGCGAAATACGGATACTCCCGCCAAAACCAGTTGTTCAACGGATTGCTCGTTAGAAGTGTCCGGCCCGAGGGTAGCGACAATTTTGCAAAAATCGGTATTGTTCGGCATAAAAAATCCTTCTGTATAAGAGATAATTACCTATATTTTATTATTTTTTAAGACGGTTGTCAGCCGAAACTGCTACAATATAATAAAAGTATTCTTATTTTAAAGGAGATTTATGAAAAAACTAATCATTTGTATGGCAACGCTATGTTTGACAGGGGTTGCTTTTGCCCAAGAAGGAAAACACGGTTGGCAAGTGGAACTTAAAAAATTAGCATTTGACTTGACCAATACCGAAGTAAAACACGCCCAGGATTACCAAGGGTTTTCGGATGCGCGTTTGACTTCCGATTCCCAAACCTCTGTACGCGGGGCGTGGGATTCTATTGCGGATTATCATACCACGCATTTTGTATGGAACAATGAATTATGGATGGATTACGGGCGCACTAAAATCCGCCCCGTAGAAGGCGATACGATTACCAACGAAAATGCCGACAGAATCCTCGCGCAGACCGGGTATACGCAACGGTTATGGAAGGTAAATGACTTTTTAGGCGGGTTTGAAGCCGGGCCGTTTGCTACAGTAGGATATCAAACGGAATTTACCAAACCGCATCACGCCAACCGTACCCGTGTATGGCGCGGTACGGCCGGGGCTAAACTATTTGACGGGAAATACCTCAAAAAATTATATGTGGCACTCGTGGGAGAGCGGGATTTAACGTATAATCCGCATGCCAATAAACTGGCCTGGGAAGCTGCTTTAGAATTAGAAGCCCCCGTGCGCGAAGGCGTAAAATTTAAAACAGGTGCCTTATTCCGCGATTATTTAAACGAATCCCACCGGCAGCCCAATGACCTGGATTGGGAATTTGTGGCTGATGCACGGTTAGATGTGGAAGTGTACAAAAACTTGTTTGTAGCCCCGTTTATCAGTTATTATACGGCGCAAGGGAAGTATGTAGCCCCGCGCGGAGAGAATGTGTACGTAGGGGTTTCGGTCAGTTTCAGCCACATATTTGTGGCCGCTAAATAAGTTTTTTCTAAAAATAGGCCCAAGGGGCAAAAATAACTACTTAGAAGGCTGGTTTTTACCGGCCTTTTTTATTATACTATAGATACAATTTATTTCTGTTTTTGGAACCGTTTAAGAAACGGGGTACTTACAAAAGTTCTACTCAAGTCCAAAAATGGCCGATAAAGGTACAGTATTGCCGAGCTGATCCCTCGGGGTACTGTACCGAGTGTTTGTCGTTGAAAGACGGCAGCTGCGGCTGTTGCTGTTAAGACCTTGAGTAGAATTAACGGGAATAGCCGTTTGTATTGTGGAGTATCCTAAAACAGATAAATTGAAATCAACATATAGGAGACTCTTATGAAGAGAAAAAAATTAGACGCACCCGGGTTCACGTTAATTGAACTCTTAGTAGTAGTACTTATCATTGGTATTTTGGCGGCGGTGGCACTGCCACAGTACCAAAAGGCAGTATTTAAATCGCACTTGACAAATCCGATCTTATGGGCACAAAATGCAGAAAAAGTTCTGCACTTATATGTATTGCAACATGGATACAGTTGTACTCAAGGAACTGGGACAATGGCAGATTGTGATTTCGACATAGAAATAAATGCTGGGCTAGACTGTACAACAGAATCTGATCGGTGTACGGATGATTATTTTAGTTACGACTTGGGCATGGATGCTGATGATTATTATTGGAAAGTTTACTTGAAATCAGACCCGGTGGATGCCTATTTTGGATGTTATTTCGATAAAAATGGAACCCGTACTTGTTATTGTGATGATGATGACGGATACGTCCTGGAAGGACCGTGGATGTGTGAGATGGTTCCTTCGCTTTTCCCTCGAGATTGGAACTGAAAATATCCCCCTTCACGGTGCAACCTAACCCGAACCCCCGGCATAACTGGGGGCACGGTACACAAAAACCCCCGCTCATTAGAGCGGGGGCTTTACATTACCTCAACAAAAACTTATTTGTTTACAGAGGCCATGTGGGCGATTAAATCAAGCACTTTGTTAGAGTAGCCGATTTCGTTATCGTACCAGGATACTACTTTTACAAAAGTATCGGTCAGGTACACGCCGGCATTGGCATCAAAGATAGAGGTGCGTTTGTCGCCCAAGAAATCGGACGAAACGACCGCATCTTCGGTATAGCCCAAAATGCCTTTGAGTTCGCCTTCGGCGGCTTTTTTCATGGCCGCGCAGATGGCTTCTTTGGTGGCTGGTTTGGCCAAGTTAACGGTCAAGTCCACTACGGACACGTCCAACGTCGGTACGCGCATGGAAATACCGGTCAGTTTGCCGTTAAGTTCCGGAATTACTTTACCCACGGCTTTCGCAGCACCGGTGGAAGAAGGAATAATGTTTCCGGAAGCCGCACGGCCGCCGCGCCAGTCTTTCATAGACGGGCCGTCTACGGTTTTTTGGGTAGCGGTGGTGGAGTGTACGGTGGTCATTAAACCGTTTACGATACCGAAGTTATCGTTTAAAACTTTGGCGATAGGGGCCAAGCAGTTGGTGGTGCAGGAAGCGTTGGAAACAAATTGGGTCCCTTTTACATAGGTTTTTTCGTTCACGCCGACTACGAACATCGGGGTAGCGTCTTTAGACGGGGCAGACATTACTACATATTTGGCACCCGCTTTGATGTGGGCTTCTGCTTTTTCTTGGGTTAAGAATAAACCGGTGGATTCTACTACATATTCAGCACCTACTTTGTCCCAAGCCAAGTTGGCCGGGTCTTTTTCGGCGGTTACGCGGATTTTTTTGCCGTTTACAATCAGTTGGCTGTTGGCAACATCAGCCTCTACCGTGCCGGTGAATTGACCGTGCATGGTATCGTATTTGAGCATATAAGCCAAATAATCTACCGGGCACAAGTCGTTAATACCGACGATTTCAATGTCTTTGCGTTCTTGGGCGGCGCGGAATACAAAGCGGCCAATACGCCCAAAACCGTTAATACCTACTTTAATCATACTAACTGTTCCTCCATGGAATTTTATAACTTACCTGTATATTTTACCATTTTTTATATGCAATCGTCATTGAATATATGAAATTACATCCTATGGTTATGTATCACAGTTAAAATTTACAATGGAATAATTTTTTGATGCCAAAACGAAGGGCTTTGTCGGGTTTGGCTATAAAATCCGGGCATAATTGAACGAAAATATATTTATCCCACCCGGTAGAACGAATAAATTTTTTGTATAACTCGCTATCGGATTTACGGACGGATACTTTGGCCCCGCCTTGCTGTATCCATTGGGTGTAATACTTATAAAAATCATCAAAATAATAGTAGCACCAAAATTTACGCGGGCCTGTAGCGTGCACAATAAATGCTTTTTTTAAGGCTGAAAGTGAGCTGGAAGCAGGGCAGTTATAAAGGGTGGATAAAGTCGTAGGAGTTAAATTAAATTTTTCAATCGCTAAGTTGATGACGCCTTGATCCGGGTAGAGTAAATCGGGTGCATGTTGAAGCGTGCACTCGTAGAGAAAACCGTTGATTTCATCTAAACGGCTATTCCAAACAACACTACGTTTTAATGCCAAAAATCCACTATTAAAACCAGGATTTTTCATATTAAAACCGGCAATTTCTTTAAAAAAATTACACCCTACTTCCGTCATTAAGGGGTCCGGCACGAGTCCGATGGTATCTATGGTATCAAACAGGGGTAACAATTCTTTTTTAACTAAGACATCCGAATCCAAATACATTACTTTTTCATATAAGTGAAGTAACGTA
This sequence comes from uncultured Elusimicrobium sp., assembly GCA_937891135.1. Taxonomy (GTDB): domain Bacteria; phylum Elusimicrobiota; class Elusimicrobia; order Elusimicrobiales; family Elusimicrobiaceae; genus Avelusimicrobium. The sequence continues at coordinate 38,358 of CALAFB010000081.1, forward strand.
AAACACTCGTAACGGGCAAAACTGGCTGGAGTGAAATTTTTAAACATAGGTAAATCGGGAAATGTAGCGGGGAATATATAGTCAAATAGGTACGTATGTGGCAAAGAGGAAAGAATTTGTTTGGAAACAGCTGATAAATTACATCCGGCTACCCAAATATCTGCTTGCTCGGCAAGTTTTGGCGAATTTTTTAAAAATGTTTGTATTGCTACAAATAGACAAAACGCATATTTATCATCACAAGCAGTCAATACACATGCAGACCGACGGGGAATGGAAACATCATATAGAGCAGGAAAAGAGGCCGTATTTTTCATATTAAATAATCTCCGTAAGTTTTTATAATGACACTATATTATATCAAAAATAGTGAAATTGACTGAAAACGGTAGCACGGCAGATAAAACGGCCGGAAAAACGCACTTATTATTTATTTTTTAATAAATGGGCGGTTTCTTCCGTTAAGGTTTCCAAAGAAGTAAGTAAAGGCTTAAATCCAATTGCTTTAGCGGGTTCTTTGTATTTAGAAAAATAATTGTTTTTTACACCCCCGGAATTGAGCAATTGTAGCGTTTGGGGGACCTTGTATTTTAAACCATAATGGTTAACAAAAAAGGTTAATATTTGTTTTTTGGTAATTGGACGTTTACTGCATACATCTAGTGATAAATTTAAGGTTGTATGTTGGGTATAGGCTAAGCAGGTTAAAATCAACCTAAATAAATCCTTGGGAGAGATCAGATCTCGAATCATATCATCTGCTGTTACATGAAGCATTTTATTTTCTAAAATTGATTTGATAATATTGCACAAAAAATAATCTTCATGATAATTTATAAACCGACTAAAATAAGCAAAAATACGTAAATCAACAATGTTATAATGTGGCAAAGCTCTATGTTTGGCTTCACTATATAATTTAGATAATCCATAAAAACGCTGCCATTTTAAATCATTGATCGGGAATTCGTTGGTGGTATTTTGGGTGGCGGGCTGCTTTAAGGTGCCATAAACGGCCCCACTACTAAAATGTACATAAAGGGTTGTGGGATTATTTTTTAAATATGTTAAGGCTAAATTATCAAATTTCTCCAATAAAAAGAACCAATTTTCATAATGCCCCTGCATAGATTTGGGCGTCCCAGGCCCTATACAATTTATAATCAAATTGGCTGAATTGGGAAATTTTTCACGATAACTTTTAATAAAAATGCCCTTCCCATTTAGTGTTTGGATAAAAGATTTTGTTTTTTCTTTATGGGTAGAATAAAGATATAGTTCAAAATTTCCATTTTGTAAAAAATGATAAATAAGCCCTTTGGCAATATGAGAGTTTGCCCCTAAAATAATTACTTTATCTTTATTTTTCATGCAAAACTCCCTGGGATAAAACGAATATTTTTAGGTTAAGACCCGATTGTTTAAGTTGCCGTACGATTTCATCTGTATACCCCCCCGCAATCACTAAAATTGCTTTGGGGCCTTGCTGTTTACTGGCGGACGAGAATAAAACGGACGGGCTTACAATAGGGATAAAGGTTGCTGGCGTTAATTTATTTTGCTTGAAGGGAGCACTATCTATTACGTATTTAATCATTTTATCATTTAACCCGGCTATACTCATTAAAGTAAGGGCTTGATGCCCTGCTCCCCAAATGGCTAATTCTTTATTCGGAAATCTTCTTAATAAGTTTTTAATTTGTTTTTTATGTTTTGTTACTTCGGCGGTAAAAGAAGAATAGGAGGACAACGTACGTTTTTTTACTTGTGCTTGCAATATATAATCGTGAAAAATACTTTCAATTTTAATGACTTTAAACCCTGCTAAATTAAGCATTAAAAATAATGTATCCTTGGTAAAATAGAGTAGATGATCGGGTATTAACTCGGTGTATAGATTGTTCTTTAAAATCATGTCATAATTGGGAACTTCTATGCAACCATAAGCCTGGTTTTTTAAATTGTTAGAAATAGCTTTTAAAGCAGTTATAGGTTGCGGAAAATGTTCCAAAAAGTTCATCATAATAAAACTGTCATACGGAGCATTAGGAATTTTGGTAGTTTCTTTATCTAAGTATCCTTTAAAGACTTGCAGCCCTACTTGGTTACAGGCTTTTACATGATTTGGGTTTGCCTCTAACCCAAAAGAATTTTTGTTAACTTGTGTTAGAAGCTGCAAATAATCCCCGGTGCCGGAACCAATTTCTAATGTTTTGTTACAATGATATTTTTTGATAAATTGTCTAAACTGTTTTAAGCGAAATCTTTTCATTTCATCAGAAACAGCGGTTGCCCTTATAACTTCTTGATAATAGGATACAGGTTTGCAAGCTAACTGAACCAAAGAACAGTTAGGACATTCAAATAATTTCAATGTTTGGGCTGTTTTTGTTTTTTTATGAACAAATCCCTGGGCACTTACGGGCATATTGGGAAGAACAAATACAGGGGTTTTTAAGGGAGTGCCACACATTCTACACTGTTTCATCAATATACCTCCTATACATTTCCTGGCAAGATAGCAAGTTTTTCGGGCATTTTTTATGCCATTTTAAAAAACCAATATCTCCTGGCTTTTTTCCTTGATTGTTTAATATAAAATCCGGGGTTGTTTCTGCCTTATATAAAAAGGATATAAAATGGCTTCTATTGCGGCGTTGGGGAATAAATATTTGGGTTATAGTAAGGGGTTTTAGATTCAATTTTAGACCTTTCCCGGCCTCTTGTAATGCGGTCTTTTGTAATCTTTCTTCAAGTGTTTCTTGATACCTTACAATCCCCCCTATTATGTGCCATCCAGTTCCACAATATTTGTCGTTGCGCCAAGCAAGTAGCGTTCGGCCTTTGTTATCTCTAATTAAAAGATCAACATTTACAAGAGGCGTTACCCTACTGACAAAATAGAAAATATCTTGGGGTAATCCTTTGTTGGGTGCTAAAATATATTTATCCAATTCATTAACAGCTTTCTTGATTGTCATCTTTTACAAAAAAAGTCTCTGATTGATTAAATGGTATTTTGGTTTTATCGGCCTGCGTAAAAACTTCTGCACAAGGAACCGGTATGGGTTTACCATAAATATGCTTAGCAACATAATTATTTAAAAAGTTTCTGTCTTCCGCTATAGAACAAGTATCTATATGTTCTCCGAAAAATTTAATATCTAAGCCTCTTTGAATAATATCTTTAAGGGGTTCCTTAAATACATTACCAAGGGAAACATGAATATATGGGCAAGGTAAAACATCCCCATATTGTGTTACGGAAATCATCCCTTTCACGGCAATACATCCCATATTTAGCCCATATGCCGGTGTTAGATGCGTAAACAAACGATATTTTTTCTCAAGTTTGTGTGTATATTCAAAATCGGCTTTTGTAATTAAATTATCAAAATGTCCTTCCCAGGCACCAACCGGTTTGGCATAGCTGATAAATACCCCAAGTCCGCGTCCATTAAAATATTCTACGAAATCAATAAATTCTTGGGAATATAAGCGTTCTTTTGTTACTACGGTTTGAACATAAATATCCAGGCCTGCTTTTTGAGCGGCATCTATAGCACGCATGGCATGAGCATGGGCTCCTGGTTTACGTCTAAATTCATCATGTTCTTTGGGGTCTAAAGAATCAATGCTAAGCTGAATCCTATCAATACCGATTTCTTTTAAATGCTTGGCTTTTTCATCATCCAATAGCCAGCCATTTGTATCACAATTAATATAAAATTTTTGGGGATTGATTGCCGCTACCACTTCGTCAAAATCTTTAAATACGAGCGGTTCTCCGCCAGTAATTACAAAGCGTGCTAAACCTAGTTCATCTGCCTCTTGGGCTAGTTTTTTAACATCGGCAGGTGTAAAGGAGCGTTTACCTGTTTGCCCTTGCATACGTTTAATACAACAATGTTCACATTGCATATTGCACGCATAATTATATTGAAATTGAATAATGGCTACACTTTCCCCGCGGTGCAATTTTTCATCTATTTTGACCATTTTTTCATAAACATAAGGTTTTGTTAATTTGAGTTTATTTCTATTTTCTTGTTCTCTGGCATTTAAAGTATGTGACATAGTTTCTCCTCACCTGTATACTATAACAAATTTTTTATTTATTTAAATTTATTCTTTCTTTTTCAATTACTAATGGGCGGTGTAAAACCTGCGTTAATACGGTACCTAAATATTCCCCTATTATACCAATAAAAAATAGTTGCATAGAAGAAAAGAAAAATACGGCAATCAGCAAGGGGGCTGTTCCCAACGGGAAATGATTCCAATACAATAGTTTTAAAATTAAGTAGATAAATGCTAACAGCAAACTTAAGGCAGATAAAGCAAACCCACAAAAAGTTGCTAAACGTAAGGGTATTTTACTGTGATTAGTAAAACCTAACATGGCCATATCGTATAAAGTATAAAAATTATTTTTTGTAACACCACGTTTACGTAAAGGTTGTTTGTAGGTTACAACAGCTCGTTGGTATCCTAGTTCAGCAACCAGACCTCTTAAATACGGGTAGGGATCATCTATTTGGCGGAATTTTTCTATTACTTCTTTATCATATAACCCAAATCCGGTAAAATTAGAAATAAGTTCTGCCCCCGTATCATTTGCTTTATTAAGAAGCCAATAATAAAATTTGCGTACCATAAAAAATATACCATTTTCTTCAGCCTGTATTTTTTGTCCCAAGACAATTTTATTTCCTTCTTCCCATTTCTTGATAAATTCGGGAATCAATTCGGGTGGATCTTGTAAATCCGAAACCATATTGATAACAGCATCTCCCTGGGCTTGCAACATACCATAATAAGGGGAGCGTATATGCCCAAAATTTCGGGTATTCAGAATGACCTTAAAATGTTTATCTTGAGCGGCAATTTCGCGCAGTTTTTTAGCTGTATCATCTGTGGAAGCATTATCTAATACAATTTGCTCATAATCATAAATAGCCGTAAACTTTGCCATTTGTTCCTTCACTTTTTGGTAAAGGATTTCAACATTTTCCTGTTCATTAAAGGCACTTGAAACAATTGAAATTTTCTTTTTTACCATTTTAAATTCTCCTCAATTTCTTTTTCAGGTAAAAACGGGAACATGTCTTCTATAGGTTTGGAAATCATTTTTCCGTTTGGTAATTTTTGCGAAGATACGCGGGGCATTGTTTGTTGTTTAGGATCTATTAAAACATCACAAATAAACGGGCCTTTGGTATGTAAAATTTTTTTAATTTTATTGGATAAATTCATTTGATTGGCAATTCGTTCACAGGGGATACCATAAGCCTTAGCAATTTTGATTATATCCGGTAATGTCATATTTTCTACGCCATCACTCGCTACCCAATGTCCTGCAAAATGGTTATTTTGCATATTCCGAATGGAGCCATACCCCTGATTGTTTAATACAAACAACTTAATGGGTAATTGAAGGCGTTGCATGGTTTGAAGTTCTTGAATATTTAATTGTAAACCACCATCTCCATTGATACAAATAGTGCGTTTTTTACTTTCAACAGCCACTCCTATAGCGGCTGGCAAACCAAATCCCATGGAGCCAAAACCCTGATTATTCAGAAAACGCTGCCCCTCTTTTATTTGAAATGCCTGACAGGTTATTTCACTACAAGCTCCGGAACTTCCAGGAACAATCACATCATTCTTGGTTGTATTCTTAGAAAGTTCTTCCAGCAACACATACGGATTGACGTATTTTTTTTGCTTTCTAAATTCGGACAATACTAACGGATATTTACAAAGCATTTTTTTGCAATTTTTAAGCCAAGATGTATTGGCATATGTTACTTTAATAGATTGCTTTAAAAATTCTTCTAGAAATTCTTTCGCGTCCGCTTGAATACCCAAGGTCGGGATATCAAATTTATTAAGTTCAGCCCTATCAATATCTACAATAATTTTTTTAGCATTTTTACCAAAATTTTTAAAATTAAATGCCGTTTGCGGGAAATCTAACCGCGCTCCAATGCATAAAAGTAAATCCGATCGTTGCAAGTTAAAATTTGCACCGCGGGTAGCAATTGAACCAGGTCTTCCTGCATATAAAGGACTATCATTCGGCAACAAATCTATCGTTTTCCAAGTGGTTAAAACGGGTATTTGTAACTGGTTAATAAGTTCCAAAAATATTTCTTTAGCACCGGCCAACCGAATGCCATTCCCTGCTAAGATGAGTGGCCTTTTGGCTTTATTTAAATGCGTTATTACTTGGGCTACTTTGGAAGATAAATTCTTATCTTTTTGAAGTACTGGAGCAGAAAAACATTTCAATTTCTTTTCATCAATTTGGGCGGCTTGTATATCCAAAGGAATATCTAACCAAACGGGGCCTTTTTTCCCATGCGTAGCTTCATAAACGGCACGCTGAAGATGATATTTAATTTCATTTGCTTTGGTAACTGTAACCGCATATTTAGTGATGGGTTTTACCAAATCAATGATATTGATTTCTTGGGCACCTTTTTGACGTAAATGACTTTTTCCAATAAGGTCTGCTGTCTTGACTTGCCCGGATATAACTAACAAAGGTGTTGAATCTACCCAGGCAGCCCCTACTCCCGTTAGCGCATTGGTTCCTCCGGGGCCCGTGGTTACCATCGCTACCCCCAGATGACGGTTATATTGGGCACTTGCTTCAGCGGCGATAGCGGCCGCTTGTTCATGCAACATACACGTATAATGTAGTTTTTTGGCACGCCCTAAAGAGTCCAGCAAATGCATCCACCCCCCCCCGGGGAGTATAAAAACTTCCTGAACTGCTTGTTCTTCTAAGAATTGGATAATATAATCAGAAAGTTTCATTGTTATTGGACCTTGCATTAAAAATCATACCCGTTTTGCGGTTTTTATTGTTCATAATATTATGATCTTCATAAAAAGAATCATTGTTATAGTGAGTGGTTGATATTTCTTCAAAAATTAAACCATTTTTTGTAGAGAAACTATGTTTTTGGCCTCTTTTTACTAATACCATATCCCCTTTTTTATAATATTTTATTTCGCCATCAAGTTCTAAGGTTAAGTCTCCATAAACAACCAAAAAAGTTTCTTCTTTTTTTTGATGATAGTGACAGGGATGTTTTTGATTAGGCAATAAGATAAGGAGTTTTTTACAATATTCTCTGTTAATACAGTCAATAATGGTAGCTCCTATTTCATAGAATTTATCAATTCCGTAATGATGGGAGAGTTCAAAATAAGTATGATTGGGGACGACAATATTTGCTTTTTCAATTAAATCCTGAATTTTCCCAACAATTTCAGCGACTTGTTTATTTATATTTTTAATGTCTAGGTTTTTCTTGTAAACCGCATCTTGGGGATTGATATTTTCGGTAGCTGTATAAATAGCATATTTAGATAAATCACGGGCGGTTAATTGGCCTTCAAATGTAGGCATTGCGAGAAAGATTTTATCGGAAGTTATGATATCACCCTTTGCGATAGGTTCTTTGGCCCACACCCCACGGCTCAGATTCGTTATACTTGCACGTTCGGTTTCAGAAGGTTGATATCGGGTTCCATCTTCTAAGCCACAAATCTCAAAAGCATGTGCCGCCGCTGCTAACCATTTATCTACTTGTTCATCTGTAGAAGAATAGCCGTTAATTTTGAAGCCTTCTTCCTTCACATTGACGTGTTTTTCAAATATTTGGGCTCCTTTTGCAACAGCAATGGGAATAATGTCTGTTGCGTTCGGGTCTTCATGCGTGGAAAATCCAACCGGTACTTCTGGATATAGATGTTTAAGTAGATCTATTTGGTTTAATTGCAATTTTTCTGTTTGGGTAGGATAGTCAGCTACACAATGCATTAAAGCAATCGTTTTATTTCTATTTTTAAAAAAATTAACTACATTCTTAATTTCTTCTAAAGTGGCAGTTGCACAAGACAAAATAATAGGTTTATTGCAAGTTGCTATTTTAGTTAAAAGTGGCCAATCTTGAAAAGAAGCACTAGCCACTTTGATAATATCAAACCCCATTTCCATTACTAAATCTACGGACGGTTCATCAAAGGGAGTACACATAGTAATAAAACCGTGTTTTTTGACTTCATTAAATAAAGTTTGATAATCCTCTCTCGTGAGGCGTGCCTCCGTAAACCGCTTAATATATTTGATATCTTTTCTAGTTAGATAGGCCGGATGAATGAAGGTATCTAAATCCCTAAATTGAAATTTAAAGGCAAATTGAAACATAGGATATTTTTTACAAACAGCGGCCATTTGTCTAATAATTTTCAACCCATGTTGTACATTCCCGTCGTGGTTGTTTGCCATTTCTAAAACAAATAATTTATTAAAAAATTTTTCTTTCATAATTTCCTCTCTTTTTTACAAATCATCCCATTGTCTTTTCTTTAACGAAGGTGTGAATCGTTTCTACCGTACGTGCCAGTTCTGCTTCCCCTAACGCCGGGAAGGTACCTACCCAAAACGTATGGTTCATAATAAAATCCGTATTGGGTAAAAGCGAATATTCTTTTTCCGTTAAATCGCACGATTTAAGTACCGGCGAGTTTCCAATACGCAGGGCAATTTCGTCCGTTACCATAGACGGCTGGCGCAGAAGGTTCCCCGCAAATAATTGGCGGGTGCCGATGCCGTGGGTTTCCAGATATTCCACCAGTTGTTGTTTAGTAAAGGGAGCTTCTTTTTTGACGGAAATTAAATAGCCGAACCAGGATGGTTTACAACCGGATTTAATTTCAGGCAATATAAAATAATCTTTTAAATCGGCCAGGTGCTTGGTTAAATAGGCTGCATTGTCTATACGTTTTTGGATATAGGCGGGCAATTTTTTAAGTTGGCTTACGCCCAAAGCGGCTTGCCAATCCGTAATTTTTAAGTTAAATCCTATGTGTGAATATGTATATTTATGGTCATATCCAAACGGTAAATTACCCAGCTGCCTATTAAAACGGCTTTTACACGTATTATCCGTACCGGGTTTGCACCAGCAATCGCGTCCCCAATCCCGGAAGGACAACATAATGCGGTAGAGTTGCGGATCATTCGTAACTACGGCACCGCCTTCGCCCATAGTCAAATGGTGGGCCGGATAAAAACTGTAGGTGCCGATATGACCGATTGTCCCCGCCTTTTTACCTTTCCATTCTGCTCCTAATGCGTCGCACGAGTCTTCAATAAGCCACAAATGGTGTTTTTGGCAAATGCTTTCAATTTTATCCATATCAAACATATTGCCTAATGTGTGGGCAATAAAAATGGCTTTGGTTTTGGGAGAAAGAGCCGTTTCTATTTGGGCCGCATCAATGTTATAGGTGCCGATTTCGCTGTCTACGAATACGGGTATCAGCCCTTGCTGAATAATCGGGTTGACGGTGGTAGGAAATCCGGTGGCAACCGTAATGACTTCATCCCCGCGGCGCAAGCGTTTTTCCCCCAGTTTGGGAGAGGTCAACGCTGATAAAGCCAATAAATTAGCGGAAGAACCCGAATTGGTAGAAAGGGCAAATGTTACACCTAGAAATTGGGCAAAATCTTTTTCAAACTGGTCATTAAAACGACCCGCGGTTAGCCACATATCTAAACTGGCATCTATCATATTTAGCAAATCTTGCTCGTCTAATAATTTTCCGGAGGGAGGAATGTATTTAAATTCGCATTTTTTGCCGTAAATTTTTTTGTAATAGGTACTGGCGGCTTGTTTAACAGCTTGCCTTAATTCTTTTTCCATGAAATTTTTTCCTCGTACTCGTGGATTTGTTGTAAGGTAAACGGGCGCATATTTTCGTGCGTTTGGTAAAAACGTTGATACCAGCTGGCAGTTTTGAAAATAGCTTCTTGGGCGGTATAAGTGGGAGCCCAACCTAGTGCCCGGCGTACTTTTTCTATATCAAGTGTAAGCAAGTTAGCTTCGTGTAAGTTGTCTTTTTTATGAATTTTGACGGTACCTTTGCCGTAGTGTCGGATAAATTGCTCAGTTACTTCCGCAACTGTAAGCACGCTGCCTTCATGGGGGCCAAAGTTAAACCCTTCGGCAAATTTTTTGCCTTGCGTATAAAGCAGATGCCCCAGTAATAAATAGCCGGACAGAGGTTCTAAAACATACTGCCAAGGGCGTGTGGCCTGCGGGTTGCGGATTTCAATGGTTTGCCCGGCTTCCAGGCTGCGTACGCAATCCGGGATAAGGCGGTCTTGGGCCCAATCCCCCCCGCCGATAACATTTCCAGCTCGTGCCGTAGCCAGGGCATAGGTGCCCGGTTCTTGCAAAAAGGAACGACGGTAAGAGGAAGATAAAATTTCTACGCAGCCTTTGGACGAAGAATACATATCATATCCCCCCATGGGATCTTCTTCTTTATAACCGCGGGTTACTTCTTTATTTTCGTAACATTTATCCGTAGTAACATTGACAAATGCTTTCACAGACGGGCATCGTCGGGCTGCTTCTAACACATTTAATGTGCCCATGACATTAGTCTGATAAGTACGTACGGGTTCTGCATACGAAAGCCGTACTAACGGTTGGGCTGCTAAATGAAAGATGATTTGCGGTTGGAAAGTTTGAAATGTTTTTTCCAGTTGGACAGTATCGGATAAATCCCCAAATACCGAGGTAATACCATCAGCTATGTGGGCGGCTTCAAACAGACACGGGGCTGTGTTGGGCGGCAAGGCATAACCGCAGACTTCTGCTCCAAGTTCTTGGAGCCATAATGTCAGCCAGCTGCCTTTAAAACCGGTATGCCCGGTTATTAAAACACGTTTGCCCAAATAGGTATTATTAAACATGGTTAGTCCCATTTTTTCCACGGAGCTTTGCCGCTAGTCCACAAATCGGTCAGATACATTTTATCTTTGAGCGTATCCATCGGGTGCCAAAATCCGAAATGTTTATAAGCATTTAACTGGCTGTCTTGTGCTAAGTGTTCTAGTGGGCGGCGTTCAAAAATTTCGCTTTCGTTATCGGCAATATAATTAAACACTTCCGGTTGGCAGACAAAAAAACCGCCGTTAATCCAGGCCTCGTCCCCACGGGGTTTTTCTTTAAATGAGGTAATGATATTATCTTTTTTAATTACTAATGCCCCAAAACGGCCCGTTTGCTGAACTGCTGTAACAGTAGCTAATTTGCCCGAGTGCTGGTGAGATTGAATAAGAGCTGGAATATCTATATTGCCCACTCCATCTCCATAAGTTAGTAAAAAAGGTTCGTTCGCAACATATTGCTGGGCTTTTTTAATTCGGCCACCGGTTTGGGTATTTTGACCGGTATACAGCATCGTAACGCGCCAAGGTTCGGTTTGGGTGCGGTGAATTTCTACGCAATTGTGTACCATATCCACAGTAATATCTGAGTATTGCTGATAATAATTGACAAAATATTCTTTAATAACGTGCGATTTGTAACCTGTTAAAATAATGAAATCGTTAAACCCATAATGGGAATACAGTTTCATAATATGCCATAAAATAGGATGCCCGCCGATCTCCACCATGGGTTTTGGTTTTAAAACGGTTTCTTCACTTAAACGGGAACCGAGTCCCCCTGCTAAAATAAGAACTTTCATAATGTACTCCCTCTTATATTCTAGCAAACTATACTTCAAAAAAGAAAATTTTATATTATAGTACAGGTAAATTAACTCAGTTCCTTACACAGTTTGGTTCAAGTATCAATCTAACGCCTAACGAAGAAATTCATCTCGGTCGTGTGCAAAAAACAGTAATATCTTTGGCGGTATACATATTTTTTCTCTATAAGTAAAAATTAAAGACACACGCCTCCATCTATTGGCAATACTACACCAGTCAGATAAGAGGATTGTTCAGAAGCTAAAAAAAGTACTACGTTTGCAATATCGGCAGGAGTGGCTAAACGTTTGAGAGGAACTCGTTGTGCATAGAGGTGTCTGTCTCTATTACCCAAAATAGGTGTATCTACAATACCTGGACAAATACAATTTACCCGGATGCCCTCTTCTCCGTAATTTTTGGCCATTTGATGCGTAAATTGAATAACTGCTGCTTTACTTGCACTATAGGCATAAGAGCGGCCTGCACAATAATGTTGAAGCCCAGCAATAGAGGCATTATTTATAATAGTACCTTTAGTTTTAATGATATAAGGTTTTGCATATTTTGAAACTAAAAAAGTGCCTGTTAAATTTATATCTATTGTTTTTTGCCAATCTTCAAGGGACATTCTTTCTATTTCCACAGATTGAAGCATGATACCTGCATTGTTAAATAAAACATCGATTTTAGCGTATTTTTGGATAACAGTTGTAATCATCTGCTGGACTTGGGGTGCATTGCTAACATCACAAAAAATAAAAACAGCATCTCCGCCTTGGTTGATTATTTCTTGCTTTATTTTTTCCCCCCGTTCCATATTCCTTCCAACAAGTACGACGGAGGCTCCTTCTGCTGCAAAAGCCATAGCGGTACCGGCACCAATGCCGGATGTGGCACCTGTGACAATAACTACTTTATGTTCAAACCGTTTCATACAATGGTGTCTCCAGTAATCTGTTTAATTTTGCTTGTATATTTACAGGTGTTAACCCATAATACTCCATTTTTTCATCATACGTACCGTAATTTCTAAAAATTTCCCTGGGGAATGCTACTTCTTCTATTAAAACAGGTTTCCCTCTAAATGCTTTTATAACGTCGTGAGTTAAACTGCCTTCAAAATGAGGGGCTACTATTAAAATTTTACCTTTATTATAGTATTGAGCAAGTGTTTTTTGGTCAAATGGTTCAAGTGTTGTGTAATAAAGAACAGTTACATCTTTTCCTTTACATACTTTCATGACGACATCTAACATTACGGAAACAGCGATAATAGTAGCTTTTTGCCCTTGTTGAATAACGGTAGCTTTTCCAAATTCCACATTTATATCATATTCGACATTTGGATGATCACTTATCCTAAAAAAAGTTGGATGTCCATTTCGATAAGATTGGTTGAATAAGTGAATAAATTCTTTGGCGGTTCCCGGAGCTACAAATTCACATCCAGGAATGGCTTTAAGAACATGTACGTCTTCAGCACAGTAATGTGAATAACCGTATTTGGAATAATCTACTGCAGCTCCCGTACCCACCACATTGACCCCTAATTTTTGGTAGGCAAAGTCCATTTTAATTTGTTCCAACGTCCTTTCAATTAGATATGGCTGGATGCCAAAAAGAGTAGGTACCAGCCCTCGGCGTGCCATGCCAGCAGCAATAGAGAACATGCCGTCTTCATATATGCCAACATTTGTACATCGGTCAGGGTATTCTTTTAAAATGTCACGTAGGGCCCACATCCCAATATCTGCCGTAAAAAATGTGGTATCTGGTTCATTTTTTATCATTTCGGCCACACGGGCTAAAAAAGATCTTCTCATACTCGTTCAACCTCTTGGGTTAGTAATGCTAATTCTTGTTCGTTGGGGCTCTTATGGAACCAAATATCATGCTCCATCATAGTTTTGGAACCGTATCCGCGTATTGTTTTTGCAATTACAGCTTTGGGTTTGCTATTGAGCTGGGTTTTGAAACGGCAAAATACATCTTTTAACGCATCCATATCATGTCCGTTTACTGAGGCTACTTCAAAGTTAAAAGCCTCTAATTTACGTTTCATATTTCCCATATTTACCATAGTTCCTACGGAATTATTATCATCAATAATAACAGTTAAGTTATCGAGTTTTTTAGCAGAAGCAAAAATACAAGATTCCCACATGGTTCCCTCGCAAAATTCGCCGTCTCCACAAAGCACATAGACATGAGATGGTGATTTTTTTATTTTATTAGCGTAGGCAATTCCAGCGGCAAAAGGTAAACCATGCCCTAATGAACCGGCATTATTTTCAATACCGCCTTGAAATTTAGTTAGGTCTGTCTGTATGCAATAACGGCTATGAAATTGACCAATTTGCGGTGCAATTTCATCGATGGTAAAATAACCCTTTTCGATGAGAACTGCGTAAAGGGCTAGTGTAGCTTGGCCTTTAGAAATAATAAAAAAATCTCGGTCTTCTGCTTGTGCCTGTGCCGCAGACCAATTCATCACTTTGTCGTACAATGTCCACACAATATCCAAACAAGAAAAAACACTTTGTAAATTTCCGTCTTTACATTTGTGGGATAAATATAAGGCATGTTTTCTTAATTTTTTACCAATGTGTTGTATCATATCTTCTTATAATAATATTTTTCTAAGCATAAAAACAATAAACCGGATAATTGGATTTTTCCTTGTTTTTTCATCTCTTATTGAGCGGGCAAATGTATCAATTAACCTGCCAAGTAATTTAGCAGGTATTAGAGAAATAAACAACATTTTAAAATAACCAGACAAAGACATTTTTTTAAGAATTTTTCTGTTCTTAAAGATTTGCTTAAACGTAAAAGCCCCAGCTGCGCGTGAAATTAGTAAGCAAAACCAACAAAATGGATGAATGGGAAAATTTGTAAATGTCAATAATTTTTCTTTTTCTGCGGTATAACATGCAGGCAAATTTTCAATCATAGCGGGATATCGTTTAGTCCATAGTGAAAACATATCTTTAAACCAAAACGAAGGGGCATCATACGGGAAATCTTGAAGAACATTGACTTCTTTGATGAATTTGGCTTTAAATTTTTTATTGGCTATACAATGAAAAATGGCTACTGGAATCCACAAGCCCACATTTATTTTTCCTTGTACCTTCTCTGTAAGTAGCTGTTTAAGAAACCTAGAGCAAAATACCATGGAACCTAATGTCATCATATTACCGAATTGTTCCAAAAGGTATTGGTTTCTGTCGGTATAATCATATGTTGTAACTTCATTTTTTTTAATTGGTAAATAATATATAGTTATTAAATCAAACTTTTCCTTTTTTGCCTCAAATAGTTGAGTGTACATTTTATCAATGTGGATAAATGTTCTATCCCGACAAGGCCAACTCCAATCATATTTATCTGCAACTAACGAGAGTGCATAGTATACTTTTTCATCAAGTGTATCTTTAAATTGGCGTTTGGAATCATCAAACCGAGCATAAAATACATTTTTATAGGGACAATTCTTGACCAAATTTTCGGTATCTTGGTTATCACTACTGTCCACAAACCAAATATCCGTACCATAGGTATAAAATAATTGTGCCTTATCTAACCAATTTTTAATAAACCGTACTCGGTTACGTGTTGGTATCACAATACACGTTGAACATTTGGCTTTACGCAGTTTATATAAAATATCATCGGCTGCTTTGGCAGAAAATATAATTTTATCATCTGGGCTGAGCTGCTGGATGACTTCTTCAACTAATCTATCGTCTACATGTAACGTATTAGATAAATAATCTGCATAGCTAGGGTTGCAATTATATTTTGCAGTAATAGCGTATGGAATAGAATGTCCCCATTTTTTAGTTTCATAAATTTTAGAAATATAGGTATGATAGATGTGTTGAATGGGGCTAATATTGTAATTCTTGTTCAAATTTTCATTGGCATAAGTTAAAAATTGTTCTGTATCCAGGTTCCCGGCTCCACGGCCAATACCATAAACACTTGTATCTATCATTAAGTCCCGCTTTAGGGGATAAGTACAAAAGGCTTTCGCTACATCAAAGGCCTGTTTTAAATTGTTATGGCCGTGATAACCTACGCTAATACCTGGCTTTAGGTTTTCATCGGCCAATTGTAGATAGTGCAAAAGGGTATGAGCATCCATTGTTCCCCAACTATCTACGACATAGATTGCCAAGGGATTGAGTGTATTAAATTTTTGAATCATGTCTACAAATTCGGAATCACTATATTGACTGACTCTCGCCGGCTGTACACACAGTTTGTATCCTTTTTCTACAATGCCTTTACAGTATTCAAACCCTTCTTGAAGCATTCGTTTCCATATAATTACACGGATGATTTCTGGAGCTCCTTTGGTATAGGGGGCCAATTTCCCAAGTGGGAACGGATTAGAAACTTCTGCCATGACAGCATACTGGGAAGTAGGTTTCTTCCCAATCAGAGATTTTACATCTTCTATATTATTAAAAACAGCGCGGTTTTCATCGCGTATTTCATCACGTAAAAAACCTAATTCAATAATTTCAATGCCGCTTGTTGCTAGTTCGGTTTTGATTTTATGTATGACATTTTTACCAAAGTTCCAATCATTAATATATCCGCCGTCACGCAATGTGCAGTCTAATAGTTTTACTGTGTTCATTTATTTCCTCATAATATGGTTAAATAAGTTTCGGTCCAAAAGAGGTTCTTGATCATACAGTAGCGTTTCCCCGAAGGATGGTTGTAAGTAGGTAATTTCAGACAATTTTAATTCTATAATATTAGGATTATCTAGTGGAACGGATGTAATTTCTCTCGAGTTGTTTATTCGCTTGTAATTTAATCCATATGCTTGGGCTACTTTTTCAAAATTAGGTACGGTGTAGCCCGTATGAGCAGTCGTCATAAAATACCGTGCTTGAAAATTGTTTTCTTGGAATTGCCGGATCATTCCTAAACTGGCATTATTACATAAAATAATTGTAATTGGTAAATGGTATGTTGCAATAAATTGTAATTCCTGAATATTCATCTGCAAACCACCATCTCCTACAATAGCAACTACCGGATTTTGAGTAGCATAATAAGCTCCAATAGCTGCAGGAAGGGCATAGCCCATCGTTCCTAATCCGGCCGACATAATAATTTTTTGGTTATTTTTAAGCATTAAGGATTGAGCAGCCCAACCTTCGTTTTGCCCAACATCTAGCGTGTACGTAATTTGTGGGATAATTAGTGAACTAATTTTACGCAAATATGCATGAATCGGTTCATTATCATTCGCAAATTCCAACTGCTTTTTTATGTCTTGTGTAAGGCTTAACCAGGTGGATCTCTGCGGATTAATAATCGGAGATAAAACATTCAGGGTTTTTAGGAATTTTTTTAAATCAACACGAAAGTTGGTTTCTTGTCCGGTAACGGCATAATTTAATTCTTCGGGATCAATGTCAACGCGCAACACGCGAGGAGCACCAGTAAAAAAATTACGCTTTAAACCGATTTGTTTTAAGTCCAACCGTGTACCTAAGCAAAGTACACAATCACTTTTAGCTAATATCATATTGGCGTACCTATGGCCATTTACGCCAATAAATCCGCAATGTAACGGGTTATCGTATGCTAATAAATCTACTGCAGGCATACTGGTAAGAACTGGCAATTGCCACTGAGCAACAAATGTCCGAAATGCATCACGCAGGCCACATTGGTTAATACCTGCCCCCGCTAACACTACCGGACGCTTGGCAGTTGAAAGAGCGTGTACAACACTTGTAGTAAAATTACTTGTACTAGAAGGTTCATTTGAAGGAACCTGATTTTGAGGTATAGCTTGTATATAAGCCCGTTGAATATCAGCAGGTAAATCCAACAATACAGGGCCCTTACGCCCGGTAGTAGCTATATAAATGGCTTTATGTAATTCATCTACAATATTTTGTGCAGAAGTAATTTGCACACTATACTTGGTAATGGATTTTACCATAGAAATAATATCTGTTTCCTGAAATCCATACTGACGGATATTAGGTTTTAAAAGGCTTTTTAAAGCATATGTATCCACTTGCCCAGTTAAAAACAAAACTGGCAAAGAATCATACCACGCGTTGGCAATACCGGTAACTAAATTTGTAGCCCCGGGCCCGCTAGTGGCAAACACGGCTGCTAGCTTCCCACTTGTTTGGGCATAACCACAGGCCGCAAAAGCACTAGCTTGTTCATGATAGTTGATCCGAACCTGTATACGTGGTACTTGGTTGTACAACGAATCCATTAGATGGCAAATCGATCCTCCCGGATAACCAAATACTGTATCTATGTTATGTTCGATTAGTGTTTGAACAATATAATCTGTAACTTTCACTTTTGCCATAAAATTTCCTGTTGTATAGTTATCAAAATTAAATCTTCTTCTCCTTGGGTTGTGTTTGCTTTAGTTGATAGAATTGATGCTAACAGCCCATCTACGTTCTCTTTACTAAGAGGTGTATATAATTTTGTACTAAAAAATTCTTGCTGTATAAAAACGAGAAATACAATTCCTACATTATAGAAATTGTATTTCTGGAATATGTTATCTGATCCTTATATCCTCCGGGTGGGGTTCAATGATTTGGCCGCGCTTTTTGGCGCGGTACCGGGCGTAGCGTTCCACTTGGCTTTGTACCAACATATAGAATAGTGGAATGAGCACAAGCCCCGCTAATGTACCAATTAACATTCCGTAAAAGACCGGAATCCCTAACGCCTTACGGCTGGCGGCACCGGCCCCGCTAGCAAGTACCATGGGAACCATCCCCAAGATGAAGGTAAACGCGGTCATCAATACGGGGCGGAAGCGTTGAATAAGGCCGTCCATAGCGGCTTTATAGACGCTAGCACCGGATTTGTGTTCGTCTTTGGCAAACTCTACAATCAAAATAGCGTTTTTAGCGGCTAATCCGACCAGAAGTACCAATCCCAACTGTGCGTAAATACTTAACGACTGACCACAGATCCAAAGTCCGAATAACCCTCCGCCTACGGCAGCTACTACGGACATGAGTACCGGCACGGGAATCGTCCAGCTTTCATACTGGGCCACTAAGAATAAATACGCAAAGATGACCGCTAACAAAATAAGTGTAGCAATCTGCCCTTGGTTTTGCTTTTCCTGGTAGCTCATACCCGTCCACTCATAGGAATAACCGGGCGGTAAGTTTTTAAGGATTTCTTCCGTGGCTTCCATAGCCAGGCCGGAACTATCCGTTGGCTCCGCTGTAATAGAGGCAGCCGGATATTGGTTATAGCGCGTAATTTGGCGCGGAGACAAAATGTACTTTAAGTCCACCAGGGCCATCAAGGGAACCAGTTCCCCGGTAGCACTAGTAACATACATTTTGTTGATATTTTCTGGCGTCATACGGTATTTACTGTCCGACTGCATAATGACTTTGTTAATCTGCGTACCAAAGTTTACATCTCCCACGTATGAAGAACCCAAGTAGTTTTCTAACGTGGAGAACACGCTGGAAACCGGTACTTTCATACTCTCTGCTTTTTGGCGGTTCACGTCCAAATAAATGTTGGGCGTGTCGGCTTTAAATGGGGCTCGGGCACTTTTCATAGTAGGGTCTTGCATCATTTTAACACTCATTCCATCCGTAACATTGGCTAGTTTTTGGTAGTCAAAATCATTTAATGATTGAATACGCAAATCTAACCCGCTGGAGGTTCCCAGCCCCGGAATAGATGGCATTTCTACCGCAAATACAGAGGCATCTGCAATACCAAAGAATTGCCTGTTAAATTGCTGGGCAATAGCACTCTGTTTTTTGCTGGCAGAAGGTTTATGCAAAATATATTTTTTGAACAACCGGGTCAAGAAGTTTTCGTCTTTGCGTTCATCCCACGGGTTCAAACGTACAAAGACGGCTCCTGTATTTTCCCCGCTACCGCTAAATAAACTAAACCCGATAATAGACGTAGCATGCTGTACGCCCGGCGTGGCTTTAACGCCTTGTACCACTTGGTCCATGACGGCTTGTGTGCGGGCAAAGGTGGCTCCTTCCGGCAGTTGCACGTTAATTACCACAATACCTTGGTCTTCAGTCGGAATAAAGGTACTAGGTAAGATTTGCAAAAAGGCAAAATCTGCCAAAACAAAGCCCATAAACAGCAAGAAAATAATAAACTTACGCGCTAATTTGCGTACCACTTTGCGGTAACCGCGCGAACCTTTTTGTACGAGCACGTTAAACCACCGCAAGAAAAAGAGGTTTGTTTCTTTGACCGGCTTTAACATCGTGGCACAAATAGCGGGCGATAACGAAAGCGCATTTAAGGTAGAGAAACACACCGCCACCGAAATAGTTACCGCAAACTGTGTATAAATTTTACCGGTAATCCCCCCCATAAACGTAATCGGTACGAAAATGGCTAATAGTACAAGCGTAGTAGCAATAAGCGCACTAGAGAGTTCCTCCATAGCCTGTTCGGCTGCGTGTTTGGCGGGTTGTTTTTCCCGGTTCATGAGCACAATCACACGTTCTACCACACAAATCGCATCGTCTACTACTAGCCCGATAGCCAGTACCAACGCAAAAAGGGTAAACATATTGATAGAATACCCGAGTGCCATCATCACGGCAAACGTACCTAAAAGTGAAACCGGAATCGTAGCTGCCGGCACGAGCGTAGCGCGCCAGTCCTGCAAGAATACATAACAGACAATGACAACGAGCACAAATGTCAACAGTAGTGTAAACACCACTTCTTCCACAGAAGCGTTAATAAAGTCCGTCGTGTCTATGGAAAATTCATACGCAAGCCCTTTGGGGAAGAACGGTTCCAACCGTTTGAGCTCTGCGCGTACAGCCTTCATGGTTTCTAACGCGTTGGCCCCGGATGAAAGATTCATCATGAGTGGCACGGACGGCGTACCGTTGAACGAACCGGCTATACTATAGGACTCCTGACCTTCCTCTACCTTGGCAATATCGGACAAACGCACTAGGCCACCTTGAGTATCGGTACGGACGATAATATTTTGGAAGTCCTGCGCGTTATTTAAACGCCCGTCGGTTTGTAAGGCATATACTGTCAATACGGCCCCGTCGTTGGGACGCGCGCCGATTTTACCCAAAGAAGGCTGGTAGTTTTGCGTGGCAATAGCATTTTTAACGTCGGCAATAGAAATGTCCAACGCGGCCATTTTGTCCGAATCCAGCCATACCCGCATACTTTTGGCAGCCCCGAACACGCGGGCCTCACCCACCCCTGTAATGCGGGAGAGGTTTTTTTGTAGGTTGTTATTTAAGTAATCGCTAATTTCCAAGGTACTTAACGATCCATCTGGCGAAGTAAATGAAAGGAACCCTAAAATATTGGAGGACATCCGCATGACCGTAATCCCTTGCCGGGTTACTTCGGCAGGAAGGAGTGGTGTGGCTTGTGAAACGCGGTTTTGCACTTTTACTTGCGCAATATCCGGGTCCACGCCCGTTTTAAAGGTAACGGTAAGGCGGTAAGAACCGTCGGCCGAATCCGAGGACATATACAACATATCCTCTACGCCGTTGACGGCCGATTCTAGCGGAATACCGACCGTTTTAGCAATCACTTCCGCACTAGCCCCCGGATAGCGGGCACTCACTACTACTTCGGGCGGTGTAATTTCCGGGTACAAGGCAATCGGCAAGTTTTTAAGCGCAATTGCCCCGGCTAAACATAATACGAGTGAAATTACAACCGCAAAACGTGGGCGGTTAATAAAAAACTTGGCAAACATTTAGTTGTTTTCCCCCTCTTCTTCAGCGGGTACCTCATTAGCAGCCGGGGCATAACCTTCTTGTGCGGCCGGGGCTGTTGGGGCAGCTAGTTCTGCCGGGGTGTTGACTTCATTTGCCTTTACAGGCTGCCCGTTTTGCAGTTTCTGTTGGCCGATTGTTACCACGCGGTCTCCGTCCTCTAAACCGGCTATAACTACAAATTGAGAGTTTACCACATCCCCTGTAGTAATGTATTTTTGTTCTACGAACCCTTGCGGGTTTACGGTCATTACATACTGCCCGGTAGCATCTTGGGAAACAGCGGTCTGCGGCACTAAAATCATCGGGCGCAGTTTATCTAAACTGACCGTTACATTTACGTAGTTACCCGGAATGAGTTTATTCTCGTTATTATCCGTTTGCGCGTAAACGGCCATAGTAGCGGTTTGGGCGTTGATTTCGTTATCAGCAAACATGGTGGCTTGCGGCATATTGAGCGTTTGTCCGTTGGGGAGTTCAATTTGAATATCCGGGCGGGTTTCCATATTAGTCAGCTGGTCCATGCCGGATAAGCGTTCTTTATCTGTAATAGAAAAGACTACACGAATCGGGTCCATTTGTACTACACGGGCCAATTTGCTGGCTCCGGCTGTAGCTAAATTCCCTTTGGTCAGTAACGCTTTGCCGATATAGCCGGAGATAGGAGATTTGACTTCGGTATATTCCAAGTCCAATTTGGCTAAGTCCAGCGCAGCTTGGGCAGATTTGACGTTGGCTTTGGCGTTCGCTAAGTTACTTTCTGCCAGTTCAATATCGGCTTGGGAGAGCATTTTCTCGTTATATAAGGCCAATTCACGGTTATAGTCATTTTGAATTTGCTTTAAGGCGGCTTGGGCTTTGTCCAAATTAGCTTGTGCCGAGGAAACGGCTGCCTTATAGCGTTTTTGGTCAATTACGAATAAAACATCGCCTTCTTCTACAAAAGAACCGTCTTGGAATTGGACTTGGTCAATATAGCCGGACACTTGCGGCACCACGTCCGAAGCGTTAATGGCTTCTACCTTGGCAATAAAGTTTTTACCCAAGGCCACAGGTTTTTTTTGCACAGTTTTAACAAGCACACTCGCTTGCCCCATGCCTTGCGGTCCCATCGGCCCTGCGTGCGAGAAGAATTTCCCTTTTACAAAAAACCCAATCGCGGCCCCGGTTAACACCAAGGCGAGGTATTTCAAATAACGGTATACAGTTCTTTTTGTCATAATTTATTTCCCTATGCTCTTATATAAGTTTGCTTTGCTAAGCAGTAAACTGTAGAAAGCAGAAATTTTGTTTTGGCGCGCATCGGCCAGCTGTGCTACGGCAGAGAGCAGCGTTAAAATATCGCCCTTGCCTACTTGATAATACCGAAACGCCACGCGGTGGCTTTCCTCGGCACTAGCGAGTACGGTTTGGCTGATTTCATACGAGCGTACGGCCGTTTTATAATTTTGGTAGTTACTCCACACCTCGTTTTGAATGGTTAAGCGCAGATTTTGCGTGTTGGCCTGTTCTTGTTCATAGACGGCCGAGGCCTGTTTTACCCGATACAGGTTGGAAAACCCGGTAAACAGCGGCATACTAACGGCCAGTCCGGCTACATTTTCGCGCCCGTAGTAAGAATGGTGTTTCCAAGAAGTGTCTGCTATATCGGCCGAAGCGGTGGCACTAATGGACGGAAGCATTCCTGTTTTGGCCGCGGTAACGCTGGATTTAGAGGCACTTTCCTGGCTTTCTTGGGCGCGTAGTTCCGGGCGGTTTGCCAAGGCATCTTTCATCAGTTCTTGCACGTCATCTTTTTCAATGGCGGTAATCTGCTCATCAAAGTTGGGCTTGGTTAAATTAAGTTGCGTATCCGGAGATAAGTTTAAAAGCACCGCTAGTTTTCCGCTATACTGTTTAATTTCATCTTCTGCCAGTACTACCGCTAAGAGGGCCTGCTCATAGCGGGTTTGGGCTTGGAGTTTATCACTCAAAGATACCATACCCAGTTTGTAGCGTTTTTTGGCCTCGGTATAGGACTGTTTGTACGAATCCAAACTGGCCTTGGCACTAACAAGTGTTTCTTGGGCAGCCAATAATTTTAAATAGGCCGTTTGAACCGACAGCATTAAATCTTTGAGGGCTGCATTGTAGCCGTAGTTAGCGGCATCCGCATAGGCGCGTAAGGTACTGATGCGGCTTTCACGCCCGCCAAAATCAAACAGTAGCCACGCAGCTTCGGCCTTTGCTGTATACGGTTCCGTTTGGGTATATCCGCCGTGGCCTTCCACGCGGGTACCGCTAAAGCCGGCATTCCCGGTTAAACGGATGGTAGGTAAATACTCGTTGCGCCCTGTGCCTAAATTAGCCTCGTTGGCTTTAACCCCCATATATTGGGCACTCAAAGCCGGGTTGGTACAAATTCCGATTTGTACTAAATCATCCAAAGAAAGTGCCTCATGGGTAATATCTTTATCAATACACCCTTTGGGCGGTTTCACGCGGGACGTAAACAGCGGGTCCAGCGCGCTGGCCGGAAACACTATTAACATCAGTAACCCTACATAAATATATTTCTTCATTTTGTATGTTTCCCTTTATATAAGTTTAAAATGGCTAACGTGTGCGCCCAAAGTGTTTGTTTAATCGTTTGGCGCAACTGGGGTGGGTAATTTTTCCCGATGCCTAATTTATGTTCAATGCCCATACGGTGGGATTCGGAGAGTAAAATTTGTCCAAAAATACTATGCGTTACACACAACAGTTCGGGCGAATTTTCCTTTAGGCCCGTTAATTTAACCAGTAATTTATAAGGCAATTCGTGAAACGGGGCCATATAGGCAAGCATCATTTTACGCATGGCAGCCGATTCCAGTTCCACTTGTGTAAAAATACGTTCTAACGGTAAACTATTGCGGCTTAAATTATTGTCCATTAATTTATCAAACATTTGGTGTAATAAATCCAACGCTTGTGCATAGGTATACCCGGCTACTTGCTGCGGGGTGGGCAACGTATTTTGCTTTCCCCAAATTTGTTGGCGGTGCTGTTCAATTAAATAGCGCAGGGTTTCAAAAAATAATTCCCGCTTGCCGCCAAAATAATAGTTAATGGCAGACACGTTTACATGGGCCGCCGAAACAATGTCCCGCACCGACGTAGCACTATAGCCTTTGCGTGCAAAAATACGGGCCGATGTTTTTAATAGTTTAAGCCGGGTATCTTTCATACCCCAAAATTATAACAAAAAGCCAACATAAAATCAAACACTTGTTTGAATTTTGAAAAAAATAAGGGGGTGGGTATGAGTAAAATAGCGCTCCTTCGGGGCCTCAATCACCCAGAGATGGAAGATTTCGGCCTTGTCCAGCAGGTTGTCCTGGTAACCTACCCGTTCGCACA
>CALAFB010000082.1 GCA_937891135.1 uncultured Elusimicrobium sp.
GAATGGGCAGAAGGGAGATCCCCGAACCCTGCGGGCCGCCAACTCGGGGATGACATCTTTATGTAACACCCCCTCACCTGTCCTTCGGACATCCTCTCCCTCAAGGGGCGAGGGAAACGACAGGGATTCCTTCTCCCCTACGAGGGAGAAGGTGGGCAAAGCCCGGATGAGGGGGGCACGTGGGTTTACACTCATAGAATTATTAGTAGTGGTGCTGATTATTGGCATATTGGCGGCGGTCGCGCTCCCGCAATACCAAAAAGCCGTTGAAAAAGCACGCATTGCCAATGCAATTACAGTCATGACCAGTATCCAAAAAAGTATGGACGTATGGCTGCTGGAAAACGATTATCCTACGGCTGAATTATATTATTTCTTGTGGGGTGATTCTTTTACTGAAACCGCTAAGAACCGCAAAGCAAACACAGCCATAGAGGTACGCAACGCTTTGGACTGTTCGGGTGAATTTTGTACAGACGGTAATTTTTTGTATGAAATACAGTGTGGTGCTGGCATTTGTTCTATAAATGTTTACAAAGGTTATGATGCCTATGATGCAGCAAGAGATTATTTCCTAAGCATGGAACGTCATGCTTCCACCAATACCTGGGAATATGAGTGTTACTATTACGACGCGTCCGGCGAGCGCGCGTGTAATACTTTAAAAGGCCAAGGTAATTGGCAAATAGTAGACGGCAACGAATAAGTTGTTCGTAGTTTCTTACTTGCATCCGCTGTATTTTAACAGTACACCAAAACCGCCCCGCTTATCAAAGAGCGGGGCGGTGCAATTTTTCGCCCGGTTTCGGGCTGGCTTGCAAGGGTTGTATCGTTTTTCTATACTAAAATTATGATTTATTTTGCACACCGCGGAGCCAATACACAGCGCGTTCAAAATACCGTTTCGGCGTTTGCCCTCGCCCACCAACAAGGGGCGCGGTATTTTGAGTTGGACGTGCACCTTTTGCAAGACGGTAACCTGGCCGTACATCACGATGATTCGCTGGCAAGCACCGCCGGAATAGACGTAGCATTAAAAAATTTAACAGCAGCGGATTTGAAAAAATATCCGCTTATCAACCAATTCACAAAGGGCCCGGAATATGTACCGCTGCTTACCGACGTGTTACCCGTACTTACGCCGGGTTTACAACTACTTAATATAGAACTTAAAAATGATAACAATATGTATCCCGGGATAGAAGAAACCTTGCTGCGCGCGCTTCCTTTCCAACTACTTCCGCGCATTTTATTTTCTAGTTTTGATGTTCCTACGCTAAGGCGGCTGCGCGCATTACTACCTTTGGCGCGCCTAGGGCTACTGACACGTGCATTTGACGTACAGGAAGCCCTTGCATTAGGGGCGGAAAGCGTGCATATCAACCACACCCGTTTTACCCCGCAACTGGCGAATACCTGCCACGCACATCATTTGAACGTATATTGTTATACGGTAAATAACGCATCTTTAGCTAAACAGTTAGCCGCGCAGGGCGTAGACGGCATTTTTACAGATGATGTTACGTTGTTTACCCGGTAAAACTGCTTATTGATTGTTGCATGTAATTTTAATTTGGTGATACCCATATACTGACTAGGTGCATAGATTGTGCTCTTGTTATTAAGGGAAAACCCCGCTGAAGCGGGGCAAAAACTTGTTACCAAATGGGTTGTAGTTTTAATAGCCTTCGGTTTGCTCGTAATAAGCACTTTCTTCCGTAGTAGCCGTTGTGTTGGAAGAATCCCCTTGCATACCGTAATATTCTTCAGGCGTGTAACGTTTGGGTTTGGTCCATAAACGCTTTTCGCTCTTGTATTCTTTGGCTGAAAATTCGCCTGGCATTTTGGGTTGCTGGCGTTTATCAAAAAAGTAAATGTTCGGGTCTGTTTGCGGATAGGCGTTGAATAAATAGTCGGACTCATAATTGGGTTGTGCTTCCCGGCGTTCCAGTTCGGCGGCATTACGGGCATCTTCCAAATAATCTTCTTGGGTAATATAAAGTTTTTTAGCCGTTCTTTGACGGGGATTTTGAGACGAACACGCCGCTAATAATCCGCACGTCACACTTATGAACAATATCCATCCGGTTGCTTTCTTCATAAAGTCCTCTCTTTTGAAAGTACCATATTTTCTAGCAGGACCGCAAGGGTTACCGGGCCTACACCGCCGGGAACCGGGGAATAATTAATCCCGCGCGCCGCGAAAGCGGCCGGGTCTCCGTCGCCGGTTAGTTGGTTGTTGTGCCAGTTGGTAGAAATATCAATAACCGTAGACCCCGGTTTGAGCCATTCGGCTTGCAGTAGCCCGGGTGTTCCGGCAGCTGAGCAAATAATATCACTATCGCGCACCGCACGCGGCAAATCGGTTTGACGGTGACAAATTTTAACGGTAGCATTTTTACACGTTAGCAAATGTGCCAACGGACGGCCCACCGTAGAAGAACGGCCAATGACAGTTACTTCCTTCCCGGCAAGGGCTATATGATGAAATTCCAACAGTTTTATAACGGCCAAAGCTGTGCATGGTACAAAACCAGAAAGGGCCTGAACTTCTTCCCACGTTTTGCACAAAAATAAATTGCCCATATTGATGTTGGACATACCGTCCACATCTTTTTGCGGGGCTAGGTAGGCCGCATAATCTGTAGCGGCTAGATGCGCGGGCAGCGGACGTGGAATTAAAATAGCGTCTGTATGGGGATCTTGTGAAAGCCGTTTTACCAAAGAAATAAAATGGGCGGCTTGGGTATTTTTATTGATTTCAAAAATATGTGTTTGCAGTCCGGTTTTTTGCGCGGCAGCCACTTCTTTTTGTAAATAAATATGGGCCCCGTAGTCGTCGGTAGAACCAATGGCCGCCAGCGTAATTGCCCGACCGGTTTTTTGCAGAACAGTCTGCGCCCTTTGGACTAAGGGGGCGCGGATTTGTTGGGCCAGCGTACGTCCTTCTAAAATCATACGGATATTTTAGCAAATTATGACGGGCACGTCCGGATGCAATAATTTTTTAGGGGACAGGGTTGTACATATAATCCCTTCAATGGAAAACAGTATAAGTAAGATGATAGGAGATTTATATGAAAAAACTAGGAATGTTATTTTGTATGTTATGTATGAGCCTTATGCCAGGGCTGAGCCGGGCTCAAGGTATTGAAAACGGGGATTCCATGCTTTCAGTTTATTTAGGAGTAGGATCTGCCGTTAACAAATCCGGCCTAGAAGTAGAAGGCAAAAATCTTTCTTGGGGCAATATAGGCTGGGAAGGCGGGCTTTCGTACCTTTATTTTCCGGTTTCCTTTTTGGGAATGGGGGTCAATATTCGCTATGCAGGTTTTCAAGGCAGTAACAACGTAGAATATATACCGGGCCATTGGCATTGGCATACGCTAGAATCTAAAATGCAAACCCATACCTTGCAACTCATGGGAGCGGGCCGTATTAACCTAAATCCTGCTTCTTCCGTACGGGTGTATATGCCGTTTGGGGCCGGGTTGGTGCTTACTAATTCGCTGATGACTTATACTTGGGATGATTATTACGAGCAACGGGAACATTCCCTGGATACATCTTTCGGTTGGTACGCTGGAGTAGGGGTGGAATTTGAACAAAGAAACGGTGCCGCGTGGGCGATAGAGGCGCGGTATAATACATTTCGTTATAAAGACAGTTATTTTGCAGAACGCATAGGTGCGGTGCCAACCGCCAAAAATTCTTCGTATAATTATGTGTCTTTATCCGTTAGTTATAATTTTTAATCTTCGTCTACTATCCCCGGAAGGGTACGGGAAACAGACCATACCCTTTCTCCTACGGAAAGCCGTTGTTAAATGCAAAGCCCTTGCTTTTAGCAAGGGCTTACAGCATCAAAAACATTCCATTTTACCCAATCTTTTGTTGTTCTTCCTGTGCTTTGGCCAGTTCTTTATCCACACGGGTGGCCAGTCGACGTAGAACGGTTTGGGTGTTCTTTTTCCACTCTTTCAGTTCGCGCAGTTGGGCTTGAACAGATTTTAATTGTTGTTTGTCGTCTTCCAGCACACGCAATTTGGTTTTAAGCAACGCATTCTCTCCCGCTAGTTGTTTCTGGCGGGAAAGGGCTTGTGTGATTAAAAGTTCCAACTGTTTTAATTTTTCTTGCATTAACGCAGTACTGCCCCTACGTGGGTTTTAAGTTGCTCTACAATGCGCGCAAAGGCCGCGTCCACTTCTTTGTCTTTCAGCGTGCCGTCTTTCTTAAAAAATGCCAAACTAAATGTTAGGCTCTTTTTACCGGCTGGCAAATGCTCGCCCCGGTACACGTCAATGACGTGATAAAAGAATTCCACCTCTAACGGGGTTTTGTCTAGCGTGTCCGTCAGTTGTTCGTACGTAACAGTATCGTCCAATACTACAGATAAATCCCGAAAAGACGGCGGGAATACCGCAATAGCGGCGGCAGGTTTAAAGTCGCGCGCGGAGTAATTTTTTTCCAATTGTTTGGTAAAAAATTCAAAGGCCCACACGTCGTTTATTTTAATACCGAAGGCCTTTAAGGTAAGCGGGTGGAGTTTACCGAACACGCCGATAACTTTACCGCCTTGTAAAATATCCATACTGATTTTGGGGTGCATATATACAGGGACATTTTTAGACGGAACTAACGTAACGTCTAACCCGCGCAGCACGGTTTGCATCAGCCCTTTTAGCCAGTAAAAATCTACCGGGTTAGAATGTTGGGCAAAAGAAGAAATTTCTTCCATTAAGCCCGATTCCTCTTCTTCCACATCCCCCGTAAGGACTCCGGCCACGGTGTAATTTTCAACCGGAAAGCCCTTCATATTTTGGAAGGTTTTACTGGTTTCAAACAGTTTCAAATTGCTATTTCCAAAACGCAAATTGCTCTCTACATTTTTAACAAGCGACGGCAGCAGCGTCGGGCGCAAATAATCCCACCCTTGCGCTAAAGCATTTTTCACGCGGATACAAAACTTCGGGTCCACACCAAAAAGTTTCAAGTCGCTCTCGCCGATAAAATCAATATTTTTACATTCGCAAAATCCGGCACCGATGAGCGCATTAGCAAACCGTTTGCCTAGGTCAACGCCTTTGGGGTTATCGGCAAATGCTACGTGGGCACGCGTGGTGGAAACGGGGATGTTATCGTACCCGGCAAAGCGGGCGGCTTCTTCAGCCAAATCCCATTTGTGGTTTAAGTCGCGCCGGTGCGTGGGGGCTTTGAACTTCCATACCGGGGCGGACGCATCAAATTCTTTCGCCAGTCGCGCAAAAATATCTTTTAATTGTTCTACGGGCAAATTTGTACCCAAAATGGCGTTTATTTCCGCTGGGGTAAATGTTACTGTTTCGTTTTCAAATTTTTGCGGGTACACATCGTTAATTTCGCTGGCTGTGCCACCGCAAATTTGTACTAGTAAATTACTCGCGCGGCGCAGGGCTAGTAGTGCACCTTCAATGTCCGTACCCCGTTCAAAGCGTTGGGACGAGTCGGATGAAATGGCAAATTTTTTGACGGTTTTGTTAATCGTGGGCGGATTAAAATACGCGGCTTCTAAAAAAATATCCGTCGTATCGTCTTTAATTCCGCTGTCTTCACCGCCCATAATACCGGCCAGCGCAGTAGCTTTTTTTCCATCTGCAATTAACAAACAATTTTCGGTTAATTCCAGTTCACGCCCGCCCAGCACGGTAAATTTCTCGCCGGGATTAGCGTTTCGTACAATAATTTTCCCGCCTTCTACTTCGCGCAAATCAAACGCGTGTAAAGGGTTTCCCAACTCAAACATTACGTAGTTTGTTACGTCCACCAGCGCGTTTTTGGGGTTTAAGCCCATCGCAGCTAGACGTTCTTTCATCCACTCGGGGGATTCTACCTTTTTGACACTACGGATAATACGCCCGATATAGCGCGCGCAACCTTCGGCATTTTGAATGTCTACTTCCAACGATTTGCCTTGCCCGGAAATGTCTTTGATTTCGGGCAGTTTGACGGGCTTGTTTAACAGTACGCCCAACTCCCGCGCTATACCCAAGTGGGACAGTAAATCCGGCCGGTTGGACGTAATTTCTAACTCAAACACCGTATCTGCCTTGCCGTAAAGCGTGGAAACATCCGTCCCTAGCGGCAGATTTTCATCCAACACTAAAATACCGTGAGCCCGCGTATGCGTAAGGCCTAACTCGTCGGACGAGCAAATCATTCCTTCTGACTCCACCCCGCGAATGACTGCAGGTTTTAACACAATTTTGCCCAACCGCGCCCCTACGCGCGCAAGCGGTACTTTCTGCCCAATGGCCACATTGGGGGCGCCGCACACGACCCGCTGCGTGACGCCGTTGCCTTTATCCAGCGTTACTAAATGCAAATGGTCCGAGTTCGGGTGGTCCTCAATCTTGACAATCTGCGCCACGTGGACACCTTCAAAATCGGCCCCGGTCGTTTCCATAGAAGCCACTTCAATGCCCAAATCGGTTAGTTTTTTAGCCAGTTCTTCAGGTGTTAAGTCTAGTTCAATAAAATCTTTTAACCAAGAATATAAAATCTTCATAAAATCCTCTAAAATTGTTTCAACAAACGTACGTCGTTTTCGTAAAATGCGCGGATGTCTTTAATGTTTAGCATCATCATGGCCAAGCGTTCTACGCCCATACCGAAAGCATAGCCGCTAAACTCGTTGGGATCAATGCCGCAGTTTTTTAGGACGTTCGGGTGCACCACGCCCGCACCGAGCATTTCAATCCAACCGTTTTGTTTACAGACGTTGCAGCCCTTGCCTTGGCAGAACACGCATTTAACGTCCACTTCTACGCTGGGCTCCGTAAATGGGAAGAACGACGGGCGGAAACGGATTTCGGCCTTGTCGCCAAATAATCCTTTCATAAAGGCGGTTAAATCACTTTTAAGGTCGGCCAGGCTGACGTTTTTGTCTACATACAAGCCTTCAATTTGGTGGAATACCGGGCTGTGCGTAGCATCTAAACTATCATTACGGAACACGCGCCCCGGTGCCATAATGCGTAGCGGCGGTTTGTGTTTTTCCATATACCGGCTTTGCACGTTGGATGTGTGAGAGCGCAGCACCAGCGGGGCTTTTGTATCCACAAAAAACGTATCTTGTGCGTCGCGTGCCGGGTGGTGCAAAGGGACATTTAACAAATCAAAATTATGTTTTTCGTCCTCCACCCACGGTCCTTCAGCCCATTCAAAGCCCAAGCGGGCTAAAATATCCGTCATCCGGTCTTGCGCTACGGACAGCGGATGTTTGTGTCCGCATGCCACGGGATAGCCGGGGAGCGTAAGATCCAAATTTACTTTGTTGAGTTCCTCGTTAATTTCCTGGGTGGCAAAAAATTGCGCTTTTTCATCTAATACAGCGGTCAGTTCAGCTTTTAACGCATTACCTAAAGGGCCGGCTTGTTTTTTATCTTCTATGGAAAAATCTTTCAGATTTTTTAATAGTTCCGTCAGCGCGCCTTTGCGCCCTAAGGAAGCCACGCGCAATTCTTCCACCTCAGTAGCGGAAGTGGCGGCGGAAATTTTGGTTTTGTATTGTTGTGCGAGGGTTTCGCACGCGGTTTTAAATTCTAAGATAGTCATATATATTATTATAGTAAATTCCGCACGCGTTAGGCGCGGTGGAATGCCCATACGCTTCACCGTCCGGTTTTTTGCCCGCATATAACAATGTAGGCCCGGTGTGAACCGGACATAAAAACCAATCACCGGGTGTATTGGCTTAACACCCAACATTCTAAACAATAAGTTTTTATAAAAAGCCCTCGGGTTTTAGGGCTTTTTTAGCACTCAAAAAAGGGGGTTGACAAAAATAAAATAATTACCTATAATACTAGCAGGTGCGATTAAAGAGTGCTAAAATAAAAAGCGTTTTCAGACGAAAAACCGCCCCTAAGAGAGTTTAACATCATGCGTATTCTAAAACCGGAAGTAGCCAAAGCGCGTAAAGAAAAAATTTTGCGTTGGGTGGTTCAGCAATATGTGGAAACACGCCGCCCGGTCGGCTCGCAAATGATTGCTGACGGCGTATTAAAAGATGTTTCTAGTGCCACCATTCGTAACATTCTGGCGGAGCTGGAGCAAGAAGGTTACCTGTATCAGCCGCATACTTCCGGCGGACGCATCCCTACGGACAAGGCCTACCGCTATTATGTGGATTATTTGGCCAACGTACAAAAAATGGCTGCCAAAGAACGCCAACTCATAGAGGAACAATATGATGCCCGTGTGAGTGAAGTAAATAATAGGTTGGTGCAAACGTCGCGTTTGTTGGCTATGTTATCCGGTGCGGCCGGGTTTGTCTATACCGCCCAAGTGGATGACCAACGCATCCAGCGGTTGGATTTTATTCTGCTGGCCCCTGGGGCGATGTTGACGGTACTGGTTACCGAGTCCGGTGCGGTGCGTCATTGGCCGGTACGGATGGCGGAAGAAATTTCCCCGGCAAAACTGCAAGTATTAAGCCGTTTTATTAACGATGAAATTGCCGGGCACACATTAGCCGAAGCACGGCAGATTCTGTGGCAGTATTTACATTCGGGCCACCGGGAGCTGGCCGGCGTAGCCGACGTAGCCACGCAAGTGCTCAAAGATATGGAAAAACCGCAAACCGGCGGCGACGAATTATATGTAGAGGGCATTGGGCGGCTGTTAGAAAACACCACCCAAGATGATTACGAAGATTTAAAACAAATGATGCGGGTGGTAGAAGAACGGGACCGGTTTTCCTCATTACTCCATGCAAAACTGGCCGAACTGGATAAAAACGAACAGCGCGTAAGTGTCAGCATCGGTAGTGAAAATGCAATTTCGGAACTTAAAAATTTAAGTATCGTTTCCACAGCGTGCCGTGTAGGGGATAAAACCGTTGGCATTTTAGGAATTATCGGCCCCAAACACATGGAATATACGCGGGTAATGCCGCTTGTGAATTACATCGGCAGTTTGTTAGAGGCATCTTTAAATAACTGGAATACGTTGCCACTAGAAGGGGATGAAGATTTATGAGTAAACATACTAAAAAACACCAAACTGGGTACGAGGAGTTAGCCGAAGAACAGGCGGCCGAGGAACAAGCAGAAGAACAAGCTTGTAACGAGGCCCCTGCCCCGCAGGCAGAAAAACCTACCGAACCCGATTACCGCGAGCAGTACGTACGCCTATACGCGGAGTTTGACAACTATCGTAAACGCACCGAGCGCGAAAAAGCGGCCCTGATCGCCTACGGCAAGAAAGATTTTGCCGTCAAAATGTTGCCGATGTATGAAGTTCTCTTGCGGCAACAAAAAATCTTGCAAGACCCGAAGCAGGATGTGAAGGCCTTACAAGATGGAATGCGTATGATTGTTGCGGAACTAGACAAAGCGTTCCGCGCAGAAGGCATTCAAAAAATGGACGTACTCCATAAACCCTATGATCCGGCTACGCAAGAAGTAGTGGCTACGATCCCCGCCCCGGCCGAGCAGGATGGGCTGGTAATAGACGAAGTAAAAATGGGGTTTATGATGAACGGCCAAGTATTACGCCCGGCTAGTGTAGTGGTCGGACAAGCGCAGGAAGAAACAAAATAAATTTTTAATACAAAGGAGATGTCATTATGGCTAAAATTATTGGTATTGATTTAGGAACTTCTAACACCGCAGCCGCGGTGATGGAAGGCGGCAGAGGGACGATTATCCCGTCTGCGGAAGGTAGTTCTATCGGTGGAAAAGCGTTCCCGTCTTATGTAGCATTCACCAAAGACGGCCAACGCTTAGTGGGTGAACCGGCCCGCCGCCAGGCTATCGCCAACCCGGAAGGCACCGTTACTGCTTTCAAACGCAAAATGGGCGAAAACTATAAATATAATTTGCGCGGGCAGGAATTTACGCCTCAACAATTATCGGCTTTCGTTTTGCAGAAAGTAAAAAAAGATGCCGAGGCTTTCTTGGGTGAACCCGTAGAAAAAGCCGTCATTACCGTGCCGGCATATTTTAACGATAACCAACGCCAGGCCACCAAAGATGCCGGACGTATTGCAGGTTTGGAAGTCGTGCGCTTAGTCAACGAACCGACGGCCGCTGCGTTGGCCTTTGGTATTGATAAGGCCGGCAAAGAACAAAAAATCTTAGTGTTTGATTTGGGCGGCGGTACGCTAGATGTAACCATTATGGAAATGGGAAAAGAAGGTACGTTTGACGTATTGGCTACGTCGGGCGATACGCAGCTGGGCGGTACCGATATGGATAACGCCATCATTAAATGGATGACGGATGACTTCCGCAAACAAACCGGCATTGATTTATCCAACGATAAACAAGCGGCCCAACGCTTAAAAGACGCGGCCGAAAAAGCCAAAATTGAACTTTCCACCACCATGGAAACCGACATTAACCTGCCGTATATTACCGCCGGTGCAGACGGGGCGAAACACTTGGAAATGCGCCTCTCTCGCGCCAAACTGGAAAGTTTGGTAGATGATATTGTCAAACGCTGCGGCAAATCCGTCAACCAAGCGTTAAGCGATGCAGAATTAACGGCGGATAAAATTGACCGCATTATTTTAGTCGGCGGCCCGACCCGTATGCCGATTGTACAAAAATATGTAGAAGAACTTGTCGGCAAGAAAATTGAACGCGGCATTGACCCCATGGAATGTGTGGCTATTGGGGCCGCGGTGCAAGCCGGTATTTTAACGGGCGAAGTAAAAGACGTGCTGCTCTTAGACGTTACGCCGTTGTCTTTGGGCTTGGAAACGTTGGGCGGTGTGTGCACGCGCCTGATTGAACGCAACACGACGATCCCCGTGCGCCGTACGCAAGTGTTTTCCACCGCGTCGGACAATCAACCCGCGGTAACCATTAACGTCTTGCAGGGCGAACGCCCCATGGCCAAGGACAATGTGCCGCTCGGTAAATTTGATTTAGACGGTATCCCGCCGGCTCCGCGCGGTGTGCCGCAAATAGAAGTAACGTTTGATATTGATGCCAACGGTATTTTGAACGTAACCGCCAAAGACCTCGGCACCAACAAAGAACAGCACATTACGATTACTTCGTCTAACAAATTAAGCGATGCCGAAGTAGATAAATTCGTCAAAGAGGCTGAGAAATTTGCCGAAGAAGACAAAAAACAAAAGGAAATTATTGAAGCCAAAAACCAGGGCGACAGCGTAGTCTTCCAGACCGAAAAAGCCATGAAGGAATACGGCGACAAAGTTTCCCAAGAAGAACGCGGCAAGATTGAGCAAGCGTTGAATGACCTCAAAGAAGCCCTCAAAGGCGACGATGTGGCCCGTATGAAAGCGGCCACGGATGCGGCTTTGCAGGCCAGCCAAAAATTGGGCGAAGCGATGTACAAAGCCCAACAAGGCGCGGCCGGTACCCAAGCAGGAGCAGGTGCAACCGCCGGTGCCCAACCCGGCCCGGACGCCGCGCAAGCCAATACTAACGGCGGCAAGGATGACGTGGTAGAAGCCGAAGTAGTAGATAAATAAGCAGTTTAGTAAGTTGGAAAATGGACCGCCCCGCTTGTGTAAAGAGCGGGGCGATTTTGCATATGCGGGCAAAGCCCTAGACTACTAGTCCGCTGCACAGGCAGCCGAAACGGCTCTTGTTTCTTGCCGTTTTCTATTAACTGTCATCCCCGAGGAGGGCGGCCCGCAGGGTTCGGGGATCTTCCACGTACCTGTTGTTACGTCGTTTTAGAAACAACAACTACTCAGTACGTCGTAGATTCCCGATACCATTCCTAAGGGGCATAAAAACTACAAATAACACTCGTCAGCAGCAGAACAATTTGGGAAACCAATTGCTTTGCAAAAAGATTCATTATCAAAACACCATAAGCCACCATCACTCATTGCAACATCTATCCACCCCCATATTTTCGCTCCATTAAGAAAATTGAATAACGGAGTTGCATACAAATATACTCCGTCATCCGTTTCATATTGCCAATATTGGGTATTAAAACAAATACCCCTATTTTCACAATCATCTCCGCTCAAAATAGGAGAGGGTGCTTCAAAATTTACAAATTCACCCACAGCTATTGCATTACAACTATCTCTCTGTTCCAACATACACAATTCAAACCCGTTGTGAATGGCTTCCTGCATGGTTTTCACTTCCGATAACCGTGCTTTTACCACGGCTTTTTGGTATTGCGGCAACGCTACCGCCGCCAAAATACCGATGATTAAGACAACGACTAAAAGTTCTATCAAAGTAAAACCTTTAGCGA
Source organism: uncultured Elusimicrobium sp. (assembly GCA_937891135.1). Lineage (GTDB taxonomy): Bacteria > Elusimicrobiota > Elusimicrobia > Elusimicrobiales > Elusimicrobiaceae > Avelusimicrobium. The sequence continues at coordinate 12,236 of CALAFB010000082.1, forward strand.
AATAACTATTTTTTACTGCTTTCTTCATACTAATTCTCCTGTTTGTTAATTTCCAATTTCCCTGCCTTCGGAGAACTCAACCGAAAACGGCTGATACGTTTGGAGCTCTTCTACCTTCTCCAGTAATAACAGCCGTAGATTACCACGTGAAAAAACGGGCAAACATTCGGCACAATATAACAGGGTTATAAAACTCATCGTATTGTGCCTGTATGGGCCGTCTTTGGAGTAGAAGAGAACCTTTAGTATCTAAAAGTAATCCGTGTTCTGCACACGGTTCCAAAAACAGAATAAAATTGTACATATAGTATATCATATCTAGGTGCAGAAAATGCTAAAATATAAGTATGAACTCCGACAATAAAGCCATTTATTTTAGACGTACCGCGCTTCGCAAAATTGTGGAAGCGTTTGATAAAAACGCGTTGGAAACTAACGCTTACCGTATCCCGTACGAAGTTATCCCACAAGATTCCAAATCTTCCGTGCGGTGTTGTATTTATAAAGAACGCGCCGTGTTCCGCGCGCGCACATTAGCCGCGCTGGGGTGCAGCGTAGAAGAAGACGACGAAGCCACCTCTTTAAATGACTATGCTAAACAAGCACTTACCCGTACGGAAATTCCGCAAGTACCGCTGACGGTCATGGATATTGCCTGCCACGGTTGCCGCAAAGCCCGCCACATGGTTACCGAGGCCTGCCAAGGATGTTTAGCGCGCCCGTGCCAACAAGCGTGCAAATTCGGAGCGATTAGTTTTATTGACGGACGTTCGTTTATTGATGCCGATAAATGCAAAAACTGCGGGGCGTGTAAATTGGCATGCCCGTACAACGCCATTACGTTTATCCCGGTACCGTGTGAACAGGCATGCCCGGTGGATGCCATTCACAAAGGAGAAAACGGCGTCGCGGAAATTGATTTTGAGAAATGTATTTCGTGCGGGCATTGTATGGAAGCATGCCCGTTCGGGGCCATTATGGAGCGAAGCCAGTTAATTGATATTTTAGGCCAAATCAAAAAAGGCGCGCCTGTAGTAGCGATGATTGCGCCGTCTATCGTGGGGCAGTTTGACTGTACGTTGCCGCAGTTAATAACGGCCATCAAAAAAGCCGGCTTCCCGCTGGTAACCGAGGTTGCCCTTGGGGCGGATATTACCACCGCCAACGAAGCGCGCGAATTGGTAGAACGATTGGAAAAAGGCGCGCGGTTTATGACGACGTCTTGTTGCTCGGCCTGGGTGCGCGCCGTTAAAAAACACTTGCCCGCATTAAAAGAATTTGTATCTAATACCAAAACGCCGGCGGCGTATACGGCTGAAATTGAAAAACAAAAAGGGCATATAACGGTGTTTGTCGGGCCGTGTGTATCCAAACGGGCCGAAGGCATGGAAGACCCCAACATTGACTATGTGATGACATACGAAGAATTGGGAGCGTTGTTTGATGCCAAAGGCATTAACCCCGCCCAATGCGAAGAGGCCGCGCTAGACCCGGCTATCTCCGGCGAAGCGCGCTATTATGGTGTAACGGGCGGCGTAGCCCAAGCGGTAGAAAATGCCATTGCCGGCAAAAAACCGTTCAAAAAGAGTGCTATTAACGGCTTAGACAAAAAAGCCATGGCCCTGTTAACGGCGTACGCCAAAGGCGCGGGAGACTTTCAACTCTTGGAAGTGATGAACTGCAAGGGCGGTTGCATTGGCGGGCCGTGTACGCTCAAACCGCAAGCGCAAGTCATTAAACCTATTAAAGATTTAGTGGCGGCTTCGCCCAAAGTGCCGTGTGCTCTGGAAGAACCGAAATAAACGAAGTGTTTTTTATGACAAAAGAGCGCGTTTAACGACGCGCTCTTTCTTGTACTACTAACCTCCCGGTTTTGCCGGTGGATATTTTTCAAAACCCGTTAATTATTTAAACGGCAACGCAGCCGGCTGTGCTTGCGCTTGTAACCGGGCATGATATGCATCAGCCGATTCTCCGGGGAAACGGCCCCCCAAGAAGATGGCTTTTAACCATTGTTTCGCTCCGCCTTCGGCTGGTTTTTTGGCATTAGTTGCGGTAGCGGCCGGTTTCTTGGCTTGCGACCGTACAGCCGGTTTAGCTGCTACGGTATCTGTTTGTTGGTTCATTTGCTGTGCGACTTGGCGTTCTACTGCGGCCCCTAACACTTGTGGAGTGTTACCGCGGGCAGCGGGGGCCGCCTTTTTGGCCGGAGTTTTAACCAATGCTCCTTGCAGGGAAACATCTGTAAACCGCACTTCCGCTCCGGCGGATTGGGCTTGGGCCGCCACGGCGGCAATTACAACAGCTGCTACTGTAAGTACTACTTTTTTCATGTTTTATCTCCTCATTTAACCTCGGTTCTTTTTAATGTTTTCGCGAGGTTTGTTTTTACAAAATTTTTTCCTTTTCAGAAGGTCTACGCTTTAAAAGCGTAAACCTTCTTTTTTATTTGTTGTACCCGTTTTGTTTTTATTACCTTGTAAGCAAGGTAAATCTGTTTAATTCCCCCTATAAAAAGGAGACCCGCCTACTTTTTACAGTTAGGCGGGATTGTTTATGAAAAACACAAAACTAAATTATTTATTCCCACCCAACACAGCGTTCCTCTAGCATATTAAAGCAGCTAAAGGACGGATTATGTTTCATGGAAATAATAATTCTTTGCATAAAATTATTATACCAAAAACTTTTTTTAAATGCAACATTTTTTATCTTCGCCGGGATTTAAGTAAAATGCTATAGTATATATATGGATTTAAATACACTACTTAAACATACTTCGCGCAGTTTATATGTAAGCGTACAAATGCTGCCCCCGGCGTTGCGCCCGGCGTTTGGGCTGGCTTATTTGTTGTGCCGCTACGCCGACACCATTGCCGATACGCCCTTACTGCCCGAAGAAAAACGTGTGTATTGGATTCAATCTTTCCCGCAAATCGTGCGTTCCCGCCAAGCACCGGAATACAACGCTCTTTTGCAAGCCATTACCGGTACGAGCGAAAACCCGTATGAGCAAGCCCTCATCCAACATTTGCCGGATTGCTTGCGTGCGCTAAATGCTATTCCCACTTCTCAACAATTGTTTATTTATGAAGTGGTAGAGTCTGTATGTGAAGGAATGAAAATTGATTTAATGAAATTTCCGAATGACCCTCAACGTGTTCCGCAGGCGTTTTTACTGGAAAGTGATTTAACCCATTATTGCCGCTTAATGGGCGGAAAACCCGGATTATTTTGGAGCAAGCTTATCTTTCACACTCATGCTACTACGCTGCCCAAAGAAACATTTTATGAACTGGGCCAACAAGTGGGCGACGCGTTACAAATTGTAAATATCTTGCGTGATTTACCGAAAGACTTGCAAAACGGACGCTGCTACTTTCCGCAGACGGACTTGGAAAAAGCCGGTCTGTCTACTTCCGACTTATTAAACCCACAGAAATCACACGCATTTGCTCCCATTCAAACCAAATGGATCCGCTGGGGCAAGCAAAATTTAGCAAGTGCGCTGCCCTATTATAAAGCCATTTCTAAAAGAGCGTGGCGCACGCGGGCGGCCGTTGCGTGGCCGATGTTGTGGACGGCAGATACGTTTGTAAAACTGGCCCGTACGCCGGATTTATTAAACCCGCAAAAGCGCGTTAAAATTTCGCGCGTGCGTGTGTACGCAACAATGCTTGTTACGCCGCTATTCCTGCTTAGCAATACGCTGTTTGCAGCATGGCTGACCCACAAACTAAATAAACTTCCGTAACTTTCCCAAAAAAGATATACTATACCTTTGTTTGTACCCAACCAGGAGAATGTATGTTGGCTAGTTTGTCTAGTATGGTATCTTTTTTAAATGACCAAATTTTAGGTTATTTTCTCATCGCGGCTCTCATCGGCTGCGGTGTGTATTTTACGTGTGCGCTGCGCGGTGTGCAATTTATCCGCCCGAAAGAAATGGGCCGCTTATTATTAGGCGGAATCACCGATAAAGACCACATTTCCCCGTTCCAGGCCTTTGCCATTAGTACGGCTTCGCGCGTAGGAACCGGCAATATCGCCGGGGTGGCAATTGCCATTACCGCGGGCGGACCGGGGGCTATCTTTTGGATGTGGCTGATTGCAGTCCTCGGCGCGGCGAGTGCATTCGCCGAGAGTACGCTGGCACAAATTTATAAAGTGCATACCGGTAAAAACTTCCGCGGCGGGCCGGCCTATTACATCCGGGTGGGGTTACGTAATAAACCGCTTGCGATTGTGTTTTCGGTTCTATTTATTGCTACGTTTGCGTTTGTATTTAACACGGTGCAATCCAACACCATTGCCCAATCCTTGCAAACTACGTTTCAAATCAGTCCGTTTATAACCGGGCTGATACTGGCCGGGCTGACGGGGATTATCATCTTTGGCGGGCTGCGGCGGATTGCGGCGTTTTCGGCGGTAATTGTTCCTATTTTTGCACTAGCTTATATGGCGGTGGCACTGGTTATGATGCTGCTGCACATTACGCAGTTGCCGCACGTGCTGGGGCTAATTATTTCGGACGCGTTTAGTTGGCAAAAACTGTTTGCGGGAACCTTAGGGGCTACCGTTATGATTGGCGCGCGACGCGGGTTATTTTCCAACGAAGCCGGTATGGGGTCGGCCCCGAATGCAGCGGCTACCGCTCACACGTCTCACCCGGTGAAGCAAGGCTATGTGCAGGCAATCGGCGTATTTGTGGATACGCTGCTTATTTGCAGTTGTACGGCTTTTATTATTTTACTGGCGGACTATACCCAGTTCCCTGGTGTGGAAGGGATTGCTCTTACGCAAGCGGCCCTTTCTACAGAACTGGGTGGATTCGGAAATTATTTTATTTCATTTAGCGTCTTATTGTTTGCATTTACGTCTATTATCGGGAACTATTACTACGGGCAATCCAACCTGGAATTTTTAATCCGCCGCCGCCTTGTGATGGCGGTATTTCGCGGGGTGGTGTGCGCCATGGTGTTTGCAGGGGCGGTACTCCATTTCAACTTGGTATGGGGATTGGCGGATTTATGTATGACGCTTTTGGCCCTTATTAACATCTATACGATTTTACGCCTGCGTAAGCAAGTAGTGGCTGCCTGGGCCGATTACCGCGCCCAACAAGCCGCCGGGAAAGACCCGGTATTTACCGGAATTGGAGTATGGGAAACTAATTCTTCTGATGGGAAATAATTTTTTCAAAATTAGGCCTTGAAATTTTTTCAAAAACTCTTATTATAGTATTAACTAGATGTACTTGGGATAAGGGCTTTCTCCTTGGTTGCAGTTGTGCGTTCACAGCGTGGGTGCCGATTGCGTGAAGACCCGGAGATGTACCATCCCTAGGAAATAGGAACATGGAGTCATTAACAATGACACGAATGAGCTAAACCCCCGAATTGGTACGCGGGGGTTTATTTGTGGTCAAAGAGGGTTTTTTGTTTTGTGTATTTGGTCGCATACTTCCCATTGCCGCGTGCAACCTCACTTCGCTATGCTTGCCTTTCACTACATTCAAACTCGTATAAGACTGCGGCTTTCATTCCTGCCACGCATAAAGCAGTTTATGCGTTACCGGACAAATTAAAAACCACCCTCACGGGTGGTTTTTAAATTTGCCCAGTACAGGGATTGAACCTGTGACCTTTCCCCTGTCAAGGGCGTACAGGGTTTTTGCGCTTAATTCTCCGACGAGAAAATGACTGTTGTATTTGCTTCTTGTTGCCATTGCCTAAATATTGACAATGGATGTCGTGCTTATTGTACTTGTCCTATCTAAGAAAAGGTATCTTTCAGGCGACAGGATGTCAGAATCTACCATAAGTATAACAAAACTTTATGTAGATTCCCACGCTTTGTATTGCTAAAAATAAAGTTTTATACCTATACTAATTAATTTTCAAATTATAATGCGTGGTTCTTCCTGCGCCTATCTGTTCTAAAATACCGCGTTGTTGTAGATCAGCTATGTCACGGGAAGCAGTATCGTGGGAGCATTTGCAGATTTTAGCCCATTTGGTACTGGTTAAATGACCTGTAAAACCGTCAAAAAGCATATTGAGCATCTTGTTTTGGCGGTCATTGAAAGTTTCCCCTTGATGCTGTTTCCAGAAAGTTGCTTTAGCCAAAACAGTTTTCAAAAGTTCTTCCGAACCCTTGATGGCCTTTTCTAACGTATGCAAGAACCATTCTAACCAGTCCGTAATATCCAAATCACCTTGTTGGGTAACTTCCAGTTGCTTGTAATATTCCTTACGTTCTTTGGCAATCTGAGATGACATAGAATAAAATCGATTAGAAGAAGATTCGCTCCGTGCTAGTAATAATTCCGTCAAAGCGCGGGCAATACGTCCGTTTCCGTCGTCAAATGGGTGCAAAATAACAAACCATAAGTGCGTGATAGCTGCTTTGAGTACATTATCGGTCGGGTCTGTATTGATGAAATGAAACAACTTTTCCATTTCAGCATTTAAAACAGTAGCAGCAGGAGCTTCATAATGGACTTTTTCTTGTCCCATTGGCCCCGAAACAACCTGCATGGGGCCTAGTTTATCATCCCGATAATCACCTGCTTTAATGGTATAAAAGCCACTCTTGCCATCAGGAAACATATTTTTATGCCACGCACACAAGCGGGCTTTGGTAATAGGGGCCTCGTAATGTTGAATAGCATCTAACATCATTTCTACAGTACCGTCTATGTTGCGAGTTACCGGAATATCCTCATTGGGTAACCCTAACCGTCTGGCAATAGAGGAGCGAACCTGTGCTATATCTAGCAGTTGGCCTTCAATCTGATTGGACTTTAAAATTTCTTCCGTAAGCGCTTGAAGCAAGGCGTTATCCTGCATAGCAAAACCTATGTTCTGCATTTTACCCAGTAATAACCCTTGCACCAGTTTTACCTGTGCAAGTAGTGCTAAAATCTTTGTTTCATCCCACGTAAAGTGCGGCCAGTTTTCATTTTGATAAATATACATAATTCGCTCCTGTACACTTATTATAGCATAAACCACGCATAAAGTACGCAAAAAGTGCGTAGTTTATGCGTAGATTACGGCTTTCCCCTATACAATACTAAGCGGGATCATCCCATCCATCACCATCATTTTACTGGCGATCTTATCCTTTTTAAACCTTAAATAGAGCTGTGTGGTGGTGATTTTCTGATGGCCGAGCAACCGCTGTAGCTGTTCAATACGGCCTCCGCGGTTTAAGAAATTTACTGCAAATGAATGCCGTAGGTCATGTGGCCGATGCCGGACTTTTTAAAGGTTTTATTCAATTGATATTTCACTATATAGTCTAGAACAGATGTAATAGAAGATGATAGATACTATACCCTAACCCACCCATTGTGGCAGCCAGGCGAAGCCGTACCGCCAAGCATGCGCAGGCGGGGGCTGCCACAACCTAGTGCCTGCAACAAGTGTCCTATAATGTAGTACAATGAAAGTAGATTATAGTAAGGAGTAATAACCAAACAAAATACAGTAAGTAGTACATACAATTTATAAAGATTATTTGTTGAAGTGTGGAGGAAGACCACGCCAAGCGGAGAAAAGCCTTATCGGTTTTTCCGAGCATGTTCTCTGTCAGCAGATAGTCGCCATGTCTTACCCATTTCTCTTAAATTAGGGATTGGGTAAGCGGCGATTGTTTGTTAAGAGTCACAGAGAACAGCCCTTAACAATGTCGCCGCTTTTTTATTGGCTAAATTTGATGTTAATAAAATAAGACTGGAGGAAGTACAATGACACAAAAAATACTGGGCGCAGTTATACGCAAAGTTGTTTACCCCAAAGGTTTTACACTCATAGAACTTTTGGTAGTAGTACTAATCATTGGTATTTTAGCCGCTGTTGCTGTGCCTCAATACCAAAAAGCCGTAGCTAAAGCACGTGTTGCTCAGTGGACGTCTTGGGGTTATGCTATTACGAATGCCCAAAATATGTATTTTCTGGCAAACGGTGAATTTGCCACGGATTTTGACGCCCTAGATATTGCCTTACCAAGCAAGTGCAGTGCCTCCACCCATTTAAACTGGGCAGCCAAAATTGAAATCGTTTGTTCTGAATCCCCCGTGAAGGGTGTTATACGTTGGAATGCACATGATGTAGATTTGACTTGGACCGAAATGTTTTTTTCCAAAAATGGGAAATTGACCTCATCACCGGATTTTACATATAATATTCCTTCCGATCAAGCGAAAAAAAGAGTTTATTTGGCAACTACGCGTCCTTTTTGTAGAGTTCATAGTGATGCCGGTCGCCCCATGTGTCAAGCTTTGGGGGGTACAAAAATATCAGAAGGTGGAACTCCAGGAGAGGTGTGGGAATTGCCGGCCCGGTAAACACTTTCGTTAGCTCCGTAGAGTGGGATTATACTTTTTCAACTTTTGTTGTTTATATACAAACTGCATTGGGTGATTTATCGGTTAATGCTCACTAAATATTAAGATCAAAGCTACAGAACTGATTACCTATTTTACATCAACACAGCTAAAGATGAGTGTGTGAGTGCGTGGTCGTCAGCCGGGTCATACCCGTGCTGTATGCAAACGATCGTTTGGTCTACGTACAGCATAAAGAAAACTCAAATCCAGCGGAAAAGTCCTACGTTTTGACAGCTCGTTTTTTACCTTTCCCGCGCGGACTTGCCAACTTAGACGAAAGGATTTTTACAAATTGCCAATCAAACCTTGCCAAAACACCTCATTTGTATTGTCAGACGCATTGCCAAAATATTGACAATAAAACTACAAAAACCTGCAAAAACGCGCAAAAAACGGCCTTTTCAGACTGTTAACCGGGAACGCAGTAAAATCAGTATAAAATAAGAAATCCTCGTCGTAAAACGAGGACCTTTAAATGGTGCCCAGTACAGGGATTGAACCTGTGACCTTTCCCATGTCAAGGGAACGCGCTACCGCTGCGCCAACTGGGCTTAAATCGTTACAAACTACTTAAATTGCAGAACTTCAGTTTCTGTTTTCTTAGCTGGCGCGCGTTCCTAGCGGGAACGGACTTGATACTACAAGCGCTACGCCAACTGGGCTTAAACCTATTTTTATTATACCATATTGATTTTAAGAAGGCAAAGTGTTCATCGTAAAATCCGTTTTGTTGTTCAATTCTTACCTAGCAAGGAATACATACATTATATGTAGTTACGGACATTTTTGATTCTTTAAAGGAACGTAATTTGTTTTCTCACGTTCGTGGAGATTAAGTGCGTTTCTCCTGCAAATCAATTCTATACGGACGTACTGGAAAAATAAAAAACTTCCAGTACGTGTTTGGGGACGGGAAAAATCTTTCAGCCAGTAATAAAACTTCGCGCGCGTACTAAGAATATAGTAAAATAACAATAGGACTTTTTTATGAAACGTGGTTTATTTTTACTGGCTACGGCCACATTATCTTCAGCTTTGTATGCACAACAAACATTTACACGCAAAGCCGTAGAAGATGTGCTAACCCAATACAACCCTCAGTTTATGCATACGGTAGGGCAAAATCCGCAAGTGCAGCTTCAAGTGGACGCTGTTATGGATGCTTATGCCAGACAGCAACTTCCGGATACGTTGGAAAACCGCTATACACTTATTGCACTAACACGTAATTTTGAAAATTCTATTTTATTAAATACCCTGACTAAACAATACCAACGGGCCTTGTTGTATGCCCAGCTAGGGGATCCTGAAACACAAAGGGCAGCGCGGACAGCTGCCCGCAAGAAGTTATCTGCCGTATATGCGCGTATATGGGCTGTTAGTGTGCAAGTAAAAGAAGATTTATTGAAAAAATATAAACAAGCCCATAAAGAAATTGCAACTCGGCCTGATGTAACGGCTGCACAGCGGCAAGAACTACAAGACCGTTACCAAAAAGCCATTACGTTTTTAAAGGCGGATATTAAACAGTTGCGTGCCCAACCTGGCCGCCAGGTACAATATTTAACTGCCCAGGCTCTTACTACGGCCGAAGCGGAAGTGCAGGCTGCCTTATCGTTGTTGGAAACAGGAGAAACTGCCAATTTGCAAATCAAAACCAATCACAAAAAACCAGTCGCGGAGTAACGATTTCCATTTCTCTTTTTACCCATTTTAACTTGATAAGGAATATAACTATGATTCAAACTGTAATAAATAAAATTTTTGGAACCAAAAGCGAACGTGATTTAAAGAAAATACAACACTATGTGGATGAAGCAAATGCATTATCCGGGTCGATGGAAAAGCTAACGGACGCGCAATTAAAAGATAAAACGCAAGAGTTTAAAAACCGTTTAGCTAACGGCGAAACATTAGATGATATTTTGTCGGAAGCCTTTGCAGTAGTACGTGAAGCAGCAAAACGGGTTATCGGGCTGCGCCCGTATGATGTGCAGCTGTTAGGGGGCATTGTCTTACATCAAGGAAAAATTGCTGAAATGCGAACCGGGGAAGGGAAAACGCTTGTAGCGGTGCTTCCTTCTTATTTAAACGCGTTAACTGGCAAAGGAGTACATGTTGTAACGGTAAACGATTATTTGGCCCGGCGGGATCGACAATGGATGGGTCCCATTCACGAATTTTTAGGATTAACGGTGGGCTATATCGGACACGATATGAATAGTGAAGAACGCCGCGAAATGTATCTAAAAGATATTACGTATGTAACCAACAATGAATTGGGATTTGATTATTTGCGTGATAATATGGTCATTAACCGACAGGACCGCGTATTGCGCTTTCAAAATGACCGCGTGCCTGATGAAAAAGGCAACCCGGTTCTGCGGCCGCTTAACTATTGTATTGTAGACGAGGTAGACTCCATTTTAATTGACGAGGCCCGTACCCCGCTTATTATTTCCGGTCCGTCCGAACAAAGTACGGATAAATATTATATCGTCAACCGCTTAATTCCATCTTTAAAAGTACGTTTAATTACTGAAAAAGATGAAGTAAAAGCCAAATATGAAGGTGTCAATTTGGATGAAGGGGTGGATGCGGTTATTGATGAAAAAGCGCATACGGCTACTTTAACTGATACCGGGATTGCTAAGGCCGAGAAATTTTTAAATGTACCGAATTTGTATGATGATGTGCAATCCGAATGGGTACATCATATTAACCAAGCGTTACGGGCCCACCACTTATATGAACGGGATGTGGATTATGTAATTAAAGATGGTGAAGTCGTTATCGTAGACGAATTTACCGGTCGTTTGATGCCGGGCCGCCGTTGGAGCGACGGACTTCACCAAGCCGTAGAAGCGAAAGAAGGGTTGCAAATTAAAGAAGAAAACCAAACTTTGGCTACTATTACGTTCCAGAATTTCTTTAAATTGTATAAAAAACTTTCCGGCATGACCGGGACGGCTATGACAGAAGCCAACGAGTTCTGGCAGATTTACCGGTTAGATGTAGTGGAAATCCGCTCCAACCGGCCGTCTAAACGCGTGGATTATCCAGATTTAGTTTATTTGACCGAACGTGAAAAATTTAACGCCATTGTGGATGAAGTGGAAGGTTTATGGAAGAAAGGTGCGCCCGTCTTGGTAGGGACACGCAGTATTGAAAAATCTGAAAAATTAAGCCACATGCTACGTCAAAAAGGGATTCCGCACAAAGTGTTAAACGCCAAATACCATGAAATGGAAGCCCAAATCATTAGCCAGGCCGGGCGTAAAGGTGCCGTAACCATTGCTACAAATATGGCTGGACGCGGTACGGATATTGTACTAGGCGGAAACCCTGCCGAACAGGCCGAACAAGATGAAGTGGTAGCGTTAGGTGGTTTACACGTAATTGGAAGCGAACGGCATGAATCACGCCGTATTGATAATCAATTGCGTGGACGTTGTGCGCGCCAGGGAGACCCAGGTTCTTCCCGCTTTTACATTTCTTTAGAAGATGAGTTGATTCGTCTTTTTGCTAATACGGACCGCATGGCCGCTTTGTTAAGCAAAATGGGCATGAAAGAAGGGGAAGCCATTGAATCCGGTATACTCACAAACCGTATTGAAGGGGCCCAGCGTATGGTAGAGGGGCGGAACTTTGATATCCGCAAACAACTCTTAGATTACGATAAAGTAATGAACCAGCAACGCACCGCTATTTACAATTTGCGTAATGCGGTTTTGGACGGGGAAAATATGGCGGATAAATCCCACCAAATGATGGAAGAAATTGTAGCGGAATTAGTGGAGCAGTATTATCATCCGCAACATCCGCAAAAGAATGATTTCGGAGCCCTTAACATTGGGTTACGGCAATTTTTCCCGTTACCATTTGAACTTTCTTTAGAAACTGTGGGTAAAAAATCCTGCGAAGAATTGACTGCCCAAATTATGACAACGGTTCAAGAATTGTATGCCCAACGTACCCAGTATTTTGCCGAACAGGGTATTGATTTCGGGGAAGTGGAACGCATGTTACTTTTGCAAATTATTGATACGGCTTGGAAACAAAACCTGTATGAATTAGACCAATTACAAAATAGTGTCAGTTTACGCGGTTATGCCCAAAAAGATCCGCTCATAGAATATCAAAAAGAATCCTATAAATTGTATGCTTCTATGATGAACCGTATTCGCGATTTGATGGTAAGTTATATTTTCCGCTTGCAGTTACCTCCGCGGCAAACAGCCGCTGAGCGTGCACAGGCGGCTGCCGCTAAAAACCCGGAGAAGGTTAGTTCTGCCCCAGTAAAAAAACACATTGGGCGTAATGACCCGTGTCCGTGTGGAAGTGGAAAAAAATACAAAAAATGTTGTGGAGCGAACCAATGAAAAAAATGATCAAAAATACATGGTTACTTGTCTGTGCCGGGGTGATACTTGTATCTATTCCGTTGTTGTTAACACAAAATCAACCTATTGAAGTAGAGGTACCGCACTTAACGCAAGAGCAAATTAATGAAAGGAAAAAAGCCTCTGAACAAGCAGCAAAAGCGGCCCAACGTAAAACTAAAATGATTCGGACCTATGCCTGCAATACGGATGAAGATTGTATCATTGTGGATAAAGATCCGTGCGGCTGCGCCATTGGCCCCAAAGGGGTTACAGCTATTAACGCGGGTCATCTAGAAGATTTTGAGGCCCTTAATAGAAATATATTTGGTACTAAAAGCTGTCCCGATACGATTTCGGAAGAAAAGGAATGCAGCCCTTCTGCACATGCCGTGTGTAAAGCACATACGTGTAAAATTGCTTATTAGGATGGTGGTATGACGCAAGACGCTGCATTGCAAAATTCCGGCTGGAAACGTATTCGGCAGGGGATGGTTTCCCTGGGAAGGCTTGGTTTGCTATTAGCAGGGGCTTGCGTTACAGCGGGGTTATTTGCAAGCAGCTATCCGCAATTATCCCATTCTTTTGCTGCGTGGTTTATATTAGCTCCTTTTATTTGGGGAGTTAGTAATGTACGCGGCTTTTTTGCTTCTGCTTTTTACGGTTGGCTTACGGGCCTTTTATGTAATGCGTTGCTCTTATCATGGGTGTATTATACATGCGTGTATGGGGGGGGATTATCTGTTCCCATGGCCTTAGGGGCGTGGTTGGGGTTGTCTGCCTTGCTCGCGTTGCAGTTTGCCATTTTGGGGGGCGCGTGCTGTTTTTTAAAGCGCACGGGAGTCTTTTTCCCGTTACTAGCTGCATGTGGGTGGGTAGCTTTAGAGTGGGTGCATCAAACAATTGCTTTTTATGGAATTGGTTTCCCATGGATAATGTTAGGCTATACCCAATGGAACGTGCCTGAAGTTTTATACCTGGCTTCTTATACGGGGGTATATGGGCTTAGTTTTATCTTAGCTTTTGTGGGGGCCAGCGTCGGTTGGTTTTTTGCGCTGCCTAGTATCCGGCAAGGACTTTGGCAGTTGTTTTGGGCGGTATGTGTATTTGCCATTGTGTTCGGATTAGGAAAATATCAACTGAACCGTCGGGCTGCATTTGTGCAGCATTTGCATCCACAATCCTTGTTAAATGTGCAGGCGGCATTATTGCAACCGAATATAGACCAGTATAAAAAATGGACCCCAGAGTACGAAGCAGAAATTGTGCATACGTTGGAAGATATGGGCAATTCGTTAGCTGGCGAAGGGGTTTATTTAGCTGTATGGCCGGAAAGCGTGGTGCCGGGTTCGTTAACAGAAGAAAAATATTTCAACTTATTTAGCCGTTTGGGAAGTGCAACTGGGGCTTATCAAGTGTTAGGGTCCAACATTTTTGAAGGAAACAACCAGCAATATGTGGGGGCTTATTTGATGACTCCTCAAGCGGAAGGATTATCGGCTTACCGCAAAATAAAATTAGTTCCGTTTGGGGAATTTATCCCGTTGGAACCGTGGGTGCGCAAACTCACCGCCAATGTGGACGTCATGGGGGCTTTGGGTGCATTTTTACCGGGGCCGTATACGCAGCCTTTATTAGATGCCGGGGGCGTTAAATTAGGGACAACCATTTGTTATGAATCTATTTTTCCTCAATTATGGCGTTCCCAAAATAAACAAGGAGCACAGCTCTTTGTAAACATTACAAATGATGCCTGGTTCTTTCAAACGGCAGCCCCGTATCAGCATTTAGCAGTAAATGTACTGCGTGCGGTGGAAAATGGGCGCCCGGTTTTGCGGGCAGCCAATACAGGGTTTTCCGCCTATATTGATGCTTGGGGAAACATTCGGCAAAAGTCTGGTTTATTTACACGAGAAATTTTGCAGGCGTCAGTTCCTCTTTCGGTCAGGAACTCCTCTACCTTTTATGCCCAGTGGGGGGATTGGTTTGCTTGGGTCTGTGCCTTGGTATTTTTTACGATAGCTATTTCTACGGCGGTATTTTTTTATGAATAATATAGAATTTAAAGACGCAGGTCAAAAAATTGAAGAATTAACTGCGCGGATTATCAAAATTAAAGAAATTGATAAGATAGAACAAAAACAACAGGAATTAGCCCGTTTGCAAGAAATGTCTGCCGCGCCTGAATTTTGGAATGATGCCCAAAAAGCCAAAGAAGTAAGCCGCCAAATTGATTTCCTTAAAACCGCTATTGATACTTTCTGTTTGTTACAAAAACGCGTGGAAGATGCCCAAACATTATTTGAGTTATGCAAAGAAATGCAAGACCAGGAAGAACTACAAGAACTCTTTGCCAGTTTGGATGAAACCGAAAAACAGGTGGCTCAAAAGGAAGGTCAAATCCGTCTTTCCGAACCCAATGACAAATTAAATGCCATTTTGACCATTCATGCCGGGGCTGGTGGTACGGAATCGTGCGATTGGGCACAAATGCTGGTGCGGATGTATACGCGCTGGGCTGAGCAGCACGGGTTTAAATTTTCTATTTTGGATTCCCAAGCCGGAGATGAAGCTGGTCTTAAAACCTTGTCTGCGATGGTGGAAGGCCCGTTTGCGTATGGATATTTGAAGGGAGAAAACGGTGTGCACCGGCTTGTACGCGTATCCCCGTTTGATGCCAATGCCCGGCGGCATACTTCGTTTGCATCCTGTGATGTACTGCCGGATATTGATGAAGACATCAACATTGAAATTCCGGAGAGTGATTTAGAGTTAGAAACTTCCCGCGCAGGCGGCCACGGCGGTCAAAACGTAAACAAAGTGGAAAGTGCCGTACGGCTTTTGCATAAACCGACCGGGATTGTAGTATCGTGTCGGATTGAGCGCAGCCAGTTGCAAAACCGCCAAACCGCCCTAAAAATGTTAAAGGCCAAACTTTACGAACTGGAAATGGATAAAAAACGCAGCGAAGCGGAAAAACGATACGGGCAAAAAGGGGAAATTGCTTGGGGGCACCAAATCCGTTCATACGTATTTATGCCGTACCAGTTAGTAAAAGATTTGCGTAGCGGATACGAAACCAGCCAAATTACGGCCGTTATGGACGGCGATTTAGACCCGTTTATTTTGGCCTATCTTAATTACGAAGCAGAGCGTAAACAAGCATGAAACGCGGTCTTTATATTCATATTCCTTTTTGTAAACGCAAGTGCAATTATTGTGATTTTGCCTCATTTGCCGGTCAAGAGCCGCTTATGGATGCGTATTTGGGGGCGTTGGCACACGAGGCCATTTTGTACAAAGAGACAGGCTGTAATACCTTGTATATAGGAGGCGGAACACCCAGCCTGTTAAATGATGGACAGCTGCACCGTTTGGAAAAAATCATCCGCAAAAATTTCCGCCCGGTTTCCGGGTTTGAAGAAAGTACGTTTGAAGCCAACCCGGAAAGTATTACACCGGCCAAATTAAATACGCTGCTGACGTTAGGGTTTAACCGGTTAAGTATGGGGCTTCAAAGTTTGAATGAAAATGAACTAAAAACATTGGGGCGTATCCATACGGCTGCACAATTTTTGCAAGCGTATCAAGCCGCGCGGCAAAGCGGGTTTAAAAACATCAATGTGGATTTAATGGCCGGCCTGCCCGGGCAGACGCTCCAAAGTTTTACGGATAGTTTGCACCGGGTGTTGGAACTGGGGCCGGAGCATTTTTCCGTATATGGGCTGCAGGTGGAAGAAGGCACGTCGTTTTTTGAACGCGGAGTTGTGTGCGACCAAGTACTTATGCGTGAGATGCTGGAACAGGCACACGATACGTTAACCGCGGCTGGGTATCATCATTATGAAATTTCTAATTATGCCTTACCTGGCAAAGAATCCAAACATAACCTTAATTATTGGCAATATGGGGAATATATCGGCTTAGGCAGCTCAGCGGCTACGTATCGGCTTGGCAAGCGCAAACAGAACACGAAAAATTTGCAGGAATATATTTTTTGTATGGAAAACGGGAAAACCCCTACTGTATTTTCCGAACGGCTTACCGGCCCGGCCAAAGAAGGGGAAAAACTTATGCTCGCTTTTCGGATGTTGGACGGAGTGGAACTAACAGCGCAACAAACGGAATTATTTGGGGCTGAAATTCAAAAACATATCCAAAAAGGGCTTCTCACACAAGAGGACAAAAAGGTAAAATTAACCACAGAAGGGATTTATATGGCTAATGAAGTGTTCCGTAGTTTTGTAGCCCCGTTTGAAAACGTATGAAACTGACCCCAATACATACCGCTATTTTTAAAGAAACGTCCGATTTGCCGGCTTTTATCCAAAAGTTTATTCCGACGGTTGCCGAGAAAACCATCCTAGCCGTTTCTTCCAAAATAGTTGCTTTATGGAAAGGCAATACCGTGCCGTATGAAAGTGTGGTCCAAAAAGAAACCCTCATTAAACAGCATAGCCAAGCCGCTTTACAAACGCCGCTCGCGTGGTTGACGATTAAAGATGGTATGGTCATGACCAATGCTGGGATAGATGAAAGCAATGCGGGCGGAAAACTGATTTTGCTGTCGGATTGTTATGCGTGTGCAGACGAATTATGCCGTGCCTTAAAACAAGCGTGGCACGTAAAAGAATTGGGCCTTGTGATTACAGACAGTATGATTTTGCCTTTGCGTGCAGGGGTTATAGCCGCGGCCGTAGGGTATGCCGGGTTTCAAGGGGTTAAAGATTTACGCGGGAAAGAAGATCTTTTCGGTAAAAAACTAAAAACTACGCTGGTAGACGCGGCCGACAGTTTGGCTGCCGCCGCGGCCCTTATGATGGGAGAAGCCGACGAACAATGCCCGTTATGCATCATAGAAAATGCCCCCGTAGTATTTACAGAGCACACAAATCGGGATGAAATTAAATATCCCGTAGAAAACGATTTGTATACGCCGCTTTTGCAAGCGGTCAATTTAATACAACAGGAGAAATAAATGAAAGAAGTAGCAAAGGAATTCAAGCAGTTCATCATGCGCGGCAACGTGATTGATATGGCTGTAGGTATCATCATTGGCGGTGCATTTACTAAAATTGTGAACTCTATGGTAGCTGATGTGTTAATGCCACCGTTGGGGTTGTTAATGGGCCAAGTGGATTTTTCCAACTGGTTTGTAGTCATTAAGTCAGGTGCCAATGGGGCGCGTCATTTTGCCACGATGGCCGAAGCCCAAGCCGCAGGAGCCACTACCCTTAATTTAGGGCTGTTTTTAAATGCGATTATCAGTTTTATTATTGTGGCTTTTTGTATCTTTATTTTGATTAAAGCCATCAATAAACTAAACAAACCGGCCCCGGCTCCGGCTGCCCCGGCCACCAAAAAATGCCCGTACTGCTGTAGTGAAGTAGCCTTAGAAGCCACCCGCTGCCCGCATTGTACAAGCGAAATTAAATAGCAGTAGAATTAACTATCAAAAGCGGGAACTAAAACGCAGCGTTTTGGTTCCCGTTATTTTTTGTATAAATACCGGTATGTTCCTATGTACGTAGCACTGCCTGTTTCCTGCTGACACAATTGGTGTTGAAGTGGAAGGGTATCCATATCACTAAAGGGTTGGCAAAAGGTTTTTCCTGTATGTCCAGCAATACCATAGTTAAAATAAATAATGTAACTTAATTGGGTATTCCGATTTAAACATGTAATTAAAGACTGAGAAACCATATAACAATATCCCCAATCAAATTCACGTCTGGCATCCGTTTCATCTTTAGGGGTTCCTCCAATTCCCATATCCATTTCATCAAAACGGTCGGCATAGGTGCTATGGTTTAAATAATAAACCTCTTGAGCATTTGCAATAGTTCGGGTGATGTTTTTCAGCGTAGCATAACGGCTTTTCATGACGGCCTTTTGGTATTGCGGCACCGCTACCGCCGCCAAAATACCAATGATGAGAACCACTACTAATAATTCTATGAGGGTAAACCCACAGGTTCCTTCGCCCCTTGAGGGAAAAGGTGGCCGAAGGCCGAATGAGGGGGTGTTACATAAGGATGTCATCCCCGAGGCCTGTAATCGGGGATCTTCCACGTACCTATTCAATAAGATTTTCCTCTTTTGATAACAACAAGCGTTGAAGATTCCCGATAGAAACCTTCGGGAATGACCCTTATTTTTATTTACAACACGTTGCGTAAAACCCCGCTGAGTGTCTTTTTGATTCATACGTTTTCCTCTCTTTAGTTAATTTCCAATTTACCTGCTCCGGAGAACGTATGCAAAACGGCTATAAGGTCCGAGTCGTTATCCCTAGTCTCTTTACAAATAGCCGTAATCTATCATTCCACATAGAAACGATAAACATTCGGTACAACACAACGGGATTGCAATTCCCGCTACGTTGTACCTTACTATGGGCTATTTTTGGAGGGATAACGAACCTGCTTAGTAGGTACCGTCCGTATTCTTCATACGGTTCCAAAAACAGAGTTAAATTGTATTTATAGTATAATAAAAATTCGTTGAAATAAAAAGCCCCCGGAAAGGAGGCTTTTAAATGGAGCGGGCGAAGAGAATCGAACTCTCGTCTCAACCTTGGCAAGGTCGCGTTCTACCATTGAACCACGCCCGCAAAAATTCGTCTGACTACCTACATAGTTTAGCAAATTTTATGAAGGAGTACAAGTGTTATTTTTAACCTTCGGCTTCTTCCTCTTCTTCGTCCTCTATTTCATCCATTATTTCTACTGGTCTCGCTTTTGCAACGGGTTTTACCGGCGCAGGGGCTACATTATCCAACAATTGCGTAGCAATACTTTTTAGGTAGAAATTTTCCTGCACCGCTTTTCGGATATGTGGGTTTTTAGTAAGCGGGGCCAATACAGGGCTAGCGTGGATAATCCGCGCAAATTCTTCGGGCCGGTCCCGGTAAAATTTAACGGCTTTGCTAGTTAATAACGTACTCATCAGCCGGCTTTTACTGAAAGCCATGACCAAATCTTCATTGTCTGAAATATGTTGAACAAGCGGGCTAGTAAAAAATGCCTGTAATGAAGTATTATCTTGGGCAAAAGAGCCTAATAATTGCGGATCTGCAAGCAGCGGGACTACATCCGGACGTTGAACAAACGCATTGGCTACCTCTGGGCGGTTGAGTAAATAACGCAGCAAGTCTACATCTTTTAAGTTGGCTTCTACGTTAGAAGATAACGCCCAGGGGGCAGCTCCAATCACGCCGTAATTTTCAGCTGTAATGGCTTGATAATTATAGCGGCTGATAATGGGAATGGTGGAACCCAATTCTTCTACCGTAGGCACACGGTCGCTTCCTTCTCCTAATTCATTGATATTTACATACGTTACAATTTTGCGTGGATCAAATTCTGTGTTAGATGATAAACCTTGTAGTTGTTCGGGGTTTAACGAAGTAGATAAATCTTCGGCCCGGTTTTTGGTATGCAAGGTAATTAACAAAATGGCGGCTGCCATACCTAAAACCCCCAGGGCAATAAAAAATGCAAGCACAATAGAAGTATTGTGGGTTTGGGACGTAACAATCTCTATTTCTTCCGTAGAATGAGGGCGGGAAGAAACAGCTTCTTTTCGGTATTTTTGCGGATTACGCAAGCGGTCAATAATTTCTTCTGTTTTCATAGCTAAAACAAGTATAATTTATTATATGAAATATGGGGGAATTTGTATGCAAAAAACTATTTTTTATCATGATACGGATTGCGGAAATGTAGTCTATTATGCCAACTACTTGAAATATTTTGAAGAGGCCCGTACCTTGTATATGGCGGGGAAAGGGTTTTCGGTTCCGGCACTAATGGAGCAAGGTAAATTTTTTGTAGTGGCCCGGCAAGAAGTAGAATATAAATATCCGGTTCGGTATGCAGATACCATTACAGTAGATACTCGCGTGGCAGAAATATCCGATATTAAAATTGTGTTTGAAAATACTATTACAAATCAAAACGGCCGTTTATGTACCAAAGGGAAAACAACACTTGTATGTGTGGATAAAAATGGCGTTCCGTCCCCGATGGGACTGGATGTAAAAACGGCTATGGCGGCCCACTAACAAGACTGGGCCAATTGTATATTTGCTACAAGCTGTAAAGACGGCCCGTTTATAAATAAACGGGCCGGAAGATTTTAAAAGGCAAGAGAACCTTAAAATTCGTCGCCAATGGCTTTTTTCACTTTGCTGATAAGTTCCGTCAGTACAAAAGGTTTAGAACAGAACCCTTTTACTTGCGGGAATAGCTGGAACATCCGCTGGGATTCTACTAAGGCGGAAGTAATTAATACCGGGATATTGACCAGATTTTCGTCTTCGGACATAATTTTTACAATGCTTGCGCCGTCCAATCCCGGCAACATCACATCTAACAGCACTAAATGTGGATGAAATTCTTTCATTTGGGCAATAGCATCCCGTCCGGTTTGGCAGACAGCCAACTCATATCCTTCACGGGAAAGAACCAATAAGAGCAGTTCTACAATACTCGTTTCATCTTCTACAATTAAAATTCTTTTCTTCATATCAAAACTCCTTTTAATTTATTATACTTTTTTATATGTTACAAAAAAAGAATTTTAATGCATCTGTGCTGCCGGTAATGCGCGCTTTTGCGGGTCGGTTGATTACGCGTAAAGATAGCGTACTGGTTGGCTTATCCGGTGGGCCAGATTCGGTTTGTTTGCTTCATTTTTTACAATATCTATCCAAAGAAAGACATTTTGCCTTAGCGGCTATACACGTCAATCACGGGCTACGTGCAAACGCGGCAGACCAGGACGAATATTTTTGTGAGCAGTTATGCCGACAACTAGATATTGATTTTTTTAGTAAACACGTAGATGCCTTAAAAACAGCCCAGCAATATGATTTGAGCCCTGAACACGGTGCCCGGAAAGCGCGTTACCTTGCGTATCAAACCGTGGCTAAAACATGGGGTGCGACAAAACTGGCACTTGGGCATCATTTAGATGACCAAGCTGAAACATTTTTACTTAATTTATTACGTGGAACAAAAATACAAGGGTTGGCTGGGATTCCGTTGCGCCGTCCGCTTTGCAAAGGAGTGGAAATTGTACGGCCTCTTTTGTGTATTGCGCGGGAAGATGTAATACGCTATATTGCCCAAAATAAATTAACCTATGTAACGGACCAAACGAATTTTGATGATGCGTACCGTCGAAACTGGATACGTAATACCTTGTTGCCCTTATTAGAAGAAAAACAACCTCAAATCCGCCAGCATTTAGCACAATTTGCGGCGGGTATTGCTGCGCTCACACAAAAATAGAAAGGGTTTGTTTGTTCTCTTATTTTACGTGTTAGGAAGCAATATATATGAAACTGTAAAAAGTTTTAATTCCATCTCGGACCTATCTGGCTCTTAATAGCGGTTTGCGTAAGACCTACAAATTTGCTAAAATATAGTGCCGATTTATGGTGGATGTAGCTCAGCTGGTTAGAGCGCCGGTCTGTGGAACCGGAGGTCGCGGGTTCAAATCTCGTCATCCACCCCATATTATATGCTTAGAACTTTTTTGGGAATTTCCCTTAAATTCTAGGCATTTTTTATTTCCAGCCGCAAAAATATTGAAAGGCTCCCTGTAAATTACCTCTATTTCGTGGTTTCCCAATAGAAAATTAGAGCCAATCTTGCATAATAGGGTGCGTTTTTCGCTAGGCGGCATACTTTTATAAATAGCACCTATATTACACACCAACTCCAATACATTTATACTTTTCTGACGGACTTCCTGTGGGTTTATTGTTCTATTTTGTATTTGTTGTTCTAATTCGGCTATTTTAATTTTACATTTCTGTTCCGTTTTATTTACAAATTCCGGCGAATAACCCTTTGAAAAACCTTCTTCGTACAGCCGTTCTAATTCGCCTCGCATTTTTGCCAGGGCTGTCCTCAATTTACCTAATTCCTTGTTTTCAGCTTTTTCAATATATTTTAATTTGTGGTCCACGGCCTTTTGTAGCCACGCGGCTACATTAGGAGTAATTGTAATATTTTGTACGCTTTGCTTAAAAAGTGCGTCCAATTCATAATCGTGGATATATTCCCCTTTAGAGTGATTACCTTTAGCCCCTGAACATCTGTAATACATATATTTGCCTTTGGCCGGATTGCCAACAATGGAACAACCGCATTTCTTACAATGTAACAGATTAGAAAAAGGATAATTTTTCTTAGTTAAATGTGGCCTATGAAAGCGGGAGAGGGCCGCATTGGCCCTCTCGTATAAGTCTTTAGTAATAATGGGTTTATGTTTCCCTTGGTATATCGTATCACCCCATTTGAACGGCCCATAATATATCGTATTTTTAAGGATTTTATGAATAGTGGCTTTGACCACCTTTTTCCCCTGTTTATTACGGAAACCGTCACTGTACAACTGGCTGGTTATCATTTCAACGAATAGGCCCCGGAAGCAGACATTTCAAAGATTTTTTTAATAAATGGAGCACGCACAGGGTCTATATCTATTCGTTTGGTTAATTTGTTATTTAAATAACCAATAGGTGCACACGCAGGGAAAATGCCCTGCTCTGCTTTTTCCTGCATTCCCATAGCAGTTTTACGAGAAATATCATTGGATAATTTCTTAGCAACCGCCACTTGAACGTCTATCATAAACTCATCGTCGGGACTAGACCAACGGCTATAAACTTTATTATCCCGCGAAAAATGGATAATTTTATCATAATCTTTAACCAACTCGGCGATTCTGATTTTATCCATATCATTACGGGTCATACGGTCCAATACATCAAAAATAACGTGTTGAACTTCCGAATGCTTCTTCACAAACGACAACATTGCGGAAAAATTAGCGCGTTCTTCCCTGCCCCAAGCGGATTCTGCACCTTTCCATATTTTGACAACCTCTAATCCTTGTTTAGCGGCATACTCTAGGGCCATTTTTTCTTGCGCGTCTAGTGAATAACCGTGTTCTTCTTGGCCTTTACTAGATACACGTAAATAAATTACTGCTTTTTTACTAGTTACATTGTGTTTCATTTGCTTTTTATTCTTATTCATTGCGAATACCTCTCAATTAATTTATGGCAACCCCTTGTTGTTTGTTCCATTTGTTTAAAAACAGGACAAAATCAACCATTCTGTCTATCATAGCAAGGCATTCTTCCCGCGTTACTTTGTAACCCAGTAGCGTGCTTAGAAATTCTTGGCTTTCTGCCAAGAACTCTTTTGAGTACGCTTCTTTTGCCCCTGAAGCTAAAATAGGGAATTTGGTGTCTACCATATCCCCATTTTAGTGATTAAAAACCTGCCTGTTTAGAAACAGAATGTCGTCAACTTTTAGTCTCTTGTTTTTAAGGCAAACATCTTTTTAATTCGTGGCAGGGCCCTCCTATACCTAATTCTCATATTCTCAAATTTATCGTTATACAAATCGTGAATTTTATCAAATATTTCCGAATGAGAATATCCGGCTTTTTTTAATTCTAATTGTTTAACGGTTCGCGCATCCAGAACATACTTATTCCTATCCACTCGCTTGGGTAGATTGTTTTTAATAAAGGATTCCATTTCTTTATAATGTTTCCTAACATACTCAATAATTTGGTTTTTAGAAACATAATTATAGATATTGATAGATATAGGTACATACGGACTATTCATCACATCGGAAAAATTAGAATTTACATAGGGTCGCCAACTAATTTCTTCATCCTGCACAGGGACAACAAACCCATATAGCACCAAAAGCTCACGATTAGTATATCCTCCGGCTCCCATTTTCAAATAATATATTTCTTGAATACGCATTCGTTTTTCAAAATACCAAAATTCAAGCAAAGGCTCTTGGTATTCAGGGTCAACGACCTCATCATCCGTTCTAAGGTTATAACTTTCTTGATATTTCTCACAAAATCGCTTAAAAGGAAGCCCTTTCTTTGGTATTTTAAGATAGGCACGTGATTCTTCAAAATATCGCTCAAAATCTTGATTATATTGAAGGCCTTGTATGGTATAAAAAGTATCTTCTGTAGCAACGCAATAATTAGAGTCCTTTCTATATTCTTTTAGTTCTTCATTTGTATAACATATTCTTGCAGGCTCCCATAACCAAGCATTGTTTTTAACTCGTTTCATCACTACAAAACCAATTTTCATAATGGCCTCCCGTTTATTAGAATTTCTAAACTCATTCTAACAAAGTAAGAGGCCGCTTTTAAGAGCGGCCCCTATAACTCATTGTCCTAATGTTAAAACATATCCTATTGCATTTAATATAGTTTTAAATATTCCCTTTTTTTTAGGTTTCTGAGTTTGATTATCGGTCATTTCTGTTGATTGGGTTGTTTCTGCGGCTTTTGGTGCACCGGCCGTAGAGGAATCATTATTCGTTGTGACCTTTTCAGTCGCAGTTTTTGTGGAAGTTTGTGTATTATCATCTTTTGCTTTTACTGGTAATTGTTGATAACGCTCGTCCCATTCTTCCCAAGCTGTTTTCTTCCTCTGGGAATTGAGTTCTTCTATAGATACATCTTTAAGATACTTCATATGGTCGTCATCCTGTTCTAATTGTTTTTCCAAATACTCGTTCATTTCCTCTTGTGTACGACAAGTTTCGTGTCCGGCCGATTCTGATATACAATAATAAACCGTTTTTCCTATCGTCCGAGTAGTAGCACCCACTATATGCCAATTTCCTTGTTCATCTTTTGAGGCACTATACCCCCACGCAAACGACACAGTACTACACAATAAAAGCCCTACTAATAAACTAAGTTTTTTCATTTTGTTTCCTCCGTATTTTGTGTGATTAAATTGCTATTTTCATCCTCTTTTTTGACGGCTACCACCCGAATTTCGGGCTTTTCCGGCTTATTTTTCCTCGTAGGAGTGCGAAAACCTCGCAAATTTTCGGGCAATTTCGGGGCTAATTTGCGAATTTCTGCCTCAACCGTAGCCGAATCCACCCGAACCCCGGTTTTTCGCCTTAAAACGGCGATTATTGCTTTTAACACCTCGTCGCTAAGCATAGCGCGGGCTATATTTTCGGGGTTCAAAGCTAATTTTTCATCTAAAATTTGCTCTTTTAAGTGTTTAGAAAGAGCCTCGCGGCATAAAGGGAGCAATAATTCCCGGTGTGAGGCTTGACGGTGACTAAGTTCTAAAACATCAAATTCCCAAACAAGAGTCGCGGTGACAGGCTGGGCTTTAATATCTACATAAAACAACTGCCAGTAAGCCCCATTTGTAAGAATGCCCCAAGGAACATTTAACGTGGCACAATATTCAATCACCTGCCGCAAATGTTTGGAAAATTCCTTTTTAGGCGTTCCTATGCGCTTACATTCAAAGACATAAAAGACTTTTTTATCATCTTTAATAACCGCGTCACAGGAACGACCGTTGTTATTTCCATATTGTCCGAAAACGTGTTCTAGGTCGTAGCCGAAAATATCACACAGCATATCCATAGCCACTTTTTCGGTCGGAGGCTCTTTGGCGTTTAATTCTTGTAAACGCAAGAGCTGATTTTGATACTTCTTTAAGTTTTCTTTAATACGGGTATCTACCCGAACTCCTAGGTTCATCATATAACTCCTGACTTTGTAGTATTAAAATTGGGAATATGAGAAACGCACTAGGATATAAAAATAGCGGCTGCCACCTTTGAGCCAATGAGACTAACCCAAATATAACAGCCGCGGTCTCCCCGCCCCATTGGGACAGGGAAACTCTCGGTACACGCGAGCCGTCGCCTTTGTGTACCTAAATTCGGCTGTTTTTGGAGTCTCATTGTGCCTTTGGTATCCCAAAAGCGCTCTATATTCTGCATATAGTTCCAAAAACAGTTTAATTGGAGCTAAAAATTATCCTTCTTCAGATAAATTCAGCCAAAAAATTCTTTTTTTTAATTACTCCCCGGATAATACGCCAAATATTATCCTTAATGCTATGATTTAATACAAATAATATACCATTTTACGCCGAAAAGTGTGAAAATTGTCATATAGTGTTGAATATACAAAGGCTAACATCCGTATAAGGATTGAGGGTAAAAGAGGAAAAGTCGCATCCCCCAAAAATGCTCAAAAAATGCCCCTTAAAATGCCCATTTTTGAGGGAGAATTTATTGTATTTAACAGAAAATCATCAAAAATTGTCACGAATTAAAACAATGAAAGTAAATTATGATATATGAAACACATACGGGGCTTTTGTATGTTATTTAGAATATTATAAAATATCAACGATATGACTATTTTAAAACGGAATTCAGCAATACATATGGAAATTATAGACCCCGACGCTCCCAATGCCAAGGAACCTATTACCGATTTAATTTCTCTTGGGGAACAATTTTTAATTATTAGGGCCAATGGCGTTTATCAGGCACATTTCCCTGAAGAAATTGATAAAGAAAATACCGCCCCAGATACAAAATCTACTTACACAAAACTTTACTCTGTTGGTAGCACTAACCCCTATTTAACATTTGGTTTTCTCCAATTTAAATCCTTAGTTGCCTTTTCTGCTCATAAAGAACAAGTTTTTCGTCATTTATGGTACACAACTCGTTACTTACTTAACTGTGAAGAAAATTTATATTATATTTATAATGAGACTATACAGAGAGGGACTCAAGGGGATAAAATTATAACTGAAAATAAACATAAATCTTCTATTCCACTTCTTCCGACTATTCCTTTTTTAGATGAACACGTTGCCCAATTTCTAATCAATGCAAAACATTGTTTAATTCAAACATTCAAAATTTTTCATATCATACTACAAGTACCTGATAAGGACGCAAATTTTGAAGACTATTATAAATGGTTTGAAGATAGACAGGAAAGATATAAAGCAATCTATTTAACAATCAAAGAAGATATTCCTTGGATTAAAGAAGTTTCCAATCTTAGAAATGCCATAGAACACCCCAATGAAGGGCAAAATGTAGAAATCCGTAACATTAGTCTCTTGCCAGGAAATAAATTAAATCTTCCAAGTTGGAAATATGATTTATCACGTAAAGGGTGCCGAAAACAGGATTATTTTTCCGATATAGTAGCTGATATGAATACCATTTTGCACAATCTTCTGTCATTTCAAGAAGATGTTACTGCATTATGTTTAAATCAAGAGTTAATAGATACGAATAGTTGGATTCGTATTTGTAAGAAACAGAATATTTCTCCAGATTGCAGAGAAAAATTCTTTTTGTTGCGTATATCCGATGAAAGTTGCTAATTATCCTATCAAAAAGTTATAAAACTCATTGAAGGCAGTACCCCAATAATTTTTGCTACAACTTTTTGAGACGGTAGGGCGGTCAAAAGATGTGTTTTTTGACCCATTTTTTTTGTCATTTTGGGCCAAAAAGTCGCAATTACTCAAAACTAAATCTGATTCTTTTTCACTTAAACAGCCTTTATTTAACTGAGCCGTAGTTTTATTTGGAAGCGGAGAACTAGCCCCATTTCCATTTTTGCGTAACGGGAACCCCCAGTTACTTTACATACGTATCCAATTTATTTGTTTAAGTGTACATGGAAAAACGGTTGTCATATGAACCTCCAGGAAGATATTCATTCCTTAACAACTGTGGTTAGCATATAGATAGCCGTTTGGCACAATACAAACGTGTAATAATGAAATTTCGTATAATATACCTATGCGTAAGCATTTACTTCCTATTTTATTTTTGATAGCAGCCGGGGCTATTTGGTGGGCTTCTATTTCCTCCACGTTACGTAATCCGGTGGCCGATAATAATAATCCCGTTGTTGTTGTTTCCGGCTATGTACCTTACACGTTAACCAAGCAACTGGCCGGGGATACGGTCAACGTGATTATGCTTTTGCCGCCCGGGGCCGAACCACACGCTTTTGAACCTACGCCGGGTTCTTTGGTCAGTATGAAATATGCAGATGCTTTTATTTATCTGTCCGACGAACTGGAACCCTGGGCCAAGGACTTGGCCCAATCTGCCGGAGAAAAAACCCGTATTCTGCCGTTAACTAAAGCCTTGCCCGCAGCCGAAGATCCACACGTATGGATGAATCCGCAACAAGCCCAGTTAATGGCCTATCAAATTGGGGCACTACTAGCAAAAATTGCGCCGCAAAACCGCTCCGTTACAGATGCCAACTACTTTAAACTGGCCGATGAACTAGACCAGCTGGACCAAGATTTTAAAACTGCATTGGCAAATTGTCAATCCCGCGAAGTGGTACATATTGGGCATTTGGCATTTAAAAATTTAACAGATACCTACGGCCTTACTTTAACCGCACTAGCCGGTACTTCCCACGAAGGGGAACATTCTGCTCAAAAATTAGCCGAACTGATTCAAAAAATTCAGGCCAAACATATCTCAACTATCTTTACGGAAGATATGTTATCTCCCCGTCTGGCACAAACCGTTGCACAAGAAACAGACACACTAATTTTGCCCTTATATCCTATTGAACATATCTCTAAGGATGATTTTAACCAAAACATAACCTACTCAACTTTAATGCGCCGCAATTTGGATAGTTTAGTGCGGGGGTTACAATGCAAAGCATAATACGGGCTGAAAATGTCGGTTTTGCGTACACTCGCGTACCCGTACTAGAAAACATATCATTTAATGTGCAAACCGGCGATTATGTAGGGCTTATTGGCCCAAACGGTGGCGGAAAAACCACGCTTCTAAAAGTATTGTTAGGGCTAGAACAAGGGACCGGAACGGTTTCGTTATTTAATACTCCGCTTGATAAGTTTAAAGATTGGCATAAAATCGGCTATTTAGCACAAAAAAGCCCTGTTAGTGCTTCCCGTTTCCCCATTTCGGCTGAAGAAGTAGTACTTATGGGGTTACGCGGATGTGGAAGTAATGTCAGCGTTTGCGAACTTAAACGCGTACATGAAGCCATGCAGCAAACTCGCACACGTGAATATGCCGGGAAAATTTTTCATGACTTATCTATTGGCCAACAACAACGTGTACTCTTGGCGCGCGCATTAGTCAGTAAACCCAAACTGCTGATTTTAGATGAACCTTCTACCGCCTTAGACGCGCAAAGCCGTGAAATGTTTTTTAATTTATTGGGCGAACTCAACCAACAGCAGGGTGTTACGATTTTGCTTATTACACACGATACGGGCGAAGTAGGCAAGTACATTTCCAAATTTATGTACGTAGATAAAACGGTCATTTTCTTTGGCACCAAACAAGAATTTTGCCACTCGGCGGCGGTTGCTAAACAATTGGGACCGTTTGCCCAACACACTATTGACCACTTGCATAACCACCATGGGCATTGTCCACTAGGGGACGATTGCGAAACATGTGCCCACGGAGGACGCGCCCATGCTTGAATTTTTAAGTTACGGTTTCGTACAACGCGGATTGCTAGCCGGCACGTTAGTGGCGGTAGCGTGTGCACTCTTAGGTGTGTTTTTAGTCCTCAAGCGTTTGTCCTTAATTGGGGATGGCATGAGCCACGTATGTTTAACAGGCGTGGCGGTTGCATTACTGACTTCTACAAGTCCGGTCTATGTGTCGGTTCCGATTGTGATGGCAGCCAGTACCGGAATTATGAAACTTACCCACAAATTTAAAATTTACGGAGATGCGGCTATCGGCATTATAAGTGCAGCAGGGCTTTCTGTCGGGCTTTTGTTAACTGCATTAGCCGGAGGATTTAATACCGATTTACTAGGTTATCTATTTGGTAGTATTTTAACGGTTTCCTGGGCCGAAACGGTGCTATGCGGCATACTGTTAGCTACAGTCCTAACGGGACTTACTTTGTTTTACCGCTATTTGGTATCTGCCTGTTTTGATGAACCGTTTGCCCATACGCGCGGCGTACCTGTACAAGCCGTCAACACGGTATTAGTGATGATTACGTCTGTAGCTGTGGTATTGGCATTTAAAGTAGTAGGAATCTTTTTAATTTCCGCACTGCTCATTATTCCGCCCGTAGCGGCTCTTCTTGTATCGCATACGTTTAAACAAGTATTGTGGTTAGCGGCCGGATTTGCGGCAGTAAGTGTATGGGCCGGGATTGGGTTTTCATTTTTCTTTAATGTCCCGTCGGGTGCAACCATTATTTTAGTGAATTTAGTTATTTTATTAGGGGCTTACTTGTGGGGGAAATATGCCCGCTAAAAAGGACGTATTGCCGTTACTCAAAGCTCTTAAAAAATTATATCCTAAACATATTATTCCCTTACATCATCAAAACGCGTGGGAACTTTTATGTGCGGTTATTTTATCGGCCCAATGTACGGACGTGCGTGTAAACACCATTACTCCGCATTTGTTTCAAAAATATCCTACCGTGTACGATTTGGCCAAGGCCGATATAAAAGATGTGGAAAAAATTATTCACTCCGCTGGGTTTTACCACAGTAAAGCCCTTTCTTTGATTGAAATGTCTAAGCGAATTTGCGATGTGTACGGCGGAGAAGTGCCGCAAACCATGGAGGCCCTTTTGACCTTACGCGGAGTGGCGCGCAAAACCGCCAACGTAATGCTAGGCGATTATTTTAAAAAGCCTGCCGGTATTGTGGTAGACACACACGTCAAGCGTTTATCCTTTCGCTTAGGGCTTACAAAAAATACGGATCCCGTTAAAATAGAGCGTGACCTTACTAAAATTATCCCTTATAAATACTGGGGATGGATTGCGATTGCGCTTATTTTGCACGGTCGCAGTATTTGCCCGGCCCGTAAGCCGCAATGTGCTCAATGCCCGCTCCGTAAATTTTGCCCGAAAAATGGGGTAAAACAAGAGAGTATTTCCAATAAAATATTTTAACAATCTAAAAAGGAAAAAACGTTATGAATACATTTAATCCAACTTTATTTAGTCGTGAAATTTCTACTTTGTTAAAGGGTATCGCTATTACATTGGTTTTGGCGTCCCATTGTGCAGATCCGTTTTTCCGTTATTTTACCCCGTTTGGGGGGATTGGAGTTGCTATATTTTTATTTTTTTCCGGTTATGGACTTACCTATTCTTTTTATAGTTCCGGCATACAGCATTATTGGCCCAAACGAATTCTATCAGTCTTTGTACCGTATTTTATATTACAACTGATTACCCTTCCATTACACCCGTATCATTCGTTTGTATCTTTCCTCTTAGACATTTCGCTGATTTTACCACGTATGCCAATGGGTTGGTTCTTACAATATTTACTTGTCTGGTATATCGTATTTTGGGTGGCAGCCCGGTTATCGCTTTCCAAATTAACGCGAACATATGTTTTAGGAATTTGTTCTTTTGTTTTACTCTTCGTAAGTATTTATACGAAGCAACACATTTGGTTTGAGCAATCGTTTTCTTTTTTTCTAGGGTATTTAGCGTGTACTTATAATTTAGAAACATTTTTCTTACCAAAAAGGATTCCTCTAGCTGTTGGCATAGGGATTGTTTGTTTGGGCTGTAAACAAATTCCTTGTATACGTGCACTTCCTGCTATAACGTGGTGTTTAGATTTATTCATTAAAATTTCATCTATGTGGGGAATTATTTCGTTTATCAAATACCCCGGATTGGTTTATCAAATTCCCCGTTATATTTTTTATGCTTTAGGGGTAATTTCTTTTGAAATTTATTTGATACAAGCCTATATGTGCGGCTTATTCCAGCTTCCTATTCCTAAGGGAATAAGCGTAATTTTAATCGTATTAGGTACCCTGCCTCTTGCTTTTATTTTCTACAAAGTAAATAGTTGGATTAAAAAACGGTTTATTACTACGTGCCAGCATTTAAACGTAACCTATAAATAGTACTACATGGATAACTACATACTTAAAAGATAGGTACAAGATTTATACTATTTATGCTTAGTAAGTTTGGGCCAAATTTTAAGCATTACACCGTTTTTATGAGATCAGAATTAGTTATCAAAATAACGGCATTTCTGCTACATCAAACCATGTTTAATTATTAGGGCCCTAATATTCTACCGGACTGTTTTTAAGCGATAGATACGGCCGGAGTTGCTCTCCGTCAAAAACCACTATGTCTTCAGGATTATTGGTTGTAATTTCTTGTATGGATTTCGGTTGAATGATATTTGTTTCTATCCCAAGATAATAAAGCAAATTTGATAGAAAATCAAAGCCGCTGGCATACTCCTCAATAATTTTATGTTCTTGGATATCGGAAGTCAGTACAATATATGGGACCCGGTAATTGGATTTGTAATCTGTCCCATGATGGATAAATGCTCCACCTTTTGAATTCATATCAAAAACAACTCCATGGTCCGACAAATAAAACAGGGCATACGGCTCATTTAGTTCTTTTAGCTGTGTATGTATATCGGTTATAAACTCATCTAGTTTCTTGGTTACAGAAAGATAACAGTTCAGCTCCCAATCGCCTTCCATATTTTCATGTTTTAGGTTTTTGAAATAATTGGGATAGCCGCGCAATCTTTTGCATACCCGGGGATGATGCCCCAGCATGTGCAATAAAATCATTCTGTTTTCCTCTTGATCGCTTAATGCCAGACGTACATAATTTAAAATAGGCATATCGTCGCGGTAGGGGTTGGCGAGTGATATTTTCCCGAGTTTAAATGATTTGGGCAGATTACTGGCATTATATTTAGACATAGACGAATAAGTCATATTCATCTCATCACTAGGTTCTGCGGCGAAATAATAAGTAGCAAAACCGGCTTGATTGGCTATATTTACCACATTGTTGTTCATTTGATAATTTTGTTTATCCGGGCAATAGTTTAAGGTCCTATAAACGGCATGGTGGGTATAGGGGCCGCTGCAATAAAGTTTTTATAGAAATGCCCATTCAGGTTCTGCAAATTCGGAGTAGTTTTATGAGGGTACCCTAAGACTTGCAAATAATCCGAAGTAACACTTTCCCCTATGATGATGACCACATTTTTAAATTTCTTCTGATTTTTTGTAATAATAATATCTGTAGGTTTATTGAGGTTTTCTTCCAATACATGACGTTCCTGTTTTACCCACGCTAAATTTTGGTACGTTTCCACAAATATTCTTGGCGGATAACATTTATAAGACAAAAATAGAGTTAATAGTAACAATGCCAAGCGGATGTATCTGTAATATTTCTTTTTTAACAGGTCTTTTCTTCTATTTAATATTTTTAGCCCATTTATTAGATACAAAGCCAGCAGCATAAGAGAAACGACAACGAACAGACATGATTTTACAGACAAAACCATAACTATAAATTCCAACGCTTCGTGGAAAGTAGTATGCGCCGTATTTAACAGATGGGCTCTGCTTGGAATGCCAAAGTTTAATGTTACCGGGAATATAAGCGCAATAAGAGAAAATAGGATAGTTGTTATCCATAGGGATAATTTGGAACATTGAGATAAAAGCAAAATAAAAAAGGAAGAAATAACAAATTTAAAATGTATGGAAAGCGAATAATTAAAAATAAAAGAAATGGCAACAGCAAGAATCAGTCCCCATAAAAAATTTTTAAGATTGGGTTTATTTTTTAGATAATTTAACATTGGATATATACAATTGCCGGTAGTTCCTAAAATAATAGCCGTATTCTTCGTAGTGTTCATACGTTTATTATAGTAAAAATTATGTTACAATGTGATAGTAGTAACATACAATTTTATCTGTTTTTGGAACCGTATGCAGAATACGGTGGGTGGGTTGTATCATCCAAGTAGAGTCCAGAAACGGCCTATACGAAGGCACAATAAAAGCGGACTAATTACCCGTTTATATTGTGCCGAATGTTTATCGTTTTACGGTAAATTACGGCTGTTTTGTTAGATTCACTCTACTTGGTCTGGCAAATAAGCCGTTTTTATGGCTCCCGCAACAGATAAGTTGGCAAATTAGCAGTAAAGGAGAACCAAAATGATAAATAAAAATACCCGGCGGGGTGAAACGCAAAGTTGTTTTTCCAAAGGTTTTACACTCATAGAACTTTTGGTAGTTGTATTGATTATTGGTATCTTGGCGGCGGTGGCTCTGCCACAATACCAAAAGGCAGTTGAGAAAACCCGCGTGGTTGAAGCCAGTACGGTATTGCGTACTATTTACCAAGGATACCAATTATGTATTTTACAACATGGAGTTGAAAGTGATAAATGTTTGTTGGATGAAAATGATGCAACCAATATCAATAACAACCTGTTGGCCAATATGGATGTTGAATTACCTGGGGAAATTACAAACGAGGGATGCCCGGATGATTTATATGTCTGTATCAATACGCCAAATTGGAGTTACACAACAGACGACCCTACTAACCTTTGGTATGCTTATAGAATGCCAAATCAAACATATTATTTACAATTAGATTTGCAAAATGATGGACGAATTTTATGTCATCCATTAGGCCCGGAGAATGAGGAAGCATGTAATCCTATTTGTGGTGGCGATGACTGCGAAATAAAATAATTTGGATTAAGGACAGAAAGGCCCCCATTACGGGGGCCTTCTTTTCAAAAGAACTTCAATTTTATTTTCCTAAGATAGCCAGTAACACCCCTGCCGCTACCGCACTACCGATTACACCCGCTACGTTCGGGCCCATCGCATGCATGAGCAGGTAGTTTTGCTTATCATATTCCAAGCCCACTTTGTTGGATACGCGCGCGGCCATCGGCACGGCCGACACGCCAGCGGAACCAATAAGCGGGTTAATTTTCTCTTTAGAGAATACGTTCATCACTTTGGCTAAGAGTACGCCCGAAGCCGTTGCCACGGAGAAGGCAATAATACCCAGTACCAAAATACCCATCGTTTCGGTTACTAAAAAGTGGTCGTACTGTAATTTGGAACCAACAGACAAACCGAGCAAAATGGTTACAATGTTGCAAAACTCATTTTGCAAGGTTTTGCTTAACCGTTCCGCCACACCGGATTCTTTGACTAAGTTACCAAACGTCAAACAACCGATTAACGGAGCGGCTGACGGAAGCAAGAGCGCGCACAAAATAAGAATCACTAACGGAAACAAGATTTTTTCCCGCTTAGAAACCGGGCGCAGCTGCGTCATACGGATTTTGCGTTCTTCTTTAGTAGTTAACAGTTTCATAATCGGCGGTTGGATTACCGGCACCAACGCCATATATGAATACGCCGCCACGGCAATAGAACCTAACAACTGCGGGGCCAAGCGGGAGGTTAAATAAATAGACGTCGGACCGTCTGCTCCCCCGATAATACCAATAGATGCGGCTTCTTTCAATCCAAACGCAAATGGGTGCGAGCCACCAATCACCACGTAAGACAGTCCAATTGCCCCCAAGAGCGTCGCAAAAATACCAAACTGCGCTGCCCCGCCCAGTAACGCCATTTTGGGGTTGGCAATTAACGGGCCAAAGTCCGTCATAGCCCCTACGGCCATAAAGATAAACAGCGGGAACAGCCCCGTGTTAATCCCGGCGTTAAAAATGATGCCTAAAAACCCGTTGGCTTCGGCAATCATTTCGCCGGGCGGCATGGGAATATTCGCCAAAATACCGCCAAAAGCAATGGGCACCAAAAGCAGCGGTTCAAACTGTTTTTTAATCCCCAACCATAATAGGAAACAACATACGGCAATCATTACCGCTTGCTGCCATACCATGGTGTAGAGCCCGGTGGTCTGCCAGATCTTAATAAATGCTTCTGTAAAGTCCATAGTTCCCCCTATTTAATATCCGCCAGGGTATGCCCGGTTTGTACTTGGTCGCCCTGTTTGACGGCAAAGTGAATGACACCCGTCGCAGGAGCAGCCACCGGGGTTTCCATTTTCATGGCTTCCAGCACAATAATTTCCTGGCCTTCGGCTACGCGGTCCCCGTCTTTGACTGAAAAGCGCAACACCGCACCCGGCACCGGGGCTTTTACCGTAGCACCATTACCGGTAGAGGCAGCAGCCACCGTGGCTTTCGCGTCTGAAGCGGCGGTGGAAATATCGTAGCGTTTGCCGTTGACGGTAGCGGCATTGTCACCGTCAAAAACGACTTCGTACGCTTGCCCATTCACGGTTACTTTGACGGCCCCCGTATCCGTTGTAGCAGATTTCTTAACGTCAGCCGCCCAGCGGATACCGTTGACTTTGGCCTCGCCTTTTAAGAATAAAATACCTTTGTCGGCACAGGTGGCCACGATAAACGCATTTTCTTCGTTGACCGGGAGTCCGGCTTCTTTAAGTTTGGCTTCGGCTACTTTTAAGCCTTTTTTAGGGTCGGCGTTATTGATTTCCAGCACGGTTTTCTTTGTTGGTTCTAAGCCCAGTTGCTCGCTGGCAATTTTGACGACTTTCGGGTCCGGCTCCACCGGGGTTTTACCGAAATACCCAAGTACCATTTTGCCGTAGCCGGGGGTAATTTTTTTCCACGGACCCGCCATCACGTTGGAGTAAGCCTGTTGGAAATAAAATTGCGAAACCGGGGTCACGGACGTGCCGAACCCGCCCAATTTCACACATTCGCCCATCGCTTTTACCACTTCGGGGAATTTGTCAAACGTGCCGTTGTCGCGCATCATTTGCGTGTTGGCAGTTAATGCACCGCCGGGCAGCGGAGAGAACGGAATAATCGGGTTCACAGCCGTGGCCTCGGGCGGTAAGAAGTATTTAGCCATACAATCTTTAAATACGTTTTCGGCTTCTTGGATTTTGTGCGGGTCAATATCTAGCGTATATTCAGTCCCACGCAAGGCATGCCACATGGTTAAAATATCGGGCTGGCAAGTACCACCGGAAACAGGCTGCATGGACAAGTCCAAACTATCGGCCCCATTTTCAATAGCCGCTAAACAGCACGCAATGGAGTTACCGGCCGTTTCGTGCGTGTGAAAGACAATTTTAGTACCTTTTGGCAACAATTTGCGCGCCATGGCCATGGTTTTGCCGACGGTGTTCGGCGTGGAAGTTCCGGACGCATCTTTGAAACAGACGGAATCAAACGGCACGCCGGAATCTAAAATTTGGCGCAAGATTTTTTCATAAAAAATTTCGTTGTGGATTTTTCCCGTTGTATCCCAGCCGGGCGGCAAGGACATCATGGTTACACACACTTCGTGTTTAAGCCCGGCATCGTGGATGCATTTGCCGGAATAAATCAGGTTGTTCACATCATTTAACGCATCAAAGTTGCGGATGGTGGTGGTACCGTGTTTTTTAAACAGTTGGGCGTGGGCTTTGATGACGTCGGAAGATTGACTGTCTAACCCTACTACGTTTACTCCGCGCGCAAGTGTTTGTAAGTTAGTATCCGGGCCGGCGGTTTTGCGGAAGGTATCCATCATATCAAACGCGTTTTCGTTACAGTAGAAGAACAACGCCTGAAAACGTGCCCCGCCGCCAAATTCCATGTGGTTAATCCCGGCGTGTTTGGCCGCCTCTACGGCGGGCATAAAGTCTTTGGTTAAGACGCGCGCCCCGTAAACGGATTGAAACCCGTCGCGAAACGCAGTCAGCATAAAGTTAATTTTTTTCATAAATTCTCCTATTTATTTTCCTTGAAATTTTTTAGCAGCGGCAATTGCCACGGCAATGAGTGCATTATCTTGCACGGCAGGTACAGTTTGCGGGAAATATTTTTCCATCGTTTGTACCGCAACGCCTAACAATTTCATCAGTAATACCAAAATTATTAGGAACACAAACACCACGGACATGCCAATAACCGTAATGCTAGCAGCTTGCCCGATTAAACTTTCATTCATACAATTAGGTCTCCTATTAAAATTTCCCGCAGGCCGTTTTGCGTTTGTAACAAAAGCGTACCGCGCGGGGATAAATCGTGTGCTATGCCGGTTAGAGCACTCGTACCGTTCTTTACTACAATTTGTTTACCTAAGAACACAAACCGCTCTTTATACGCCGAACGGATAACAGAAAACCCTTCTTCCAGCACGGCCGGATAATAAGCAAAAAATTTAGCCAACACATCTTGTAAAAAATCCTCTTTGGCGACGTTTACGCCTAGTTCCCGCAAGGAAACAGCCGGCTGTCCCACGTGGGATAAATCTTTTTGGGCCACGTTCACGCCTACCCCCACGGCTAAACAAGCAATTTTGTTATCTTGCGTAATTGCTTCACTTAAAATGCCGCAGAGTTTTTTGCCGGCTACTTGCACGTCGTTTGGCCATTTTAAATTGGGCTGCACCCCGTATTTTTCGGCTGCCTCGCAAACCGCCAAGGCCATTAGTTGCGTAATATTGGCTACGAAATCAGTTTTAGCAGGTTTTAACAGCACCGAGAAATAAAGTCCGCCCGGCTGGGAAACCCATTGGCGGTCAAAACGGCCCCGCCCGGCGGTTTGAGTGCCGGTAATTACGACGGTCTTATCGTCTAATTCGTTAAAATGGTCTTTGAGGTACGTCTGTGTGGAGTTCAACGTCTCAAAATACAAAATAGTACTCATAAAAACTTATATATATATTTTACTAAATTTTGACGGGCTTGTATGAAGGATTAAAAGGAGTATAGGAGGTTGTTTTCAGCCCGCACTATTTTCACGCGCACCAGGCCGCGGGCTTGGGTGTTTTCGGGCAAAATTACTTGCTGAAAGTTAGACGTAATCCCGTGCACCGCCCCTTTTTTTTGTTCTTCTATAAATACTTCCTGTTCCGTGCCCGCCAGGGTTTGCGCAAACGCGGCGCGCAGTTCTTTATCTAACGCGCGCAGTTTGTCCGCGCGGCGTTTGATTTCCTCGGGCGGCAGTTGCGGCAGTTGCGCTGCCGGTGTGCCCGGCCGAGGGGAATAACTAAACACGTGCAAGCCAGAAAGTTGTTGCGATTTTATAAATTGGTAGGTTGCTTCAAAATCGGATTCCGTTTCGGTCGGATACCCGGCAATTACATCGGCAAAAATGCCGATTTGCGGTACGTGTGCGCGCAAATCAGCCACGCGCCGCGCATAATCTGCCGTGGTATAATGGCGGTTCATATCGTGCAAAATTTTATCGCACCCGGCTTGCAGCGGCAAGTGAAAATAATTGCAAAACCGCGCCGGGTTGGCGTGCATGTGGGCAATAATTCCGTCCGTTACCGTCGGCAGTTCTATGGACGAAAACCGCACCCGAAAATGCCCCGGCAGTGCAGCAATTTGCCCGCACAAAGCTGCTAAATCCGCCCCGGTGTTTGGGCACACATAATTGCCAATATTGATCCCGGTCAGCACAATTTCCAAAAACCCGTTTCGCACCAGTTGCTCAATTTCGGCTAGCACATCCGCCGCGGGTTTGGAACGCTTGATACTGCGCGCATACGGCACAATGCAGTACGAACAAAAATTATCGCACCCATCCTGAATTTTAATAAACGCGCGGCTGTGGCCTTCGTGGCCGGAAACCGTCCAACAAATATCGTTTTGCGCAAATAACGCGCGTCCCAACTCATACTTTCCTACTATTTCTGCCGTCGGAAAAACTTCCTCAATGTGTGCGCGGTGTGCGGCCGCATAACAGCCTGTTAAAATCAGCCGCGCCGACGGATTGCGACGCACAATTTGGCGGATTAACTTTTCCACATCTTTATCGGCTTGGTGGGTAACGGTGCACGTGTTTAATAAACAAATGTCGGCGGTTTCAAAATTTTCCGCGGGCGTAAATCCAGCACGTTTAAACTGTTCTAAAATGGCCTGGCTTTCCACTTGATTGACGCGGCAGCCGAAAGTTTTAATAAAAAATGTACTCATAATAATTTGGCCGCCACGGCAATACACGCGGTTTCCGCCCGCAAAATATTTACCCCCAGCGTAACCGGCAGTACCCCGCAGCTTTGCGCCAACGAAACTTCTTCCTGCGTCCACCCGCCGGCCGGGCCCACATATACGCGAATTTTTTGCGGATTTTTCAATTGCTCCAACCCCCACGCCAGCGTATGGGTCTGTTCGGCCTCGTAGGCCAAAAGCGCGGGGCCGGGCTGTGCAAGGGCCTCTGTAAATTTTACAGGCGGTAAAATCTGCGGGATAAACGGCGTATCGCATTGTTTGCAGGCGGACACCATAATTTGGTGCCACCGCTCGTTTTTGCCGTCAAATTTTTTTAAAACGTCATATTCGCTGCGCGCGGACAGCAACGGCAAAAACGCGCTAATACCCAGCTGTGTGCCTTTGTCTAACACTTCTTCCAGCCCGGTGCGGGAATTGGGCACAAAGGCCAAGGTTAAACTTAGCGGCACGCGGCGCACGGGGCACGGTTCTAAGAGCGTACCGCGCACAAATTTTTTTTGTACTTTATCAATGCGCCCCGTAAATTGCTTACCCGTGCCGTCAAACACGCGGATGACATCGCCCTCTTTATGGCGCGCTACGGCGCACGCGTGGTGTGCTTCGGCATCGTTCAAAAAAAATTCGGTTTGTTTGATATCCGCTAAGTATTGGGGCATAATTATATTGTAACTTTTTTGCCCCACTACTGTAAGCCACTAAGGCTCTACATAGACTTCATCATCTTCATTATATTGAGTAAAACCCAGGCTTTTACATTTATTTTTATTTTCATCTACATAAGAATAACAAAAAAAACGAGAACGTCCCTCATAATTATCTTGCCGACCAATTACTACCCCATTTATTTGATTTTTCCCTGTAGCCTCTACATAACAACCATATTGTCCGTTCTCATCAGTTATACATTCTTCCAAGTGGAAATCCCAATATTGACTCGTAGGTAAATCGATACTCAACTCCGCAGTAGGGTTTCCTTCTTCCCCTGTCTCTAAATGAGCCAAATGAAGGGCTTGTATATAGGTAGACAACACAGTCTTTGCCTCTGCTGCCCGGGCTTTTCCGACAGCCCGTTGGTACTGCGGTAATGCTACCGCCGCCA
The DNA here is from genome assembly GCA_937891135.1 of uncultured Elusimicrobium sp. Lineage (GTDB taxonomy): Bacteria > Elusimicrobiota > Elusimicrobia > Elusimicrobiales > Elusimicrobiaceae > Avelusimicrobium. Next base: position 53,806 of record CALAFB010000082.1, read on the forward strand.
ATATACCAATAATTAACACCACCACTAACAACTCTATTAACGTGAAACCTCTTTTCATATTCCTACTCCTTTTATTTTGCGGCCGTTTGGCCTATTTTTCGGCTTAGTAACAAAAAACGGCGTTACCAAAGCATAGAGAGTGGCCCTGATAACCGCCGCCCGCCTGCCCCTTTGCGGGGGCAGGCCAAGAAGTAGGCGGCTATTGCTGGACTCTCTATAGAAGAAAGTTTCCTTTCCCCCATGCGCAGGCTCCCCCTGCGCATCCGACAATAACCTAAAAATTTGCTGTTAATTTACTTGTATGTTTGCGTGTTTCTCCTCTTGTTAAATTCAAATTCATTATAACAAATTTATAAGTTACTGCTCCCCTTATCTACAATTTAGTACAATGAAGTATATTTTTAAGGGAGGTATTGCCCGAAAATATAAACACAATTTCATCACTATTTTTGAAACCGTATGTATAGCATACGGGTAGCCCCAAAGGGGGTACGATAAGAAGTCAAAAATAGTCGTTTAAGGCACAAAATAAACGGACTAATTACCCGCGTTGTTTTGTGCCGAATGCTTGCCATTTTGTGATGGTTGGTTACGGCTATTATTTCGGATTACTTCTTATCGGTCCGGCAGAATAGCCGTTTTATGATGCCGGGCCCAACCAACTGTAATAAAGGAAAAATAAAAATGGATAAGAATAACACCCGGCGGGGTTTCACGCAAAATTGTTTACCCAAAGGTTTTACTCTCATAGAACTTTTGGTAGTGGTATTGATTATTGGTATCTTGGCGGCGATAGCGTTGCCACAATATCAAAAAGCCGTAGAAAAAAGCAGAATTGCAGAAGCATTAACTGTGTTAAATAGTTTGCAGAAAGCAGTAGATATTTATGTAATGGAAAATGGATTTCCCAAAGATCCTACTGATGTGACGGAACAATTAAATATAGACCTTCCGAATTATCATAGTAGATATGCTACAGGTCTTTATGCAACAAATCATTTTGTTTATTCTGTACAATGCGACTCATCCGATTGCTACATTCAAGCATATAGAACTACTGATGTTGACGGTGCATATGAAGAATATATGTATAATTATAAACTTAAATATACCAAATCTGAACCAACCGGAAATTGGAGTAAATCTTATATACAAGCAAAATCGTATATGGCAGGAGGAAAATCATGTATACCCGTAGATTTAAACGGATATTTTAGCAGCATGGGTTTTAGTACATCTGAACAAACTGTATATCAATGTTCTTAACCAATAAACAAAAGTCTCATAATACCTCCGGCTTTTCATCGGAGGTATTATGAGTAACATCAATATAATCAAATTTTTAATACGCCTGCTTATTTTCTTTGGCGTCCCATTCGTCAAACGGCACGTGATAGCCGGGCAGTTCTATGCGCGTGGTGGGCAGCGTACGTTCCCCGGGGGGAAGCGGCACTTCTTTGTAAATAATTTCATCATCAAAGTTGGATGCTGCCGCGCGCACACGGTCCGCCGCGTAAAATAGCCCCTTTAGACGTGCCCAATAAATGGCCCCCAAACACATGGGGCACGGCTCGCACGAGGAATACAGCGTGCAGCCTTTCAGTTCAAAATTTTTGAGTTTCTTGCACGCTTTGCGAATGGTAACAATTTCCGCATGCGCCGTTGGGTCATTGGTGGAAGTAACGCGGTTATGCCCGCGCGCAATGATTTTGCCGTCCTTGACAATCACCGCGCCAAACGGCCCGCCGTGGTCTGCTTTTACGCCTTTGCGGGCCTCTTTAATGGCTTCATTTAAAAAATGGATATGTTGGAGCAGTTCATCCTGTTTCATAATTTTTCCTCCACCGTTTGATTAAGTACCGGGGCTATAATTTTACCGTCTGTACGTACAAACCGCGCCTGTGCGCCAACGCAAAATTCCGGCTTGTTTTTAACCGTAAAACAATACGATACGTCGTCTTGTTTGTTGCCGCTGTAGCCGATATTTTGCCAAATCCGCCCGGCACGGGTTTCATGCAGCCCCCATATTAGTTTAATAGATGTTTGGTTAAATTTCCAGTAGGTTTCGCTGGGCCAGTTATCCTCAAACGGGCGGATGACAAGCGGAGCCAACGAACTGTACTCAAACTTAGACGGCTGGTTTTCCGTCAAAAGCACCGCGGTTGCCTGGCGGCGGCCTAATTTATAAAGGGCTTGTTGGATTTTTTCCGGTGCTAACTGCGGGCCGACAACGAACAAATTCCCATCGGCAGTTTGCACGAGTGCGGCGTTTTTGTACCATTCGTCTAACAGATAAACGCGTGTCTGTTTGCCAACCCCGTATTGCACACACAGCGCACCCAACGCCACCACGCAAATGGGGAATACTAATTTTTTGGTAAACTTTTTTAGCGGCAAATTTAACACTAAAAACAAGACGGCATAATACGCCGTAATGGTTCCGGCTCCCCACGCCATAGCGGGCAACGCCGAAAACCGGAACGACGCAAAAAATTCTACCAGTTGACGGAAAATCTCCAGACAAAATTGCGTGGGATAAAACAAAATAATCCCGATATGCGCCGCCGAAAAAACATAATATGCAAAACTCAGCCCCAATAAAAGTGATGCGAGTGGCACCAGCAGCATATTAGCCAGTAATCCCGTCAACGAAACTTTATAAAATACGTTGGTAAATATGGGCAATAGTGCTGTTTGTACCGCAAGCGTAGCCAAAAAAATTTGCGCGAAAAACCGCGCCCAACGGGGCCATTTGGCAGGCACCGGATAATTGGTTAAACACATAATAAGTGCCGCCGTGGCCAAGAAAGACATCTGGAACCCCGTTTCAAACAAACTAGCCGGCGCAAAAATCAAAATCACAAAACACGAAACGAGCAGCCCCTGAAACACCCCGCTATTGCGCCCCAAATAATAACCCGCACACGCACAAACCGCCATAAAATACGCACGGATTAGTGGCGCATCTGCTCCGGCAATCAGCGTATAAATACCGGCTACCGCTAAGGCAAGCAGCAGGGCCTTTTTACGGCGTATGTGAAATAAACTACACACAGCTAATGCCATCAGCGTAACAAAGCCGACGTTGCCGCCGGAAGCCACCAGCAAGTGAATGGCACCGCTGTCTTGGAATGCGGTGTAGAGTTGCGGGTCCAGCTCGCCGCGTTCGCCCAGCAAAATGCCGCCTGCAATGTGGGCTAAATCGGGCGGAAAGTTATGCGCGAAGGTCCGTAAAATATCGGCCCGCACAGCGCGTAAGGCGCGGTACGGCCACGCAGCAGGTTTTAGCACGTGCACGTCTTCACTTTTAATTTCTGCAAACACGTGTTTGTAGGCCAAATAACGCTGCCAATTAAAATTGCCCAACAAGTCCACGCCGTATGGCTCTTGTAAGCTCCCCGTAATTTGCAGGGTGTCTTTCCATTGGGGTTCAAAATTTTTAAGCCGCGCATACACGTAGCCGCGTACCGGCTGCCCGTCTGCAGAAAACACTTTTAGAATGACGTTGTTGGACTGCGGCTTAGGGGTGTAAAAGCGTTCCACGCGCCCGGTGAGCGTGATTTCTTTTTGCGGCAGTAAGTGATACACATCTTGCGGCCCGGGTTTGGGTTTATAAAACAGAAAAAGGCCCGCCATCAGCAGGATGAGAACCAGTAACAGCGGGCGTTTGTAAATATCGGGGTGCATAAGCGGGTGCGGCGGCAAGCCGAAGTAAGTTTATTTTATCGTGAAGGTTAAACTCTCCGGCACGTCCCAAATTTGGGGGTAATGCGAACGCAAGCTAAATGTGCGCCCTCCTGTTTTTTTAAGAGCAGCCATGTCTTCGTCGGAAAAAGGAAGCCCTTGCAAGGTAAAATCTGTTTCATTAAACAAATCTACGGGACACGTTTTATTAGCCAGTACTACTTGCCCTTGATGTAATACATCCAATTTACAAGCACTTTGTATGCGGGGAATACTTTTACGTCCCTTTACATACATATATAAGCTATTTTTCCTCAAATACTGGTATACATGCGGCTGTAATATTTTTTTGGCCTCATCTCCCCAATAGAGTTTAGTTACTTTGATTGGTAAAATAGCCGGTCTATCTGATGTATCCGTCGGTGTAATCGGTTTTAAGGGGCCACCGTTTTTATGCGCGTTCAAAAAGTTAATCACGTCTTGCTTCTCCCAATCGTGCCCAACGTGCGGATAGGTATATGTTTGTACATTGGGGGCTTCTTCAGCTAAAATTTCGCGTGCTTTTTCCCAACGGTCTTGTGTCGTCCCCTCTCCGAATACTTGTTTGGTTACAGCGCGGTCTTCTTCGCCATATACGTCATCATAGGGTAACGGATCATTATAATCATCTCCGCCAGACGTCATGAAAATAGGAATTTTAGACCAAGCTTTTTTATTAAATTTTTTACCTGTGTAGGTTGGCATATCATAAGCCCCGATAGGATAAATAAGATTTATCCCGTTATAAGTTTCAAACGGCAGCAATGGATAGTGCTCTCCCCCCGTAGCAACCGCCAGCACTTTTTCAGGGTGCAAGAAAGCCAATTTATCCCCAAAACTACCCGCTGAGGAAAATCCGGCTACTAAGTATTTTTTCTGCGTGCGGAGGCCGCGCTGTTTAAGTTGTTTGCGCGCATCTTTGAGCATGGCTAATACTTGTAAATCCAGCCGCGCATAGGGGCCGTCTTTTAAAACAAACACCGCGCGATTTAAATCGTGAGAATTTAAGTATTCTTGTTGTTTGGAACGCAACACCATCGGCATAACCATCGGTACGCCCACGCCGTCGGCAATGCCCCATTCTACCCAGTCGCCGGACCAGGATTGGAAACGCTCCAATGCGCTTTTTTCGTTTTCTTCCTGCGTTTGATACTTTCCGTTGTCATTCATCACAAACAGCAGCGGCAACGGTTTAGACGAATCTATATTTTGCGGGATATACAGCACATACCCCCACTGGAACCCGGCTTTTGGGTTAGCGGGGATTTGGATAATTTTCCCGGTAGCTTGGGGAGCCGCAAAGGCGTGTAAAAAACTGCTAAACAAAAGTACGAATAATAAGAATCCTTTTTTCATAATTTACCTCTTTTATATTTTACACCAAAATGGGCTGCGTTCCCAAGTACCGGGAACAGTAGAAGATAAGATGATTTTAATCTTCACCGGGTCAAATAGCCAGTACCCTGATTTGCCAAAATCAAACAAGTTCGCACCGTAAGTTGAGCGTGGCGTACGTCTGCCGGACCGCACAAAGTGCGGCAAGTACGCGAGCGAAAGTCGGTGCGAAATTGAAAGATTTTGACAAATTGTTGGTCCACGTATGGCGCAACATCACCGGAGTTGTTTCTATATTTTAGTGCGTCCTTTTAAGGAATAGCCCAGCGTCATCTCGTCCATATAATCCAAATCGCCGCCTAGCGGCACGCCATACCCAATGCGCGTAATTTGCGGCACCAGCCCGCGTAACAAATCGGCTACATACAGCGCGGTTGTTTCGCCTTCGCTGTCCGGGTCCGTGGCGATAATCACTTCGCGCACGGGTGTTTGGGCATTTTGCACGCGCTCTAAGAGTTCGCGGATTTTTACCTGTTCGGCCCCGCGGCCCTCTAACGGGGAAATCGCCCCATGCAACACGTGGTACAGCCCGCGGTAGAGCTTGGTTTTTTCCACCGCTTCAATGTCTTGCGGGTCTTCTACCACGCAGATTTGAGAAGTGTCCCGGTCGCTGTCCCGGCAAATAGGGCACAGGCCGTCTTCGCTGTAAGAAAAGCAAACCGGGCAGAGCACAATGCCCTGCTTCATATCGGTCAGCGCGGTGATAAATTCTTCCACTTCGCCCCGGCTGGCGCGCAAAAAATACGCGGCAAAACGCTCGGCCTGGCGCGGTCCCACGCCGGGCAAGCGTTTGAAAGCACGGACCAAACGGTCTAATCGTTTGATGTTAGGCAAGCAATTCTCCCGGGAACATCTCTAAAATTTCTTTGACTTCTTCCGGCGTGTTTTCCGGAACGGAAGCGTTGGTAATATCTGCCTCAAAATTGCCCGCTACGAATGGTTCTTCGTCGGAAATTGTCATTTCAACTGTTTTTTGAGGAGCAATTTGTTTCGTTTGTACTTCGGCCACTTTCGGCGTAGCAGCCGGACGTAATGCCGGGTCATCCGCTAATTTTAGCGTAATCTTCCGCCCGGCTAGTTCCGTAGCGGTAGCGGAAAGTTCCGGCAGTTTATGTTGGGCCGGCAATTGGTAAAACTCTTTACCTGGGGCAAACATAAGCGTCCATTCGCTTTCAGAAGTGAACTGCACAGATGAGTTAATCATCACATCGTGCACAAATGGGCTTGTGGCAAATTTTTCCAGCATTTTGTCCCAAATTTGACGGTCCGAAATGGTTTTATCCAAGGCCGGTAGCGGCTCAGTTGTAGGTGTGCTTGCCGGGACTGGTTGAACTAGGGTTTCCAAATTGGTCTTTACCACCGGAATTTCTGAAGTAATAATCTTGGTAGCTTTTGTTTTTGAAACAGTTTCTGTTGTAACTATGTTTGTAATTTCCGGTTTTTTAGCGGCCGGGGTTGAGCGCGGCGTACTGGTCTTGCGCGCAGGCGGCACGGACGGCGTAGAAGGAGGCAACGCTTCCCCGCGTTCCAATGCTTCCAACCGCCGGATAAAACCGTCTACATCCAGCACATTATCCATAATAGTAAAGAGCCCCACTTCCGCACTAACTAGTGCGTTATCTGAAAATTTTATTTCGTCAATCAGTTTGCCTAGTTGCCGCGTCAAGCGGGCTACAAACCCAGCAGAAACTTCTTTTAATAAATCAGCCGCACCGGCAAAAGGTTCTGTCCCTTGCCCAAGTGAAAAATAAAATAAATCACTCAAACTGTTTTTAAGATCTTTTAAAAATGTATTGGCATCAAACCCTTCGGTTTGTAGTGTTTGAAAAACTTGGTGCATTTGCGTCGTGTCTTTATGACACAAAGCATTTAGCGCATCTACAATTAGTTCTTCCGGCATAAGCCCTAACATTTCCCCAACGGATTTTTCAGTTATGTGGTCCCCGGCGTATGCAATCGCACGGTCTAACAACGTAAGCGCGTCCCGCATTGCTCCGCCTGCGTTTTTGGCAATAATTTTGGCTGCGGCGGGAGATAAATCAATATTCTCTGCCCCTGCTAAATCCAACAAATGCGTGCTAATTTCTTCCGGTGTGAGCGGACGGAAACGAAAGGTTTGGCAACGGCTGACAATCGTGGCGGGAACTTTGTGTTTTTCAGTTGTAGCCAAAATAAATACAACGTGTGCTGGCGGTTCCTCAATGGTTTTTAAAAGGGCATTAAATGAACTGGCCGAGAGCATGTGTACTTCATCTAAAATAAATACTTTAAAGCGGTCCCGGCTGGCGGCTAGTGCCACGGTGTCAATAATGGCTTCGCGCACTTTTTCTACTTGTGTATTGCTGGCGGCATCTAGTTCTAATACGTCCAAATCGGCACTTTGGGCAATTTCCAAACATTGCGGACATTTGCCGCATGGCTCATCCGTTGGCCCATTTGTACCGTGCCCGGTGCAGTTAAGTGCTTTGGCTAAAATACGCGCCGTGGTAGTTTTTCCGCAGCCACGCGGTCCATAAAATAAATAAGCGTGTCCAATGCGGCCCAATTTTAAGGCATTTTTTAAGGTTTTAGAAATGCTTTCTTGCCCCACCATATCTTCAAAAGTTTGGGGGCGGTATTTGTTTGCTAGACTGACATATTGGGGAGTATTTTCCATAACTTAACCTCTAAATTGTTTTTCGGCCCGTTTGCGGGCATGCATAAAATCTAAACTAAAACGACCTGGCCCTAATAAAACAGCTGGCAACAAAGCAGCCGCCAATAATACCAAAAGGGCTACATATAATTTATTCAAATCCGCTGCAAAAAATATTCCGGCTAAAAAAAACGTATTCAATAAAGCCGCTCCGGCTGCCCAACGCGCAAACCAACCTAATAATAAAAAAAGAGATATAAACATCTCTACTATTACTATTCCAATACCTGCATATACCGGCATCGGGATGCCCATTGTAGAAGCATTCCATAAAAATTCACGATAATATAGCAAACAACCCACGCTTATATATAATAGAACCATCCCAGAAAACAAACGGGTTAAAAATACCGTAATAGAAAACATTTTTTCATCTAATTTACAATGTACTTCAGGTTTTGTCATAATACCACCTAAAAGGGGGCCTCCACCGATAATGAAAAATAGGTTTTGCGGTTTTCATCTCGGCGCGGTTCAAAAATCTCCACCCCACCGGTTAGTTCCACTTCCCACAAACGGATGTGCAACCCTGCACTAACGGCCGTAGATACTGCCCGCCGGATATCATAATGGTAACGCACTAGGGAGGCGTACGGTGTAATAAAATCCGTTTGATAACTCAGCCGGGCAGCCATACTATCTTTCAAATATCCTTGCAAAACAGCCGTCATATAAGGTACTTCCGCCCAACTAAATGTTACATTATCTGGCACCCGGCTACTATATTTTATCACTTTCTGCCAGGTCGCTTGCAAATTCCAATGATTGGTAATGTCTACCCCGGCGTTAATTTCAGAAAGAGTTCCTACTTGCCGAAATGCCCCGTCAGGTAACTCATATCCGTTTGTATCTACGTAAGACCGCAAACGCGTCTGTCCGAATTTTACAGCAATAACCGGATTTTTAAACCCTTGCCAATAATAAAACGGGTTCCATCGTACCCCGCCCTGATAAATTACCCCTTCATAACCCAAGGATTGCGGTTGCAATATGCCTTCAGCTAATAACACAAAGGTGTCTGTTACCTCATAAAGGACATTCACCCCATAACGGGACGTAGAACCGCTTTCTTCAAGATCTTTATCAGACATCCGGTAATACCCGTATTGTGGAATAATTATCCAACCATTATCCAAATCTGCTGTATATTGGGCCCGTATGGCTGAGTAACCGCGCTCACCCCCTACGCTTGCAAAACGCAACTGCCCGTAGCAAAATGCACACGGGCAGCAAAGTAATAAACTAACAAGCGCAGCTTTTAAACGCATTATTTTTTAGCGGCTTTTTTTGCGTTTTTGGTGTCTAAATCCTGTAAGAATTTAACGTAATTGGTGGCTTTGCGTTTTTTCCAGGCACCTTTGTGGTATCCGTACCCAATAATGAGCGGAATCAGCGTGGTACATTCCCCGTACACCATTTGTTCTAAGGCCGTAGATACTTTGCCCCAGCTGGAGGCTTCTTTTAATGTAGAGCCGGATAACGCTCCATCGCGTACGTCGGCTACGGTAATTTGCACAGCGTATTTATGCATCGGAATTTCGGCCCCTAAGGCTTCCGCGGCTACTACGGTATCTTGGGCAAAGTTTTTCGGAACTCCGCCGGACCACATCATTAGACCGGTCTCTTTGGCTTTCATCTTAATTTGGGTAAGTTCTAAGAAATCTTTAGCACTATCAATAGAAATGTGAGCTGTCGGATTTTCAGCCTGATGCATTACAAACCCAAACCCGGCCGAACAGTCAGAAAACGCCGGCACGAATATCGGTACACCGTATTTGTAAGCATTGTATACCACAGAATCTTTGCCTTTGCCTTTTTTCTCTAACCATTTACCCATTTCCCAAATAAATTCGCGGGAAGAATACGGGCGTGGCTCTAAGGCGTTGCAGATTTTATAGATGGTTTCGTCGCACACTTTCAGTTGATCTTCATCAATGTAAGTATCGTAGATGCGGTCAATGTGTAAATCGCGCAACAAGTTATCATCTTGGTTGTACGGAGTACCAATGTAGTGTTTAAAACCAAGTGCTTCAAAAAAGTCTTGGTCCACAATGTTAGCCCCGTTGGAAACAATGGCATCTACCATGTGGTTTTGAATCATATCTACAATAATTTTTTTCATCCCGGCAGAAATGAGCGAACCGGCAATACACAAAATGACGGAACAATTTTTATCGTTTAACATCATATTGTAGATTTTGCTGGCGCGGGCTACTTCGCGCGAAGCATACGCCATATTCTCAAATGCTTCCACCATTGGAACCACATTGTATTTTTTCATATCAATGTGTTTAATTGTGTTTTTGAGAAAGTCTTTTTTGGTTAGTTTTGCCATGTTGTTTGCTCCTTAGTGCTGGATTTTTGTACTGCTATTTTAGTAAATTATAGTAAATAACAAAGATTTTTTAAATAAATTTTTTCAAATTTTGAAGGAGGTTTTCTATGTATCCCAATTTAGCCCAAACCGACCCGGAGATTTTTAATGCGGTTTCTAAGGAATTAGCCCGCCAGCGTGAAAAATTAGAACTCATTGCCTCTGAAAATTTTACCTCCTTGGCTGTTATGCAGGCGCAAGGTTCTATCCTTACCAATAAATATGCCGAAGGTTACCCCGGCAAACGCTATTACGGTGGATGCGAATTTGTGGACCAAGTGGAAACCTTAGCCATTGAACGCGCCAAAAAACTTTTTGGGGCCGAGCACGCTAACGTGCAACCGCACTCGGGTGCGCAAGCCAATATGGCCGTGTATTTTGCCTTATTAAAACCCGGCGATACGGTACTCGGGTTAAACCTCTCCCACGGCGGGCACTTAACCCACGGGCACCCGTTAAATTTTTCAGGGAAACTTTACAATATGGTGGCCATGAATGTCCGCCCAGATACCGAAGAAATTGATTACGAGGAAGCCGCCCGCTTGGCAAAGGAACATAACCCCAAACTCATTTTGGCAGGGGCCTCTAACTATTCCCGTATTTTTGATTGGAAGAAACTGCGTGAAATTGCCGATAGTTGCGGGGCCTATTTAGCGTGTGATATTGCTCACTATGCGGGGTTGGTAGCTGCGGGGGAATATCCAAGCCCCGTACCGTATGCCGATGTAGTAACCACCACCACGCACAAAACACTCCGCGGGCCGCGCGGCGGGCTCATCTTATGCAAAGAAAGTTTAGCCAAGGCGATTAACTCCGCTGTATTCCCCGGCGCACAAGGGGGGCCGTTAATGCACGTCATTGCAGCCAAGGCCGTTTGCTTTGGCGAAGCCTTAAAACCGGAATTTAAAACCTACCAACATCAAATTAAAGTGAACGCACAAGCCCTTGCCAAAGCCTTAATAGACCGCGGCTACCGCTTGGTAGCAGGCGGCACGGACTGTCACGTGATGTGTGTAGATTTACGAAACAAAAAAATGACCGGGAAAACCGCCGAAGCTGCGCTGGACAAAGCCGGTATTACCGCCAATAAAAATACCATTCCGTTTGACCCGGAAAAACCATTTGTTACAAGCGGGCTACGCATTGGAACGCCTGCCATTACCACACGCGGCATGAAAGAAACAGATATGGCGCAAGTAGCCGTATTTATTGATGATGCTTTAACCCACCACGAGGACGAAACGTATTTAGCGGGTATAGCCCAGCAAGTAAAAAAGTTTCTGGAGAATTTCCCGCTGTATCCGGAATTGAACTAAGGTAATACGAACACATTTAAAGATTTGCCTATCTTTAGATTGGGACCGCTGCCAAAAATTTTTTGGCAATAATCCCCTTCATTTGCGTTGAATTTAATTCCATACTGTCCCGTATTTTCAATACAGTTAATTGTACGTAATTTACGTCCTCCTTGGATTTGTTCGTCCGGTAAAGAACCGGCAATATCAAACCCGGCCCCGGCATATGGGCCTGAAATCCGGCCGGCCATTACTTCAAACCATCCATGTTGTTCAACTAATTGTATGGAAAAATCTCCATTAGAACGAACATCTGTATTGCCGCTTGTATACCAACGCACTTTCCCTTTCCACTCAGCAGCCACTTCTATATCCAAATTTTTAAATTTGCTCGGCCATTCTCCATGTTCTAAATAATAGGTTTCACACGCCTTCCAAACGGCATTTAAAAAAATAAGTGCTTGTTCGGCTTTTGCTTTTTCTACGGCTTTTTGATATTGCGGCAACGCTACGGCTGCCAAAATACCGATGATTAAGACAACGACTAAAAGTTCTATGAGTGTAAAACCTTTAGTGAAACAACTATTTTTTACTACTTTCTTCATAATACATTCTCCGGTTTTTAATTTTGCAATTCTTCTGTTTTCGGAGAACACAACTATAAACGGCTATTTACTCCGCGAATCATCAAACCCACGAAACAAACAGCCGTAGTCCTTCATTTTCTCAAATGAAAAAACATTCAGCATACAAAGATGGCCGTCTTTGTATGCTTTTTATCGGCTGTTTTTGGCTTGATGATTGCTGCATGAGCAGCGGTGCCTTTCGGCGTTCCAAAAACAGAATGAAATTGTATTTATAGTATAATAAAAAACCAATAGAATAACAAGAAAGAAACTTCTTTGGACAGTAGGGTGTCAAATTAACTTTTAGTTTGAATTATAACCCAAGAGCAATGCTTTTTATAAGAAACTCGGGATAGCCCTGCTGACGCATTTTCTCTTGTGTGACCACCACATCATACCATACACGATAGAAAGTAAATGTTTGGGCATTGGTATCCCACAAGCCACAAGCTGCTGCCGGATTATGATCACGCGGTTTGCCCACAGCCCCCGGGTTAATAACATAACGGCATTTTTCATTTAGTTTTATGGTATGTTTTTCCTTTTGGTTTAAATACATGTGACAGGTATGAACAGAACCTTTGATATAAAACTGTAAATGCGTGTGTCCGACAAATAAAACTTGCCCTTGCCACAATTTATAATATGTATTAAATTGGGTAATCTCATGGAAATATTCCCGGATAGGGTCTAACGGGGTTCCATGCACTACGGTAAAATTATTTCCCCGCACAGTCGGAGGGAGCATCCCCAAGTAATCTATACTGGCTGTTGAAAGAGAAGGAATACTTTGCTCCAAGGCAATTTTAGCATCAAAATTAAATAAGTTTGTTACGGCCGGGAATGCCAGCACCGCATCATGGTTGCCCATAACACTTGCCTGTAGAGGTAGCCGTGCCACCCGGCGCACGCAGGCTTCGGCATCGGGCCCGTAACCAATAATATCCCCGCATTGGATAAAACTTTCAGCCCCTTCATCCTGCAACCGTTTAATGCAAGCTTTCAGGGCTTCTAAATTGCCATGAATATCAGAGAGTATGCCTATGCGCATTTATGCATCTACCAAAGCTTCTAATGCTTCTTTCTTTTTAGTTTCTTCGGTATTATTACGGTCTGCCAAGTTTACAGACATTACTTTAGACACACCGCTTTCTTCCATGGTAATTCCGTAAAGCATCCGGGCTGATTCCATGGTACGTTTGTTGTGTGTAACCACAATAAACTGTGTGGATTTGGAAAACTCTTTAATTAAATTGACGTAACGTTCTACATTGGCTTCATCCAAGGCAGCGTCGGCTTCGTCCATAATACAGAATGGAGACGGATGATGCGTAAAGAACGCAAACAACAAAGACATGGCAGTTAGCGTCTTTTCCCCGCCGGACATAGAGTTAATATTTAAGAGTTTTTTGCCGGAAGGCTGGGCATAAATTTCAATACCGGTTTCCAGTAAATTATCGGGCTGGGTCAGCACCAAATCACATTCCCCACCCCGGAAAAGCGACTGAAAAATATTCTTAAAATGCGTACGCACTTGCTCAAACGTATATTTGAAATTTTCCCGCGTGGTTTGATTGATTTTACTAATAGCAGATTTTAAATCTTTTTTCGCACCGTCCAAATCGGCCATTTGTGCTTTCAAAAATTCGTTACGTTCGTTTAGCGCGTCGTATTCTTCGGGCGCGGTCATATTGACGGCCCCCATATTTTCAATGCGTTTACGCATCATTTTCACGCGTTCGTAATCCACCTCTTTGTGGCCGTAGTTCATTTCGGCTTCCTCAGGGGTAATGTTCCAACTTTCAAATAAACTGTTAGCTACCGTCGTATGTTGACGGCGCGCGTTAGCCAAAGCATTTTCTAAATTGTTTTTCTGCAGGGTTAAGTCCGACGATTCTTTCTTGCACGTATTGAGCGCAGTTAATTTTTCATCATAATCTTTTTTAAGGGCTTCCAAATCAGCGCGCATTTGGTGTTCATCAATTTCTAACTTAGCCAACGTGTCGCGCTCGGCGGACAGTTTGACCTGAGTAGCGAGTTTTTCTTCAGCTAAACTTTTTAGCCGCAGATTGGAAGCATTGATTTTTTCGTTACGCTGGCCTTCGTTCTGGGTTAAACTGCTAAACTCGTACTCGGTAGCTTTTAAATCAGTTTCTACGTTATTTTTTCGGATGCGTACTTCGTACAAAGACGCACTTAACGTATTGATTTCATTTTTAAGCACTTCAGCTTTTTCCCGCAAGGATTGTTGTCGTTGTTTTACTTCTTCCGATTTTTTGATACACATCTCATGGCGTGTTTTCAAATCGGTATTCTGGGTTTGTAAGGTGTTAATTTGTGCTTTACGGTTATCTACCCGCAGCGTAATTTCTTGCTTGCGGGCAGCCGCTTTCTGTAATAGTTCTTGAACCGTTTTTAACTCGCGCTCTTTATTGGCACGTTCGTTCTGTACAGAGTTTAACGCTAATACCGCTTCTTGCGCTTTAGCACGCAAAGTTTTTAAATTTTCTTCGGCCTGCATAAAAGCCTGGGTGTTTGCCGTTAGTGCAGCCATTATTTTTTCTTCTTCAGCGGTTTGTACGGCGATTTGCGCTTTGACGGTTTCTTCTTCCCCCCAATACGCTTCCGGTGCGCGGACACTTTCATCACCGCCGCTTACAAAAAACCCGCCGTCTACCATTCCTTCTTTATAAGAATAAGAACCGATAATTAAATCAATTAAATCTTCCAATTCTGTAGCGTAAGTCAGTTGTCTTTTAAGAGTTCCGGTTTTAGTTATCGTGGATTGCGGTACGCTGGAAATCACAATAAATTTGGCCCGTGCCTTTCCATTTTGCTTGAGCAAATCTATGGCGTTTTGAACAGTTTCGTGCGTATCGCACAGCACGGCATCCAAATATTTTCCGAAAGCTTCTTCCACGGCTACTTGCAGCGCAGCCGGATATTTTAACGCTTTGCGAAGCGTGCCTTTCACGCCAGCCAGCCCGGCTTCGGTTACAGTTTTAACGCCCACCCAGTATGGGTCGTTTTTGCCTTGGGTTTGGATAAGTTCCAACTTGGCAGTCAGCCCGGCACGGGTGGATTTAACGGCAGATAATTTTTCGTTTAATGTAGCGCGTTCTTGCTGCAAATTACGCAACGTATTTTCACCGGTTGTAATAGCTTGGCGGGAAAAATCTGCCTCCGTTTGCTTTCCCTGTACCCGCACCGTAACTTCTTGCAAGCTTTCTTGCAGTGCGGCGGAATCTTCGGTCTGGGCTTGGCGGGCCTTTTCGGCAGCAATTAAGTCTTCTTCTTCACGCTTAATGTTGGATTCTTCCAACGAAATCCGATTCGCCACTTCCATTTGTTTTTGTACTAAATTCATGAGTTCGTTGGAGGTACGTTGCCATTCATTATCTAAGGAACGTAATTCATTTTCCAATTGTTGTGCTTCAGCGGTTTTCGTGTTGTAATTTGTCTGCAATGGATTTAACTTTTCTGTAATAGTTGCTAAATTTTCTTTGAGTTTTGCAATCGCTGGGGCAAGTTCCGCCAAACGGCTCTGCCCACGCTGGGCCTCTACACCCGAGGCAGCCACCTGCGCCGTGAGTTCTGCCGTCAGGTTATCACAGTTTTTAATAGCTCCTTCCAATAAACCTACTTGGTATTTGCTGGCTGAAATTTTTTCATTAAACGCCGCTGCTTCTTTTTGTTTGTGGGTTAAATTTAAATCTAAGGCAGCCGTTGCGCCTTCTTGGGCGGAAATGCGGTTTTCCAAATCCGCTAATTTTTGTGTAATAGGCTGCAACGCTCCTGTATACTGAGCAATTTGTGCGGTAGATTCTTTTAAAGAATGAAGGGAAATGGCTATTTCGCTTTCTTTTAGTTCTTCGCGGTATTTTTGATAAAGGCGGGCTTTTTTGGCTTCACTATCTAATTTTTTGATTTGCTCGGTAATTAACGCCACCGTATCGGATAAACGGGCCAAGTCCATATCCACGCGCTCTAACCGGCGGATACATTCCTCGCGTTTGGCTTTGTATTTAGATACGCCGGCTACTTCTTCAAACATCTCACGGCGTTGTTCGGCAGATGCCGAGAGCACACTTTCCACGCCGCCCTGGTCAATAATCGCATATCCGCCTCCACCGATACCGGTGTCTAAAAACAAATCGCGTATATCGCGCAGACGGCATTGTACTTTATTTAAATAGTATTCACTTTCGCCGGAACGGAAAATTTTACGGGAAACTGTAATTTCATTAAAATCCAAGGGAAGCTGGCGTGACGTATTATCAAAAATCATACTAACTTGCGCCATATTCAAGGGGGCGCGTTTAGCGGTACCGTTAAAGATAATATCCACCATAGAGCCGGAACGCAACGCCTTCCAACTCATCTCTCCAATCGTCCAACGCACCGAATCAATCACGTTGGACTTACCGCACCCGTTGGGCCCTACCACACAGGTAATGCCGGGCTCAAAGTCCAGGCGGGACTTGTCCGCAAACGATTTAAAACCGATGATTTCTATTGCTTTTAAATACATAATCTTCCCTTATAGGTATATATTAGTTATTATAGCATTTTCCCCTATTACAATGAGAGAAAAAGGCAAATTTTTTCCGTACGCGTACTAATATAAAAGGAGTACGAGGAAGCCCCGTCTAAAAAAATACTTGCAAAATAAAAAAATTTTTATTATAGTGAAGGGGTACGTTAAAGTACGTTAATATTAACGAACATCCTTTAAGGAGGAATTTTAAAATGGCTGAAAAAGTATTGAAAGTAGGCATGGACCGCGAAGACGGTTTCCTGTACTACATTGATAAAGACGGCGATATCGCCCGTGTGCAAATGGCCCGCGGTGGCAAAAAAGGCGGTAAACCGAAAAAAGTAGAAAAATGCGGTATTAAAAAAGAAAAAGGATATCTCTATTTCTTAGACAAGAAAGGCGATATCTCCCGCGCCAAAATGGTAAACGCCAAATAAATTTGTAGTTTACTAAGAGCCCCCGGTAATAAGCCGGGGGTTTTTACGTGTTAATTTAGGGCATTCTATACAGGTCTTTTATTTTTTCTGTTCCCAATCTTTTGCAAATTTCTTCCCCTAATTTAGATTCATTATGAATGATACAATACCTGGAACCTTTGGAAGCTGTATGTAAGTGATTAAAGGCTATTTGAAATCACGTACCGTACTACAATCTCCATAGGAAGTATTGTGGTTTGGACAGTAATTGGCATACACTCCCGTTTCACTTATTTGTACTAAAAAATCATTACCACATTGCCAAAAAGGATAATTTTCCGTACAAGGAATATCCACATCTAACTCTTGCATAGAGATTGTATGTACGCCACTAGCCAAGTAATGTATTGCAGAGGCTTTTTGCAACGTAGCTATAAGGGGTAAAATAGAGGCAACGCGCGATTTCAATACGGCTATCTTGTATTGCGGCAACGCCACGGCTGCCAATATACCTATAATGAGCACTCCTATTAACAACTCTATGAGGGTAAAACCCTCTTTTTTACTTCCGTACTTCATAATACATCCTCCTGTATTTAATTTTGTAATTCCTCTGTCTTTGGAGAACCCATGCAAAACGGCTGATATAACCGGGTTCATTGCACGAAACCTTACATAGCAGCCGTAATTTGCCATTCTTCAAATAACAAACACTCGGCAAAAACAGGAGCCGGAGCGACCATTTCCCATTTTTGCCTCATAACGACCATTCTTGGACTTCTATTGTGCCCTTTTGGGCGCTGCGTGTCTTACACGCTTCCAAAAACAGATTCAAATTGTATCTATAGTATAATAAAGGCCTAATGGCCAAAAAAGTTGATAATACCGTCTGAAAAATGATTTTGAACCATTTTCCCCTCACAATATATTCATTCAGCTTATTCCCAAGCTTGTTGTGGGAACTGCTGCGCAGACCCTTAAAAGCAACTACAAATACCGTTGCTCCTTCTGAAATTTCGCATTAAGATCTCTGGAACACCGGGATGCGCAAATTCCCTAGTGCTAGGATAAACTCATTGAATTTATGCTAAATATCAACTTTTTTGACCATTAGGCCATAATAAAAAACCCCTGGTTTTTGCCAGAGGGTAGGATATGGGTTAGTGCTTTATGGGGGATTTATTCTTTATAGATAGGATAAAAATAAATGCCCATATATACGGGGTTATCTACAAACCCTTTTACACGGCTTTGCATGGCCCATAACCCCGTCGGGTGGACGGTGTAGAGTTGCATGGCATCTTCGTGCATTAAGTTGTGCAATTGTTTATAAAGCATGTTGCGTTTTTGTGGATTAGTTTCTGCCACGGCCTGCTCAATGAGTTCATCTGCGTGCGGGTTTTTGTACCCTTGTGAAAGGGCATACCGCCCTTGGCTATGTAAGAACGGAAAATAAAAATTATGTGCGTCTGCATAATCTGCCACCCAACCGCGGGCCCACAATGGCATTTGGTGTTTGGCGGTTTTTTCTAAGAACGTGGGCCAGGTTACGCCACGTAAATCAATTTGAAATTTAGGGTTTAATTTTTCTACGTTGCGTTTTAAAATTTCGCTAGCAATTTGGCGCATTTCGCCGCTGGTATTATAGGTAATAGTGAATTTAAATCCTTTTTCCCATACTTGTCCGTTCCAGGCTTTTTTAAAATGTTCTTCGGCTTTTTGTAAATCAAAAGGATAGCGTTTAAAGTTTTCATCTTGCGGTACCAGTTCTTGCGGGGCCGGGCCAATGGCGCGTTCCGCGCGGCCTTCCATGGATTCTTTTAAAAAGGCATCATAATCAAATGCATACAAAAAAGCTTTTCGTAAATTTTTATCAGCAAAAAAATCTGCTGGGATTCCGTTGCCGTCCAGATGGCCGGAGCCCACGTCCGGGTTGGCTTGCATATTGATGTTTAACGTAAAAAACAATACCGGGTCCGTACGTAAACGCGGCAAGTTATCATATACGGTTACGTCTGGATTGCCGCGCAGTTGGCTGATAAATTTGGGTGAAATTTCGGCGATATCGGCATCTGCGGTTTCTAACATAAGACGTACGGTAGAGGGTTCTTCCACGGTACGCATAAAAATAGTTTTGAGACGCGGGGCCCCGGCAAAATAATTTTCGTGGGCGGTCAGCACTAGATTTTTGCCAGCAATATCCCACCGGGCAATTTGAAACGGTCCCGTGCCATTAGATTCTTTAAAAAACGGAGAAGAGTCTTTCGCAAAGTTATTAAATTGTTTCCAAGTGGCTTCCGTGCCGTCCCACGCACCGTGTTGAACGGCCCAGTTTTTACTGACAATGTAACTCCAGCGTGCAATAATGGATAAAAACGGGGCAAAGGGTCGTTTGAGTGTAATGACTACATTATTTCCGTCCACGCGCACGGCCTGGGCGGCTTCTTGAAAATCCACCGTTATATTTCCGTTTTCATCGCGGGTAGATGACAGGCCTAAAATTGGTTCTAATAACAGACTGGACGGCCCGCCGGACACATCCGACAGCATAAACCGCAACATCGAATAACGCACATCTTCTGGTGTGAGTTCTGTGCCGTCGTGAAATTTTATCCCTTGGCGGATCGGGAAGGTGTAGGTTTTACCGTCTTTGGAAATTAACCCATTTTCTACCGTCGGCACTTGGGTGGCGATAGAAGGTTCTAATTCGGTTAAGGAACTACCCTTAAATTTAAGCAGCGTATCATATACGTTAATGAGCATACCGTGTGTAACCCCATCATAAGAATAGACTGGGTCCAATGATTCCATTTCTCCTTTATGAACTACAACTAACGAATCTGTATCCACGGATTTGGTGCAGGCGGCCAAACATAATGCTGCACACATACATACGAGTAATTTTTTCATTTTCTCCTCACAATATAAGCGGCCCCTTGTTTATTTTCCAACCACGCTTTGGCAAACGCCGGGGCCGGATAGGCGCGCAATACGGTGTCTGCCGTGGGGGCCGCTGGGTCCGCCACGAGCACGTGGCCAGGTTGCCATCCACGGATGAGCACTAAATGCCCCGGGGTACGTTCCAGCGGGGCACCGGGTAATTTTTCTTTCTTAAATGCAATACTGGCAATCACGCAACTATCGGGCGTAACTTTGGTTGCTAGTTCCGCCAGTGACGTAAAACGGTAAAAAAAAGCTTCGGCTCCTAATTCCGCAGCTGCCGCACAATTAAATACCCAATTTCCGTACACGTCAGCAGTTTGGTCAAATACACGTGGAAGCAAGTGGGCAAGGTCCACCCGGTACCCTAGCGCATTTAATGCCATACAAAGAGAAGTAGGGCTACAGATCCGGCGTTTATGCGGGATGTCTTGTTCCATTTGACTGATAGGAAATAGTTGTTGGCGGAACGGGACGGAAGGTAACCGGTCGGATTTTTCATCATATACAAACGGGGCGCGTACCCCGCTGGAAGCGAGTAATAACAGTTCCACGTCTCCGTAAAATCTTAAGCGGTAGCGGTAGGCTTGAGCGGAGACGGATAATACTAACTGGTCCGTTTCTACCTGACCGAATGTATTTTTTTGTGATGGAAAGCTAGTTTTAAATTTGCGGGACAGCAAGGCAAGTTTAAAAAAATTACTCCATGTATTTTGGGTTTGTACTTGGGCTTCTAAGAGTAAACAACCGTCCGTAGCGGTACGGAAATTGGCCGATAACACTAGTTTATCAAACGGAAAATCCGGGCGAATGACCGACGAAAGAACCGTTTTAATACCGGCTTCGGTGTATTCTTCCGCCGTCTCTGCCGGTAAATGAAACCGGTTGAAAACGCTAGCGCGCGGTGCGTGAGTAGACATAAGCATTTTCGGGGCACCCGGACTTGAACCGGGAACCTCCCGCTCCCAAAGCGGGCGCTCTACCACTTGAGCCATGCCCCGTTAAGTATATTATAGCAATTTCATATTTTAATAACAGGTTCCTTGTTACAAAAGCGTTTTTTTATTATACTATAGATACAATTTTTATTCTGTTTTTGGAATCCTATTGAAAGAATAGGAAGTCGTGTAAAAACGTCTAAGAGAGTCCGGAAACAGCCTTTTCAAGCAGAAAATAGGATGAGTCGCTCTCAGCCTGTTTTCTGCTGAATGTTTCGCGTTTTTGATGCGGGATTACGGCTGTTAATGACTAAGACTCTCTCTTAGACTTGGTATTCTATCAGCCGTTTTACATGGATTCTCCGAAAGCAGGAAAATTGGAAAATTAACAAACAGGAGAATTAGTATGAAAAAAGCAGTAAAAAATAGTTGTTTCGCTAAAGGTTTTACTTTGATAGAACTTTTAGTCGTTGTCTTAATCATCGGTATTTTGGCCGCCGTGGCGTTGCCGCAATATCAAAAAGCAGTTGTTAAAAGTAGGTTTTCAGAAGCGTTTATTTATCTGAAAACAATGTCACAAAACGAACAATTATGTGATTTAGAAAAAAATTCAAGTTGTTATGAGCCAGACAAAAATATTCAAATCCCATGGGAGACTGAAAATTTTGACTACAAGATAGGATATTTTGAGGTCGGCCAGGTTGTACTAGCACAATACAAGAAAGAAGATGTTTGTTTGTGTTTGTACCCTTCGGGTAAGTTTATTGTGCGGCAATGGGGGGAAGGAGAATGTATAGACAAAGGAGCCAGTTTCAATTACGCTAAATTATTAAACGTACTGGATGCCGACGATTTTGAAGAAGGAGATGAAGAATGGTGGTGTGCTTGTTGTTAAATACACTTATTTAACTGTACGTGCCACAAAAATTCGGTGTTGCCGTGGGTGCCTTTAATCGGGCTCTCAATCACTTCCCCGGCAACGCCGTTATATTTTTGACGCAGATTTTCTTCAAAATAATTTTGCACGCGCACAATGGCTAATTGACGGTTCTCGTCGGTTTTTACAATGCCGTGCGGCACTTGTTTGGGCGTCAGTTCAAACTGGGGTTTAATTAAAAATACAATTTCACTTGGCACCGCCATTACTTTACAAAGCGGCTCCATAATCATCGTAAGCGAAATAAAAGACACGTCCACCGCGGCAAACTGCGGGGGCTCATCAAACAAATCAGCAGTCATATAGCGGGCATTGGTTTCTGGCTTAAAAATAAAATTGGTGTAGCGGCGCATTTCATCCGCCAGTTGGCCTTTGCCCACGTCCACGCCGTAAACTGTTTTGGCCCCAGCTTGAATCATACAATCGCTAAAACCGCCCGTGGCCACGCCGATATCCACGCATACTTTCCCGGTCAAATCAATATGCCAATGTGTAAGCGCGTGCGCCAGTTTGAGTCCGCCGCGCGATACATACGGGCACGATTTTTCTTTAAGCGCAATTTGGTCCTCGGGCAGAACGGTGCGGTCAGCGCGGGTTTCCACGTCGTTATTGACTAATACTTCGCCCGCCATAATGGATGCCTGCGCGCGCGTGCGGCTAGCAAAAAATCCGCGCGCCACTAACTCCATATCTAAGCGTGTTTTAGTTTTCGCCATTTTCGTCTTCGGCCAGTTCGGTGTCAAACGGCACCGTCATCAGTTCGGCCCCTTTCTTTTTAAGTTCGTTAACTTTAAATTTAACGATTTCTAACTTTTGCGCCAACTCATTGGAAAGCGCAATTCCTTCTTCAAACAGTTTGACTGATGCATCTAAATCAGTCTGTTCTTCTTCTAATTTCTCCACAATTTCTTCTAAGCGGGAAAGTTGACGTTCAAAACTTAATTTCGGCATTTATTTTACCTCCGTATGAATCATTCCGTCTTGTACTTGTACATAAATCGTTTCGCCGGGCGCGGTTTGCGCTACGCGGCTAATGACCGTACCGTCTTGTTTGCGCGTAATGCTGTAGCCGCGCTTTAAAACGGCTTGCGGGCCAAGCGCATGTAATTTTTGCCGGGCCACGTCAAAGCGGTGTGAAAATTGGGTTATTTTCGCTTCCCACGCGGTAGTTAACCGTGTGCAAAGTTCGTCTACTTCTTGTTCTTTGTTTTGCGTAAGTTCGGTCGGGTTTTTCAAAATGCGACTATTGACCGCTAAATCCAATCTGTTCTTAAACCGCTCGTAAAAAAGGGAAACGGCTTGCAACATTCGCTTTTGCAAACCGGCAATATGGGCCACGGTATTTTGCGAATTTTGCACCACCAGTTCTGCCGCGGCTGACGGCGTAGGCGCACGCAAATCGGCCACAAAATCGGCAATGGTAAAATCTACCTCGTGCCCCACACACGAAATAACAGGAATGTTACTGGCAAAAATTGCACGGGCGACTACTTCCTCGTTAAACGCCCACAAATCTTCCATGCTGCCGCCACCGCGCCCGACTAAAATTACATCTAGTGCCGGCGTAAAGTTGTTTAAATCCGCTATGGCTTGGGCAATTTGCGGGGCGGCTTCATCCCCTTGCACGAGCGTAGGCGCAATGATAATTTCTAAATGCGGGCTGCGGCGTTTTAAGACGGATAAAATATCCCGCACGGCTGCCCCAGTGGGCGAAGTTACCACGCCAATGCGTTGAGGATAGGCAGGAATTTCTTTTTTATGTTCCGGCGCAAACAGGCCCTCTTTTTCTAATTTTTGTTTGAGTTTTTCAAACTCCAAATACAAATTGCCTTTGGCGAGTGCTTCTACTTTTTTAACTACAATTTGGTACTTGCCGGACTTCGGATAAACGGATAAACTCCCCCATACGCGCACTTGCACACCGTCTTGCAGTTCAAGCGAATACTTGCGCGCATCCCACTTGAACATCACGGCCGCAAGAATGGCTTCGCGGTCTTTTAAATTAAAATAAAAATGGCCCTGTGCCGACGAGGTCAAATTACTGACTTCTCCTTCCACAAAAATATCGCGAAACACGCCCTCCATCATTTGTTTGACAGCTAGCGTAATGGCGGTAACGGTAAAAACTTGTCCGCGGAAAGGAGCTTCGGGTTCCATTTATTCTCCTTTGAGTTCCTTGAGTTTTTTGATAAGCGCGGCTTCGCGCCCCAGTTCCCCCGGCTCAAAAAAACGGACCGGGTCCGGCATATAAAGTTGCTTGACGTAATGGTTTTTAAAATCGTGTGCGTATTTATAGCCGCGGTTTTTCCCGCCGCTTCTTAAATGGTCCGGCACCGGACGGTAACGGCCTTCGCGCACTTCTTGCAAGGCTTTATCCACCGCTAAATAGGCCGAATTACTTTTAGGACAGCACGCCACGTAAATGGCCGCGTGTGCTAGCGGGATGCGTACTTCCGGCATACCCAATTCTTCCGCTGCTGCAAACGCTGCCTGTGCCATCATCATGGCATAAGGCTCTGCCAGGCCGACGTCTTCGCACGCACAAATTAAAATGCGCCGGGCAATAAAGCGCGGGTCTTCCCCGCTTTCCAACATACGAGCGAGCCAATAAACCGCCGCATCCGGGTCCGAACCGCGCATGGATTTAATAAACGCCGAAATAATATCGTAATGTTCATCTCCTTTTTTATCGTAACGTAAGTGGCGTTTTTGGATACATTCTTGCGCGATTTCCAGCGTGATATGCTTTTTACCTTTTTTATCGGGTGCAGTAGTAACAAACGCAAGTTCGGCCGCGTTTAACATTTTGCGCGAATCCCCATTGGCCTGGGTAATTAAAAATTCCGCGGCGTCTTTATCTAATTTGGCGTTTTCGGCTTCTGCGGCCCGCGTTAGAATTTGAAACAAATCTTTGTCTGCTAATGGTTTAAATTCAAATACAGAAAACCGCGACAACAAAGCATTGTTAATGTAAAAGTAGGGGTTTTCCGTCGTGATACCAATTAAGATAATATCCCCGCGCTCCACAGACGGCAGCAGCACATCCTGCTGGGTTTTATTAAAGTGGTGGATTTCGTCCAAAATAACCAGCGTGCGGCGCTCGTCAAACGACGGCGTCCGGGCGCGTTCTTTGGCTTCGGCTAATACTTTTTTCAGGTCCGCTACTCCGGCGGCAGCGGCGTTTAATTCCACCGTGTGCGCTTGCGTGCGCGAGGCAATATAGCGCGCCGTAGCGGTTTTGCCGCAGCCGGGCGGGCCAAAAAACACGGCAGACTTAATCATATCCGCTTCCAATAAACGGCGCAACATTTTGCCCGGCCCCAATAAATGGGGCTGGCCGGCAAAATCTTCTAATTTTTTAGGAGCCTGGCGCGCCGCCAAGGGCATCATTTCATCGGTCATGTTGTTTCTTGGGCAGATTTTAATTTTAAAATTAATTCATCTACCCGGGCCATTTCTTCACGGCGTTTACCGCCTTCGTTTTGGTTTTTAAAGTAGGCTTGGGCCGCAAAATGTAAGGCAGCCAATAAGGCCTGCTTTAAGGTGTCTATTTCACCGTCGGCCTGTACATCCAACATAAACCGTTCTACCTGGGCGGCTACATCGGCCAGTTCCACACCTCCCAACTGAGATTCTTTTACTTCTAGTGGGATGTGTTTAATTTCCACGGTTATCAAGTCTTTTGGCATATACAGTTATTGTACTTTTTTTAAAATCACTTAACTTCTTACAGCAATTTGCCAGCCAGGTCGGCTAGGCGGCTGCGTTCCGTTTTGGTAAACGTAATGTGTCCGTAATTTTTTTGACCTTTTAAACGGTCCACTAAATACGTAAGGCCGTTGGATTCTACGTCCAAATACGGCGTATCAATTTGATACGGGTCTCCGGTTACCACTACTTTGGTTCCTTCGCCCGCACGCGTTAAAATGGTTTTCATCTCGTGCGGAGTCAGGTTTTGAGCATCATCCACAATCATATATTGCCCGGGGAGCGAACGTCCGCGCATGTGCGTGACAGAAGCAATTTCAATTTTGCCGCTGTCTAACAAATAATGCGCTTTTTCTTCGCCTTCATCGGGGTTTTTTCGGTCTGCTAAAAAGGCCAAATTGTCGTAAATGGCGCCCATCCAGGCTTCTAATTTTTCTTCTTTGGTGCCGGGCAAAAACCCTAAATCCTTGCCGACGGGTACAATAGAGCGGCACACCACCATACGGCGGTAGGCATTATCGTCCATCGTACGTTGCAGTCCGGTGGCCAACGTAATAAGCGTTTTCCCGGTTCCGGCCGTACCGACGAGGGTTACTAAGTCCAAACTGTCATCTAACAACAATTCCATCGCAAAGCGTTGTTCTTTATTTAAAGGTTTAATGCCCCAGGCTACTGGTTCTTGCGATGAAAGCGGGCGCAAGACAAACTCTCCGTTGTTAGCGATCCGTCCAATCGCGGACTTTTTGCTACCGTCGTTAGTTTTTAAAATTACAAACTGATTCACCATAAACCGGGCCGGGTCCAGTACCAGTTTCTTTTCATGGTAGAAAGCATCAATTTCGTCCGAACTAACTTCCAATTCTGTGACCCCGCTGTACAGTTCATCCATACTTACTTTATCAGTAGTATAGTCCTGCGCGTTTAAGCCTAAGGCTTCCGCTTTTAAACGCATGTTAATGTCTTTCGTAACTACAATAACCGGGGCTGCATTCTTTTTGTAAGACCCTTCTTTTTTGCCTAGCGTGTAAGCAATATTTAAAATGGCATTATCGGCTTTATTAAATGCCATGGAATACGGGAGCGAGTTCGGCAAATCCATCGCAATTTTAAGCGTGCCGCCATCTTCTAATTTAACCCCTTCGTTTAAGCGGCCTTTTTTACGCAAATCATCCAACATGCGTGATACCATACGGGCGTTTTTACCGCGGGTATCTCCTTCAGTTTTAAAAGAATCCAATTCTTCTATAACTGCCATAGGAATGATAATATCGTTATCCCCAAAAGCGCGGATACAATTCACATCATGCAGCAGTACATTGGTATCAATAATAAATGTTTTTTTCATAAGTTGCCTCCATAGCAAAGCCCGCTTAATTTATAGTATAATCCTGTAAAGGGTAAAATCAAGTTCCCTTAGTTCCATTGTAGCATTATTTAGAAAATTTTATGAAATACCTTTGTATACACGGACATTTCTACCAACCCCCGCGGGAAAATGCGTGGTTGGAGGAGATTGAACTACAAGAAAGTGCTGCCCCGTACCACGATTGGAATGCACGCATTTGTGCGGAGTGTTATTCCCCGAATACCTTGGCCCGTGTATTAAACGGAGATAAAGAACTTACCGATTTAATCAATAATTACGCTCACATTAGTTTTAACTTTGGGCCGACGTTACTTTCGTGGTTAGAAGAAAAAGAGCCTGAAGTATATCAAGCTATTCTGGAAGCGGACCGCCAAAGCCGGACTTATTTCGGCGGCCACGGTAGTGCCATTGCCCAATGCTACAATCACATGATTTTGCCGCTTGCCAACGGACACGATAAAGAAACGCAAATTAAATGGGGCATTTATGATTTTGAGAAACGCTTTGGCCGCAAGCCGGAGGCGTTGTGGCTAGCCGAAACAGCCTGTAATACAGAAACATTGGAAGTATTGGCTGCCAACGCAATGAAGTTTGTTATTTTGGCTCCCGGTCAATGTTTGCGTGTGCGCAAGATTGGGGAAAATAAATGGCAAGAAATTGGTGGCGGTGTAGACCCTAAACGGGTGTATGTATGTAATTTGCCTAGTGGACAAAAAATCAATTTGTTTTTTTATGACGGCCCCATTTCGCAAGGAATTGCTTTTTCGGATACGCTTTCTTCGGGTGAAAAATTTGCTGCACGGTTGTTAAGCACCTATAATACAGAACAAGAACCCCAGTTGATGCATATTGCTACTGACGGGGAAACCTATGGTCATCACCAAAAATTTGCGGAAATGGCCTTGGCTTATTGTTTAAAAACTGTACAAAAAAGTCCGGATGTCCAGCTCACAATTTACGGAGAATTTTTAGAAAAAAATCCACCGCAATACGAAGCCCAAATCCGGGAAAATTCTTCCTGGAGTTGCTGCCACGGCGTAGAACGGTGGCGGGCCGATTGCGGGTGTAATTCCGGTATGCATGCAGGGTGGCACCAAAAATGGCGGGCTCCATTACGGCAAGCGTTGGATTTTATTCGCGATGAAATGATTCAAACATTTGAAAATGTCGGCGGAAGTTATTTTAAAAATGTGTGGGCGGCCCGTAACGATTATATTGAACTCATCTTGGACCGTTCCCTAGATGCCCAGCATCAGTTCTTTTTAAAACATGCAACAGAAAAGGCTTGGAAGGACCGTTCTACCGCGCTAATGCTGCTGGAAATGCAGCGTATGGCGATGTTAATGTACACGTCTTGCGGATGGTTTTTTGATGAAGTAAGCGGTTTGGAAACAGTACAGATTATGCAATATGCTTGTCGTGCTATGGAACTGAACCACTATTTAAGCGGACGGGATTTGGAACCGGAATTTATTCAACATTTGGAAAAAGCCCCCAGTAATTTGCCCGAAATTAAAACGGGAGCCGAAGCATATAAACGCTACGTAAAACCGCAAGCAACTAATTTGGAAAAAATGGCACTTTCTCATCTTGTTGCACGGCTGGCTGATGAAACCACCAACCCGCATAAAGCGTATGCTTGCGACGTACTTAATTATACACCGCAAAAATTAACGGCAGATAATATGCTGCTTGTATACGGGCATATCCAGTTAAAATCCCGCATTACGTTGGAAGAAAAAAATATTCCGTTTGCTATTTTCCGCCGGGGGAATGTGGGGCTTACATGCGGGGCTGGGATAGACTCGGCTGAACCGTTATTTGCGGAATTAAAACGATTGTTTGAAGAAAAAAAATATGACGAATGTGCCGCGCTCATACGTCAACAATG
The DNA here is from genome assembly GCA_937891135.1 of uncultured Elusimicrobium sp. Lineage (GTDB taxonomy): Bacteria > Elusimicrobiota > Elusimicrobia > Elusimicrobiales > Elusimicrobiaceae > Avelusimicrobium. The sequence continues at coordinate 82,647 of CALAFB010000082.1, forward strand.
CCGCTACTATGTGCCCCTGCGAGAAATGTTTACAGACGTGCGGCGCAAAGTGGTAGAACATGTACTTACAAATATGCATGCCGATACCAACCAGGCTTATAGTGGGTTATTTGAGCGGCAATATCCGGTAGTGCGTGGATTACAATTATTAGGTACGCCACTTCCAAAAACATTTCTAGAGGTGGCTGAATTTGTATTAACTACAGATTTAGTAGCCGAATTTCGTGCTAGTGAGTTAAATGCCAATGAAGTGGAAGAACTCATGGAAGACGTAAAAACACTAGGGATTAACGTGTTCCAAGGTCCTGTGTTACAAGCGGTGCAAGAGAAATTGACCTTTTTATCTTTTGCCTTTGCACGCAATCCGGCTGACAAAATAGTGGCGCATAAATTATTAGATTTTCTTAATTATATGGAAATTTTCGGCTTTTCCCCCGATGTGGTAAAAGCCCAAGAGTTTGTCTATTTTGGGCTTAACACGCTGGGGGAAGACGCCAAGAAAAAAGATATTTTGCGTGCACTTGCCAAAAAATTAAAAATAGCATTGTAACCACACCCCCTTGCCTTTTATGATAAAGAAAGACAAGAGGGTTAAGTTTATTATCGGTTATGCCGAGCCGTTTTAATCTATTATCAATTCAGGTACTAACGATTTATAAATTTTACAAATCATTTCCCCAAAATCGCTGCTCGGCACACATTTATAAATACGGGCCCCTTCGTTAATTTCTAAACGAATGAGGGTTGAATCTTTTATTACCATTACTTCACTTCCATAATAATCATTCGTACCGCTTCCGTCAGCGTATACCGCATACGTAAAATAATCGTCATAACAATCGCTATCTTGTTTATCACATGCCAAACCGTTAGAAAGTTCTATGTCTAACGTAGCATCGGGATTCTTTCCAATAAAGTACAACTCTTCTGTTCCCTTGCCATGTTCTAACCGCCAAGATGTTAGTGCTTTTTCTGCGTTTGCGTGGAATAACGCTACGTTGGTTAGGCGGCTTTTCCACACGGCTTTTTGATATTGCGGCAACGCTACCGCCGCCAAGATGCCAATGATGAGTATGACGACGAGCAACTCAATGAGCGTAAACCCGTGTGCAAGCCCCCTCATCCGGCCTAACGACCACCTTCTCCCTCGTAGGGGAGAAGGAATCCCTGCCGTTTCCCTCGCCCCTTGAGGGAGAGGGTGCCCCGAGTCGGTGCTCCCTAAAAGTTTCTGTTCAGGATCTTTGCCTTGTTTTTTGAAAGCGGATCGGATGCTGAGCAACAATGCCCCAGCATGATAATTCTTTTTACAACGGCACCTGTTGAAGATTCCCAACTCTTGGGAATGGCTTTTTTGTTTAACAACCACATTTTCATTTTGCGTATTTCCCCGCCGGGTAATTATATTGTACATTTTATTTCCTTTTGCTTAAGTTCGGATTAGCCCAACAAAAACGGCCGTTCTGCTAATCTGCAAAAGGGATAGATTACCATAACCAGCCGCTGTCTGTCTTGAATGACAGACACTCGGCACAAAACCCATAGGGAGCGACCCTACTTCGTCCTGTGCCTATAACGACTGTTCTTGACCCTTTTGCGTATTTTACATACACGCTGCACCCCTAGTGCAGCTTCAAAAAAACAGAATACCTTATGTTTTACGCCTAATCGGCGCGCGAAAATACCCTCCTATGTAACGATATTTTATAAAATTATTTATCCAAAAAACTTTTGCCTACCTGTAACGGCGGCAAATGAAAATAATCGGCAATCGTTTGTCCCAAATCGGCATACGTGTCCCGCCCACCGATAAACTGCGGTGTTACATGTTTGCCAAACATCAAAACCGGTACATGCTCACGCGTGTGGTCTGTGCCGGTATAAGTAGGGTCGCACCCGTGGTCTGCAGTAATAAACACTACGTCATTCTCTTGCAGCTGGGCGGCCAATTCCGGCAAGCGGGAATCAAAATATTCCAACCCTTTTGCATAGCCGGTCACATCCCGGCGGTGGCCGTAGACCATATCAAAATCCACAAAGTTTGTAAACACCAAACTAAAATCCGGTGCATGTTGGGCTTCGTAAAGCGTAACGTCCCATAACTCTTTGAGACCGGATGCCTTTACCGATTTGGTAATGCCCTGGTTTGCAAAAATATCCGCAATTTTACCGACGGAAATCACCTGCCCGCCCGCATTTTTAAGGGCATCTAACACGGTGGATTGCGGCGGTTTGACGGAGTAATCGTGCCGGTTTTGGGTACGCGTAAATTCGCCTTTATGTTCGCCGGTGAACGGGCGCGCAATCACACGTGCAATATGGTATGGTTTTACATGTTTAAAAGCAATTTCACACACTTCATACAACCGTTCCAACCCAAAATAGGTTTCGTGTGCGGCAATTTGAAAAACGCTGTCTGCTGACGTATAACAAATCGGCTTACCGGTTTGAATGTGTGCTTCGCCCAATTCCTCTATAATTACCGTTCCGCTGGCGGCTTTGTTGCCTAAAATGCCGGGAAGGTGTGCTTCGGCACAAATTTTTTGAATTAACTCCGCTGGGAAAGATGGCTCATGGGGCGGAAAATAGCCCCACTCAAAATTGACCGGAGCCCCGGCCATTTCCCAATGCCCGGAAGAAGTATCCTTCCCGCGGCTCAGTTCCCGCATAAAACCGTATTTAGACGGTAATTGTACCTGTGCAGGCGGTTGCATCCCTATGGGTAACGGGCGCCCCGTAGAGGCTTTGGCCGCTTTGGCTAAACCCAGCGAAACCAAATTAGGAATTTTTAATCCGCCGCATTGTTGGGCAATATGGCCTAATGTATCGGCCCCGGCGTCGCCGAATTGATCAGCATCTTCGGCTCCCCCAATACCTACCGAGTCCAACATCAAAATAACGGCCCGTCTTGTAGTCATAGTAAACTCCTTTCTTCTATTATAGCCAAAAAAACACGCGTCTGTCTAACCAAAATGCTATAGTAAACAAAAGGAGGAATTTTTATGAATCAGGCATACCGCAATATGCGGGCGTTTTGGTTGGACGCACGTAACTTGGAAAACCGCAAAGGCATGTTAGAAATTGGCCCGGAAAAAATTGTCGGGGCCGGGGTGGAAATGGCCTTGGCCGATGGAACAGCCCGCAAGCATTTGCTCATTGCTACCAATTCATTGGGGGATAGCAGCTTGTATTTTGAGAACAATAGTAAAAGCGGTTTGGGTGGTATGATTGGCGGCCATGGCAACGAACCCTTGCAAACAGCTGCTGCACACCTGTTGGCCCATGCCAGCAAACTAACTGACCAGATGATAAAACTTCCGGCCGGGGCAAACTTGCCCGCCCCTTCGGCTGCCGGGCAGGTATGTTTGTTTGCCCTTTCCAAAGAAAATTTGTTTTATAAAGAAATGGCTGAAACAGAAGCCCGTAACCCGGCCAATCCGTTTTACCCCATGTTTGCCTATTCTCAGCAAGTTATTGGACTATTCAAAACACAAGATGAAAAAACACCCCCAGCCCATGCATAAAATACGGCGGGAAATTTATCGGAAATGATATAATATAAAAAATCCCGTTTTTTAAAAAAATATGCAAAAAGTTTCCTTCCGCTCCTTTTTTGTATTTGCGCTAGTGGCTGCTGTTATTATTACGGCAGGCGTGATACTTTATTGGCGGCAAGTAAACATCTTACTGGAAAAAGATGTTAAAACCCATATTGCCGATGCCGGGAAAGAAGCCGCTTCGGATTTTGACCGTCTGGTACAGACCGACCATGAAATTTTAGCTACCTGCGCGCTGTCTATTGAAGATTCTTATCCATGGAAGGATGAAGCTTTTTTAGCCGAAACATTGGCGCGGTACAGGCAAAATGGTCCGTTTTCCGTGTTGGGCTTAGTCCTGCAAGACGGCACCACCCTTTATGCGAATCCTACGGACCGTCCTTTAAGCCCAAAGGCGCTTGATTCCATTTTAAAACACACGCAAAAAACCCCTTTTTTTGTAGAAGTCCGTCCACGGGAAGAAGGGAAATATCATTCCTCTATTTTAGTACAAGCCGTCGCGCTAGACCCGAACGAGGCTACCCCCGTGGGGGCTTTATTTGCTGTGCAAAAAGACAACTACTATAAGGACGTTTTGGCCTTGACAGCTTTAGGGGGGGACGGGCATGCCGTTATTATGCGTCGGGACGGTCATATTGTACTCACGTATGAAACTCCTAAATTTATCAACATATTTTCCGGTTTAAGTAATGTAACGCTGGACCCATCCTTATCCTTAGACCAAATCCGCCAGGCGGTTCAAAATGGGCAAACCTTACTGGTAGGTTACCGGACGGAAGACGGATTGCATCATTTCTTGCAATTTGTTCCGTTGCAAATAAACGATTGGTATTTGGTATCTTCTGTACCCGCACAATATGTAGAGGCGCAAGCGACGCAAGTGGCTAAACTGTCGCTTATTTTGTTTGGTGTAGTATTTTTAATATTTTATTATTTGTTCTTTTTAATTATGCGTATCCGCGATGACAGCAACCGCCGTTTATTTACTACCGCTTTTGTGGACCCGCTGACAGGGGCTGATAATTTTAGCCGTATGTGTGAACAGTTTGACACGAAACTAGCCGGGTTTAACCGCCAAGCTGCGTTGGTTATTTTTGACATCAATAAGTTTAAAGTCATTAACGATTTACACGGCTACGAACGCGGCAACGAAGTATTAAAACGTGTGGCCCAAGTATTGCAGCAAGAACTGGCCGCGGAAGAAACTTTTTGCCGGCTGTCTGCCGATAATTTTATTCTGCTTTTAAAATATGCAGACCGTAAAGAATTTATCAAACGGCTCAAAAATTTAGCTACGCTATTAAAACGTAATTGTACGGTGGAAGATTCATGTTTGCTACTGGATATTGCGTTTGGTATTTACGAAATTACCGAGGAACAACTACCATTTTATATCATGCTGGACCGTGCCAACCTGGCCTTGGAACATGCCAAAGCGCGTCCGTTTGATAAATGTGAATTTTACGATGCGGCAGACCGCAGCCGCTTAGTAGCGGAAAAACAGATAGAAAGTGAAATGGAAAATGCTCTAGCTGCCGGAGAATTTGAAATTTATTTACAGCCAAAATGTGATTTTGCGAGTGGAGAAATCCGCGGGGCCGAAGCTTTGGTCCGTTGGAACCGTGGGGAAGACCGCATAGTCCGCCCGGATGAATTTATCCCGGTATTTGAGCGCAACGGTTTTATTTTACAACTGGATATGTTTATTTTAGAAGAAGCCGCCCGGTTATTATCTACCTGGCGTGCCAACCAAATGCCCGTGGTGCCGCTGGCAGTCAATTTTTCACGGCTGCATTTAAATGACGCCCGGTTTATTCCGCAAATGCGCCGTATTATGGCCCAATACAACGTCCCCAATCATCTGATAGAAGCAGAAATTACCGAAAGTGTCATTTTTAACAACCTAGAGCGTGCACAAGAAGTAATCGGCCAACTGCATTTGTACGGTTTCCCGGTAGCGATGGATGATTTTGGTTCCGGGTATTCTTCGTTAAATGTACTCAAAGAACTAAAATTTGACAGTATTAAATTAGACAAAGAATTTTTATCCGGTTTTGAAGAAAACCTGCGGGCCCAAAAAGTAATTGAAGGGGCTGTACGTATGATTAAAACATTGGGTGTAAAAGTAGTTACCGAAGGGGTAGAAACCCGTGAACAAGCCGAATTTTTACGCAAATGCGGGGCAGACCTGGCGCAGGGTTATTTCTTCAGCCGTCCGGTCACGGCTACTACGTTTGAGCAATTACTCCACAAGAAAAAACTGATGTAAAGGCTTTATGTTTCTTGTTTCGGGCCGGGGCCTTAAAATCCCGGCCGATTTTTATAATATAAGTACAATTTTATTTTGTTTTTGGAACCGTGTGAAGAACACGGAGAATGTTTTAAAAACATCTAGTCAACGCCAAGAATAGTCGTTAAAGCACAATATGATAAAGCTGATCCCTTTATTGTATTGTGCTGAATGTTTATCACTTTTGTGATAGATTGCGGCTAATTTGTTGGGTTCTGTTGACTAGACTCAGTAAATTGAGCCGTTTTTATACACGTTCTCCAAAGGCAGGTAAATTGAAATTAAAAGTGGGTCAGGTGTAAACCTGACAATAAAAGGAGAATGTTATGAAGCAAGAAATTACCCGGCAGGGTTTTACGCAAATAGTAAAAAATGATGGGGTTATCTGTCCCCCTTGTGGGGAAAGTGTCGCGCAAGTGACCAAAGAGGGGCCAAATTGGAAAAAGTCCTTAGGTCCCTTCCTAACGGCAGTACTCTCTCCAAGCGGAAAAACTAATTTTCTTTGGCACTACGTGTCCCTTCTCCCACGCAGGGGGGGAAGATAATGAGACCAGGACTTCATTCCCACAAGGGATAACTCACGGCTTTACGCTCATTGAACTCTTAGTCGTGGTGCTTATCATCGGTATCCTGGCTGCCGTAGCGTTGCCGCAATATCAGCGCGGGCGGTAGAAAAAGCCCATATGGTGGAAGCCGTTGCTAATGTACGCGCGATTGCAAATGCCCACCAACTGTATTATTTGACCCACGGGGAATACTTGGGCCCAAGCGATATGGACAAATTAGATATTACAATACCGGGTACGATAGATAATTCCTTCGGGTCAGATCGTATTAAAACAAACGATTTTATTTATGCACCTAGTGATAGTGAAGGGATACGCCTAGCCGTCGCACAACGAGTTCGTTCTAGTTCAGATGCTAGTCGTGCGGTATATTTTATTCACATTACACAAACAAATCCCGAAAAGATTAATTGTAATGTCCATCTGAACGGTTCTGCCAATTCCATTCAAAAAGAATTATGCCAACAATTAAACCGTACTGGAGTTTTATAAAGGTACTACTTAAAAATAGGTCCAAATTCTCGTGCTGCCGGTACTACCAATTTGCTACCATACTTTTATGTTTAAAAGTACCGTACTGGCATATGCCGCGCAGCAACATATCTCCTTAAAAGGGCTTACGTTCCGTTCGCAAGACGTGCAGCCCGGGTTTGTGTTTTTTGCGTTAAAAGGGGCCAACGCAGATGGGAATTTATTTATGGAGGATGCCGTCAAACGCGGCGCGGTGTTGCTGGTTTCGGCCCAACCCGCTGCACACGATTACGGCGTACCCTTTTACCTTTCCTCAGCTATTGATAAAGATATGGCGGATGCCGCGTATGAATTTTACGGCCGCCCGTCGGATGCGTTGCGGATGTACGGCATTACGGGCACGAAAGGTAAAACTTCTATTGCGTATTTGCTGGAAAGCATTTTGCAAACAGCCGGACAAAAAACAGGCGTGTTCGGCACCGTAAACTACCGCGCCAACAGCGTGGAAATTTGTAAAGCCCCTAACACTACACCCGCCGCGCTCACGCTTTTTAAATTGCTTGCCCAGATGAAACAACAAGCGTGTGAAAATATAGTCATGGAAGTTTCTTCCCACGCATTAGAACTGCAGCGCGTGCGTAACATTTGGTACGACACGGCTATCTTTACTAACTTACAGCGCGATCATTTGGACTTTCACAAAACCTTTGAAAATTATTTTGCCGCCAAAGTAAAATTATTTGAAAATTTGGCCAGTCCGCAAAATTTTAAACCGCACCGCACCGCTGTTATTAACGCGGATGACCCGTATGGGCAGCGGCTTATCCAGGGATTTCAAAACCGCGTCAACATCGTTACATTCGGTATCAACCACCCGGCCGATTTTACCGCAACCCACATCCAAGAATTTTTAACGCATACGTCGTTTGAAATAAACGGTGTGCCGGTAAAAATCCAACTCTTAGGCAAACACAATGTATATAATGCATTAGCGGCTTGTGCAGCTGCGTGTGCCAACGGTATTTCATTGGAAAACGCGCTTTGCGGGTTAGCGGCCTTGCCCGGTGTACCGGGGCGTATGGAACGTATTGACGAAGGACAACCGTTTTTTACGTATGTGGATTTTGCATACACCAATGAATCCTTACAGCGTGCGTTTGATACCGTGCGTCCGTTTAAAAAAGGCCGCGTGCTGTTGGTATTTGGTTGTGGCGGCCAGCGGGACCGTACCAAGCGTCCTTTAATGGGGGCTACTGCTTGCCAAGAAGCAGATTGCGTTTTTTTAACGAATGACAATCCTCGTTGTGAAGACCCCCAACAAATTTTTAAAGATATTTTAGCCGGCATGCAAGGGCAAACAAATTATACCGTCGTGCCGGACCGTGCTGCCGCCATTGGGCAAGCCTTGCAAGCCGCCCAGCCGCAAGACATTGTTATTATTGCCGGAAAAGGCCACGAAGACTATCAGTTAATCGGCACGGAAAAGCGTCATTTTTCGGACCAGGAAACTGTGCGCAATTTTCTGCGGGGGAAGTATGTTTAATTTAAAAGATTTTCCGGGGAAGAAAGTTACCGTGTTAGGCGGCGGGAAAAGTGGTCAGGCTGCTGCCCGGTTATTAGCTGCACATGGGTGTGAGGTGCTGATTAGTGATGAACAAGATATTTTTTTGGATGCGCCGTCCGCACAAATTTCTGTAGAAAGCGGTGGGCATACAGAACAAGTTTTTCTGGCAGATTTTTTAGTGAAAAGCCCGGGTATTTTTCCGAAAAGTGCCGTGTTGTTAAAGGCGCAAGAATTAGGAATCCCGGTGTTTAGTGAATTGGAAGTTGCTCTTTCTTTTTTACCGAAGAATGTGCGTATATTAGCCGTTAGCGGAACCAATGGAAAAACTACAACTACCAGCTTGTTAGGAGAGATTTTAACCCAAAAACTAAAACGGCAAAAATCCGGCAAGCAGGTGTGGGTATGCGGAAATATTGGCAATCCAATTTCGGCCTGTGTAGAGGATGTACAACCCGGGGATGAGATGGTGCTGGAAGTATCCAGCTATCAGCTGGAAGACAGTACCTTCTTTCATCCGCATATCGCGGGGCTTTTAAATATTACACCGGATCATTTAGACCACCACGGCGGTATGAAAAATTATATGGCTGCCAAGGCCCGTTTGTTTAAAGAGCAACAATCGGCAGATATAGCTGTATTAAACGGAGCAGATGCTTTATGCGCCCAGTTGGCCGAGCAAATTAAAAGTGAATTATGGGTATTTTCAGCCCAACCAAAGCATTGGTTAAAGACGGATGTATTTTTTGACGGAGATGAACTCATTTTTAGCAATGGGCCACAACTGCGCCCGCCGCATTTAATCGGCATTCATAACGTAGAAAACGCCATGGCTGCCGCTTTAATGGCTATGGCAGACGGAGCTTCGGCCGAAGATGTACAATCTGCTTTTGATGCATTTCAAGCGATTGAGCACCGTATTGAAACCGTGGCTACGATAAACAATATAACCTACATCAATGATTCTAAGGCTACAAATTTGGACTCCACCATTACCGCGTTAAAAAGTTTTGATAAGCAAAAAAATATATGGCTTATTTTAGGCGGGCGCGATAAAGGAGCCTCGTATGAAGTATTGTTACCCTATTTAAAAGACCATTGTAAGCAGGTGTTATCTATCGGCGAAAGTATGGATAAAATTGAGCGCGAGCTTCAGGGGGCGTTTCCCATTATGCGTTGTGAAACTTTAGAACGTGCCGTGAAGACTGCCGCCCAAAAAGCCCAACCGGGCGACGTGGTGTTGTTATCCCCGGCCTGTGCCAGTTTTGACCAGTTTAAAAGTTTTGAAGAACGCGGCGAAAAATTTAAAGAGTACGTCCGTCAACAGGGGTAACCCCTTTTCGTGTTTTTGTAGAGATATACTTGTCTGCATACCTTCTAAAACGGAATGTTTTAGGAAGTGTGTTATTGTGATACTAAACCCCCGACATAACCGGGGGTTTAGTATCACAACAACCACGCAAAAAGAATTATTTCTTTTGTGTTTCTTTCATGTCCGTTTCCGTCCAGCCGCCGCCTAAGGCTTTGGCTAAATCCACTACGGCGTCCAATTCATTATTGCGGGCGGTAGCTAGGTTCATTTCAGCCGAGAGGAACGTCTCCTCCACACTCAATAAATCTGTTACCCCAATGAGCCCTGCATCTTCCTGCTTTTTAGTCAGTTCATAGCTGCGGCGCATATCATTGGTTTGCGCTAGGTACGAATCATAAATTTGACGGTACATTTGATTGGAATTTAATGCATCTAACGCTTCCTTAAAAGCCAGTTGGACGGTTTTTTGGTAATTGGCGTAGACTTCGTGGTATTTGGCCTCCGCTTGTTTGTTTTCGGCTTTAATTTTACCGCCTTCAAAAATCGGTGCAGCTACACTCCCGGCCATATTCCATACACCGGCACCGCCACTAAATAAACTGGTTAGCGCATTACTTGCATATCCGGCACCCGCCGTTAACGAAATATCTGGGAAATACGATGAGCGCGCCACGCCGATATCTGCATTGGCAGCAATTAAATTTTGCTCAGCGGCCATTACGTCCGGGCGGCGTTCCAACAAGTCCGACGGTAAATTAGCCGGTACATCCGGCACCAAGGTTTCTTCGTTGAGCGTTTTGCCGCGTGTCATTTTTTCTTCCACAATGGACCGCGGAGATTTACCAAGCAGCACGGCCAGCGCAGTTTCCGTTTTGGCAAGTTGCAACCGTAGATTTTCTTCTTCGGCTTTCACGCTAGACATATTGGCTTGCACTCGGCGTAAGTCCACTTCTGTCGCGTAGCCGGCTTCGTAGCGGCTTTGGTAAATACGGACGTTTTCTTGCCGGGCCGCCAAGGTCTGCTGGGCAATTTTAATTTGTTCATCCAGCATCAGCATCATAAAATACTGCTTAGCAACGTCGGCCGTTAAGGTTAGTTTGACGGTATCCCGCGCGGCTTCACTCGCTAAGAGTTTTGCCCGGGCAGATTCTTTCATCCGGCGGTATTTTCCCCATAAATCCAGCTCAAACGATACGTTGATCCCGGCCCGGCTCATACTTTCTCCGGAATCGGACGCATTCCCTTCCCGTCCGGTTGTTCCGGTAGCAGAGACATTCGGTAATTGATTCGCCCCAACTATGGCCACGGCTGCACGTGCCTGGTCTACCCGGGCCACGGCAGCTTTTAAATCCCAGTTATATTGAAGAGCCGTCTCTTCCATTTCATTGAGTACCGGGTCGTTAAACAGGGTCCACCAATTTTGTTGGGTAAACACGGTTGCATTTTTATTCTCTGCTCCGGCGGGTAAATCATGTTGTGGGCGTTTATAACTGGGTCCTAATGTACACCCGGCACAAAGAACAGCACAACTTACTAATAAATTTATACATTTCATAATTGCTCCTTTTTATCTTTTCCGGCAAACAACGTAAAGAACCACGGGATAAATAACGGGGCTACCCCGGTGGCAATTAACATCCCGCATACCACGGCCGTACCGATAGCATGGCGGCTAGCCGCACCTGCCCCTGTACTAATGGCTAGTGGTACACATCCTAAAATAAACGCGAGTGAAGTCATCACAATCGGTCTAAAACGCATTTCAGCTGCGTGTACGGCAGCTTCGGCTTTTTGCATGCCTTGTTCTTTTAATAATACCGCAAATTCTACAATTAAAATAGCGTTTTTGGCGGCTAACCCTACCAGAGCCACAAGGGCAATTTGAAAATAAATATCATTGGATAATCCGCGTATCCACGTGCCCAATAAAGCCCCGAAAATGGCAAACGGAACGGCTAATAATACGGCAATTGGCAAACTCCATTTTTCATATTGTGCGGCTAAAATTAAGAACACCACCAGCATCCCTAACAAAAGGGCGGATGTGGAGGAGCTGCCGGCAATTTTTTCCTGATACGTAGTTCCGGTCCAAGCCAGCGTAAACCCACTATCTAAAGTTTTTTGGGCGGTTTCTTCTACGGCGCGGATTGCATCTCCGGAACTATAACCCGGTGCCGGGCTGGCCATAATTTTGGCAGAGGGGAACACGTTAAAGCGTTCCACCACATCTGGCCCTAAGGACGGTTTAAGCGTAACCAAGGTAGAGAGTGGAACCATCGCCCCGGTATTGGATTTCACATAAATCCCGCTGATTTGGTCCGGGCGCGCACGGTACTGTCCTTCCGCTTGCATCATCACTTTAAAACTGCGTCCCAGGTATGTAAAATCATTGATATACATATTCCCAAAGGTGCCTTGCAGCGTGGCATACAGCGTATCTAACGATACTCCCATAGACTGGGCTTTTACTTCATCCACCGTTAGCGCATATTGAGGAACCGCTGCCGAGAAAGAAGACGAAACACTTGTTAATTCCGGTCGTTTGCGGGCAGCCTCTAAGAATTTATTTACCTGTTCGGCCAGAACCGCAGAGCCGCCTTCCGAACGGTTTTGGATATATCCTTCTAAGCCACCTGTCGTACTCATCCCCATAATGGGTGGCGGGTTAAACGGCATGACATTCGCCCCGGGGATTTCTTGTTGGGCTTTTTGATAAACTTGCATCACCGTGGCTGTAGAAGATTCATTTTTCTTTTTACGTTCGTCCCACGGTTTTAACATCACAAAAGACGCAACTGAGTTATTCTTTTGTGCGCTAGTTAGCATATCAAATCCGGCAAATGTCATTTCTTTTTGTACCGTAGGAATGGACAATAATAAATTTTCCATCTGTGCGGAAACTTTATCACTCGCAGACAAAGCAGCTGCCGGGTCCAACTGGGAAGCAACCATAATAATCCCTTGGTCTTCCGTTGGTAACAAACTGCCCGGTACGATTTTAAAAAGCCCCAGCGTCAACACCACTAATACAGCCATTAAAATCCCGGAAAGGGTTGCTTTACGCACAAGGCTGCCGACCCATTTGCCATACTTGTGGGTCAGTTTATCAAAAAATTGGTCAAAGCGGTAGAAAAATCCACTTGTTGGGCGTGCCTGTTTTTTAAGCAGCAAGACACACAATGCCGGGGTTAAGGTTAATGCTACTAATCCCGAAATAACAACGGAAACGGCAATGGTAATAGCAAACTGCTTATACATCACACCTGTTAGGCCACCCATGAAAGCAACCGGCACAAACACAGAACACAATACCAGTACAATGGCTACTACCGGGCCGGACACTTCCTGCATGGCTTTAATCGTAGCTTCGCGCACAGGGAGATTATCTTCGTGCATAATACGTTCTACATTTTCTATGACTACAATGGCATCATCTACCACCATACCAATTGCCAACACCAACCCAAACAGCGTAAGTGTGTTAATAGAGAAACCCATTAACATCATCCCGGCAAATGCACCGATAATAGAAACAGGAACTGCCAAACACGGAATCAGCGTAGCCCGCCAATCTTTTAAGAATAAATACACAACTAAAAAGACCAGCACCATGGCTTCTACTAAGGTTTTAATGACTTCTTTAATAGATTCATTGACAAATAACGTAGTATCATACGCGGTATCGTATGCAAGGTCCATTTCCGCCGGGAAATTTTTGGCGGCTTCTTTTAAATGTTCCTGTACTGCTTTGGCTGTAGCTACCGCGTTAGCACCGGGGGACAAATATACCCCTACCGGTACAGCCGGTTGTTTATTAAAACTTCCGTTAAATTCATACGTTTGGCTGCCCAGTTCTATGCGTGCTACATCTTTTAGGCGCAAGGTGGTGCCGTCTGGATTAGCACGTAAAATAATATTTTCAAATTCTTCTACCGTAGAGAAACGGCCCGGAGCAATAATGGAATAACTGCGGTCTACTTTTACAGGCAGCGGAGCTTGGCCGATTTTTCCGGCCGCACGTTGAGCGTTTTGCGCTTTGACGGCATTAGCCACTTCGGCAATAGACAAATTACGTTGGGATAATATATCTGGCTTTACCCAGATGCGGATGGCATAATCGTTAGCGGACATTACCATGGCATCCCCCACCCCTTCAATACGTTTTAAGTCATCTACAATATTGATTAACACATAGTTCCCAATCGTGGTTGTATCGGAACGGCCAGACGGAGAATAAAACGCAATCATTTGTAAAATAGCAGAAGATTTCTTATCTACCGTAACGCCGTATCGGCGGACATCTTCCGGTAAGGTAGCTGTCGCTCCTTGCACGCGGTTATTGACGTTAATCATAGCCTGGTCAGGGTCAGTACCTACTTTAAAATAAACGGTAAGAGACATATCGCCGTTGGCGGAAGAAGTGGAGTTCATATACAACATATCTTCCACGCCATTGATTTGCTGTTCTAAGGGGGCAGCCACCGTGTTGGCAATTACCTCCGGGCTGGCACCCGGGTAACTGGCGGAAACAGCAATCGTGGGCGGGGTCAAATCCGGGTATTGTTCTACTGGAAGGGATTTAATAGACACAATTCCCGCTAATGTAATAAGCAGCGAAATTACCGAGGCAAAAATAGGCCGGTCAATGAAAAATTTAGAAAACATAACTGACTCCTTTTAACGGACCTGTTCGTCGGATGAATTCGCATCCGGTAAAGACTCCGCATCCGGAACTTCAGAATCAGAAATAGCTTGTTCTAATTGGTCCATTTTTTCGGCATCGGCCTTCGGAGCGGTGCGTTCTTGCGTGGGTTTTACTTCAAACGGCTGCAAGGAAGCCACTACTTTTTGCCCGGGGCGCACCCGCGTAAGGCCTTCGCTGATGACCGTTTCTCCGTTTTTGAGCCCGCTGGAAACTACATATACATCCTCTAACAATTCCCCGGTAATCGGGCGGGCTTCTACGGCGTTGTTGGCATCTACCACATAGACCAATAATTCTTTGGCTGTATGCAACACGGCAGAGGAAGGAATCAAAATCGCATTTTTATAAGTAGCCCCGATTAAATGTACGCGTACAAATTGCCCCGGCATAAGCAAGCGCGAATTAGTAGGGTTTGCAAATTCGGCTTTCATGGCAATACTGGAAGTAAGGGCATTTTCGGAGCTGTCAAAAAAGATAATTTTACCACGCTGTGGATAAATTTCCCCATTGGGCAGCACGGCTTCTATGTAAACGTTCACGTCGTTAACATCTTTATTGCGGTATTCTTGGGCAGCTTGCGTATCGCCTTGTTTCATGTTACCAAACGCAATTTGCCCGGAAATAAACCCTTCGGACAGTTTCGTAAACTGGCTGCCCGGCATAGAAAATTTTACATACAGGGGGTTAATCTGTACCATATTGGTTAAATAACCGGACTCTCCTTGCGGAGAAATCAAACTTCCTACAGAGGGTACCGCTTGCCCAACAATACCGGAAATAGGTGCTACCACTTTGGTATATCCCAGGTTAATTTGAGCTCCTTCCACCGCAGCTTGGGCTACTTTTACATTTGCCTGGGCAGTTTCGTAAGCGGATAAAGCATTATCATAATCCTGCTGGCTGACGGCATTGGACTGGCGCAGCGTTTTCATACGTTTAAAGGTGCGGTAGGTCCGCTTTTCTTCAGCTTGGGCTTGAGCCAGGGATCCTTGGGCTTTTTCTAATGCTACCTTATATTCCGAATCATCAATTTGAAACAGTTGGGTACCTTCTTTGACAAATTCTCCCTCGTTATATAGACGGCTTTGTAAAATACCACCTACCTGGGCACGGATTTGAATTTCTAAAGAACCTGCTACTTGGGCCGGATATTCAATATTCCACGGCAAATTCTCTTGAATGACTTTGACGGCAGATACATTTACGGCCGCCGGAGCGGAAGCGTCCTGTTTATGGCACGCAATTGTAAAAAGCGAGAAGCACATTAAAAACCCTACTAGTTTACGCATGATTCATTTTCTCCTTTAATATGATTTCTAAAATTTTATGAAATTGGCTTTAGTTTAATCAACTTTTTTAACAAAATAATGGCAAAGTTCCCAAAAAACCGTATAATAAATGTATATGAAACTATTTTATTTATTGATTTTGTTATGTTTTACAGTACCTGCGGGAGCAGTACCTTCTTTGACGGACTTAGACAGTTGGCAACTGCCTGACGAAGAAGAAGAAAAGCCGGCTCCCAAGCCAGCTCCAAAACCGGTTGCTTCCAAAACAACGGCTGCTTCGGCCCATACGAAAGAAAAAGGGCCGGAGTTAGAAGTACAACTAGCCACCAATTTTGGTCTGGCTTCTTCTACCCGGGATGCTTCTGAAATTGCGGTTATGCGTCACTCAGCAGAACAGTTACTATCCCGCCTGAAAGGGAAAACCCGTTTTTATGTACTATTTAATGCGAATATGCCGGCCTCGGTTGATAAAGTAATTCAAGCTGAAGATGGGCAGGAATATGCGGTAGTCCTCTTTGGAAATGAAAAACAAAATTATCGGTTATTTTTATTTAAAGGCGGGGTGGAGCAACCTTTACTGGCCGTAGCAGAAAATACAGCCGGGAAATTGGATATGTACCGCCAGTATCAGGTAAATGTGGGCGTTACGGAAGAAGATTTTAAGAAAGCTGAACCCGAGGTTGTTGCACAAATAATCACGGAAAAAGAAACGCAAACCCCGTATCAAGTATATCCATTCAAGGGGCCTTGGTATGTTGTATTTAAAAACGGGAATCCTGTACGCCAGTTTACCCAAGAGTCTCTCTTGAAAGAATATACGAATAAATTACAAGGGTTAGACCCTGCCTCACAAGTTGTTACAGGGCCGGACCGTACTACTCGGTGGTTGCAGACCCAAACGAAATCGGATCAACCCCAAAAACGTCTATTTTCAGAAATTGTAGACAGCGGCACTTTGTGGGACCGGAAATATGGTCTTCATGAAGAAGAAAACACTCCTTGGGGCCCTTCTGCACGCTTCTCGCAGTCAGGCCGTTCACCTAAATCTACGAGGTCTTCTTCCCGTTCCCGCCGGCGGTAAAAAGTAATTTGCGTTGTTTGTATGTTGTGAACTCTCCCAGTTAGGTAAACTAAACCCCCGGCATAGCCGGGGGTTTAGTATCACCACTAAAAAACGGAGGCCGAGCAGCCCCCAATTTTTTGCACCTATATTTATATTTTGTTATACTGTAAATACAATTTGATTTTGTATGCACTCTTAAACAAACAAATTGAAATGAAACGGAAAGGAGTGTGTATGACATACAAAAATACCCGGCGGGGTTTCACGCTTATAGAGTTGTTAGTTGTTGTCCTTATTATCGGTATCTTAGCCGCCGTAGCGTTGCCACAGTATCAAAAAGCCGTACTCAAAAGCCGGTTTGCTACCATAAAAGGTCTAACCTATAGTTTAGTTCAAGCAGAAGAAATTTACTATTTGGCAAATGGCAGTTATACCGAAGATTTTACAGAGTTGGATTTGGATACTCCAACGCCTTCTATAGCAGGTGGTAATAAGCGAAATTTTCAAAATTTTTTGCAAATTAAACAAAACTTCTAAATTTGTTTATTGTGCGGTAACTCAAAACGAAACGGAAATAATAAAATACCAAATTTATTTAAATCATAGTTCGCGTGGTTTCGTTCGTTGGTGTGTTCCTATGGTTGAAAGTAATATGGTGGAACAAATTTGCAGCCATGAAACAGGTAAAGAAACAAAAGAGCAAAATCAAAGGTTCGTTTATTAGTTATATACCTTTCCGATTTTCAAAATTGCTACAATAATTTTATGAGTTACTTATTTGCATTTTGTTTGGCGTTGTGTTGGGGAACGGCGTTTTTGGCCTCTAAAAATATTGTAGAGGTGCTCCCGCCCTATTGGGGCGCGTTTGCCCGTGTACTAGCCGGGCTTGTTTTTTTTATTATATTGTTTTCCATTCAAAAAGCCCCGTTTAAATGCCCGTTGCGCCAGTTGTGGCGGCCCTGGGTTATTAGTTTATTGCTGATTTTACTGCCGTTTGCGGCTTTGTCCTGGGGGATTCAACATACGGTGCCTACCATTGCCGGTATTTTTAACGGTACGGTACCGATATGGAGTTTTTTGGCCGGTGCCGTTTTATTAAAAGGAGTGGACCGTTTTACATGGCGTCGTGCGGCCGGGGTACTTATCGGCCTAGCAGGGCTTTTGGTAATTATGCGTCCGCAATGGCAAGCCGCCCTTACTGCTCCTGCTGGGCAAATGACCTTATGGGGCTACATGGCTTTACTTTTTATGGCCCTTTGTTACGGACTGGGCAACGTGCTTACCAAAAAAATTATGGTGGATAATACCACACTTCCTTGGCAGGCCAATACCTTTCATCAATACTTGTTTGCTGCCGTGGTGTTGTGCGGCATATCGTTGTTAACGGAACCGATCCCCTCATGGACGGTATTTAATACAAAACTGGTCCTTTCCATTGTAAGTGCTGGGGTTATTTCTTCGGCAGTAGCATTTCTCTTAATGATTGCACTTATTAAACGCTGGGGGGCGACGCGTATGGCCTCAGTAACGTATTTTTCGCCGATTATTGCCATGGGAACCGATATTTTATTCCGAGGACGCATCCCGCACGCGCCGGAACTGATGGGTATGGCCCTTATTTTTATCAGTTTGTGGCTCATCCAAAAGAAAGTAGATAACTAACTAATTTTTCCGCTTGTACGGGCACACAAATATGCTAAAATGTAGATGGTAGAATTTACGCATTTTTTATCTATACATACAGGGGGAGAAGGGATATGGCGCAAAACTTATCATCGGGTTCACTTTTAAAACCGCTCGTGCGGGACCGCCAAACCGAGGCGGATATTCCGTCCGGCTACGGCAAGACGGAAAGTTATTTATTGCCGAAAGATCCGGCATGGATGTTTTTATTTTGGGAAATTACTTCCGGTACGCTGGATTTTATTAAGAGCCAATACAACCCGGACGTACTTAAACACGCACGCACCATTATCCGTTTGCATGATGTAACGAACGTATCTTATTTTACGGGTGCCAATTCCGTAAAATACTACGATATGCCGGTTATTTTTGAAGCTAAAAACTGGTACATTAACGCCCCCGAATCCGGCCGTGCTTATATTGCTGATTTAGGTTATTTAACCGCTGACGGGCAATTTATTTTAGTAACCCGCAGTAATATGACGTCTGTGCCGCCCGGTAAAATCTCCAACATTGTGGATGATAAATGGATGATTGTGGAAGGAGATTTCCAAAAACTCTTAAAACTCTCCGGGGCCGATTATATCGGTTTAGGGGCCAGCGAACTGATGCAAGTGGTAGGCCAGCGGTGGAAACTAACCGAACTTACCACATCCGGCGCGCCGACGTCGTGGTCCTCGTTTGCTTTACACCTAGATAAAGTGCAAGAAGACGAAGATATTTGGCTCAATGCCGATTGTGAGATTATTATTTACGGTTCTGCCTCTAAAAATGCCATTGTGTCCATTAACGGCAAACAAATTGAATTAAAAGATGGCAAATTTTCTATTCATCAACACCTGTCCGCCGGAGAGGTAGTAGACTTGCCTATTCATGCGCGTAACGCCAAAGGTGATAAAACGCGCCATATAGACATCAAAGCCGTGCGCGAACAGGGGAAATAACATGGGACAAGAGAAGGGTTATCTTGCGCTGGTACTCCATGCGCACTTGCCATTTATCAAACACCCGGAATATCCGGACTTTTTAGAAGAAGACTGGTTCTACGAAGCCATGGTGGAAACGTACATTCCGCTGTTAAGTGTGTTTGAAAAATTAACGGATGAAGGGTGCGATTTCCGCTTAACCATGTCCTTAACGCCGCCCTTGTGTAATATGATGGAAGACCCGCTTTTAATAGAGCGTTTCCGCCATTATTTAAACCAACGGGCCGAACTATCTGCCAAAGAAATTGAACGCACGCGTGGCACCGAATTTGAAGGCGTGGCGCGAATGTATTTTGATAAATTCCGCCGCTACCAGGATTTATTTGAAAACCGCTACCACGGGCACGTACTGCAAGGTTTTAAAAAATTCCAGGATATGGGCAAACTGGAAATTATTACCTGCTGCGCCACGCACGGATATTTGCCCTTAATGGTACACAAAGAAAGCGTCAACGCACAAATTAAAATTGCCGCACATGATTACCGCAGTCGTTTTGGCAAAAATCCGCGCGGGATTTGGCTGGCCGAATGTGCCTATAATCCCGGCGACGATAAATTTTTGCGCGAAGAAGGGATCCGATTCTTCTTTACCGAATCGCACGGTATTTTACACGGCACCCCGCGCCCGAAATACGGCGTATATGCGCCGGTGTATTGCCCGGAAACAGGGGTTGCCGCGTTTGCGCGCGATATGGAATCGGCCCAACAAGTGTGGAGTGCCGAATCCGGCTACCCCGGCGACCACCGCTACCGCGAATTTTACCGCGATTTGGGTTACGATTTGGATTACGATTACATTAAACCGTATTTACATTCCGACGGCGTACGCCGCAATATCGGTATGAAATACCATAAAATCACCGGCAAAGTATCCCTGAACCAAAAGCAGGCTTACAACCCGTGGGAAGCGCGCGAAGTAGCCGCCCAGCACGCCGGGAACTTTATGTTCAACCGCCAACAGCAAATAAAGTATTTAAGCACCATTATTGACCGCAAACCGCTGGTAGTGTCTATGTATGATGCAGAACTCTACGGGCATTGGTGGTATGAAGGAATTGATTTTTTGGAGTTTTTATTCAAAAAAATCTATTACGACCAGGATGAAATTAAACTCATTACCCCCATGGAATACTTGCAAATGTACCCGGAAAACCAGGTAGTGCAGCCGTCTATGTCTAGCTGGGGCGATAAAGGATATCACGACGTGTGGCTTAATAGCGGTAACGACTGGATTTACCGCCACTTAATTAAATCGTCCGAACGGATGATGGAACTTGCCAACCGTTTTTCAAATGCCGAAGGGCTTTTGCGCCGGGCTTTAAATCAACTGGCGCGCGAACTTGTCTTAATGCAATCTTCGGACTGGGCGTTTTTGATGACGACCGGAACCGCCAAAGAGTATTCCACCAAACGCACGAAAGACCACATCAAACGGTTTAATGAACTCTACGAGCAGATTATCGGCAACCGTATTGATGAGGGGTATGTGTTCAACCTGGAAATGCGCGACTCTATTTTCCAACAAATAGATTACCGCGTGTATTCGTCGGCCGAGAAAGAAAAAGTATTGGCAAAATACTAATTGACTATATAAAACATTCCCCGTGCTGAGCAAAGTTCAGACACGGGGATGTTTGTTATTAAACTAAGATTGTATAGTTCTACTAATCAAAAAATAGACAAAAATAATGAGGGCTCATAGGGCTCCACAAATATTTGCCTGCATATCATGTTATGGCAGTTTATATACCATGTCGTTTCCTTCCTGGAGTATACCGCCTAATTGTTGGCACGTTTTGTGTGCCGTTGTATCGTTAGCTATACATTCCCATTTGCCGGCAGATTCGGGATGTAGTTTCATATTGGGGCTGGTATACTCAATCATGAAATCCCCAAAATTGGTCATTTTTGGGGTGGCGTAAGCCGACACGCCCATTGCATCGTGCTCGTCCCATTCAAACGCCCAATTTGCGGTTTCCGGGGGAACACTGATGTCCAGTTCGTCTAGCGGGGGCAAAGCCTCTCTCCCCGTTTGGGCCAACCATACATCTCCGGCGGTTACCACGGCTTTGAGTACTATTTTAACCTCTGCCACGCGTGCTTTTAATACTGCCTTTTGGTATTGCGGCAACGCTACCGCTGCCAAAATACCAATGATAAGAACTACTACCAATAACTCAATAAGCGTAAAACCCCGCCGGGTGTAAAACATGTGCATATTGCACCTCGCATGTAAGTTTGGGCCTAGGTATAAAAAACGACGACTGCCTAAGCCATGCGAGTAACCCGTGCAAATCGTCGATCACCTGTCCTTGCGGACAGGTGAAAAGCAAACGATAGTTGCGGACTCGCATGTGCCTTGCGGATTTACCACCCGGCGCAATAAGGGCTTCCCCCTTACTTCCTTTCAACAAATCATCAAATTGAGTTTAAATATGTGTGGTTATTCCTCCTACAAAAACGCGTATTCTTTCCAAAAATTCGTCAAAACTTCGTCTAAAAATAATTCTTTGCTGGTATCACTACCGGAAATAGTTTTTAGACTGGTAGCCGTTGTACGCAGCCCCGCGGGTAAGCGGTTGTTGAGGTAAATCCCGGCTCCCAGCAGCCAGCTGCCGTTTTCCGTTTGCTCCGCTAAAATGCCGGCAAATTTTTTCCAGGTGCGGGCCGATTTGTCATACAAGCACATATCCCCGTTACTCATGATTTTGGTTTTTAAACCAAATACAGCGAAGATAACATCCGAAATAGCATTACTTAGGGCAGCTGTTAATTTTTTAGCGTTTAACGCAAAAGAAGGGTGCAAAATGAGCGTGAAATAAACCCCGCCTTCCCCGGCGTAAAAAGAACAGCCGTTATTGCCCAAGGCAGCAGTTTGGCGGCAAGCCAAAATAAGCGTGCTATCCGCTTCGGTAGCGGCCAGCGTGCGGGCCAGCGTTTGGGTGCTGGCAATTTCTTCTAAAAAGATTACTTTTTGTACAGCTTTAAATGTAACTATTTTTTCCATACGTTATATTTTACTATTTTAATTTCATTTGTTTAAGTTCAAATAAACGGTCGCGCAGTTCGGCTGCCAGTTCAAAGTTAAGTGCCTCGGCAGCCTCGCGCATTTGTTGTTCCAAGTCCTTTTCTAAATGTTTGATATTTTTGACGGTAGGAGTTGGCAGCGTTTCGCTTAAAATACCAAACGCACTGGTTTGGGTTTTGCGTTCAAATTCTTTTAAATCCGTCTCCGTTTTTTGGATCGTTTTAGGCGTGATGTGATGCTCTTTGTTGTAGGCTTCCTGGATTTCCCGGCGGCGGTTCATTTCATTTAAGGCGTACTTAATAGAATCTGTTTGACGGTCTGCATACAAAATCACTTCCCCGCCCACATTACGTGCGGCGCGGCCGGAAATTTGGATTAGCGTAGTGGTGTTACGCAAGAAGCCTTCGTTATCGGCTCCCAAAATGGCTACGAGCCCTACTTGCGGAATGTCTATTCCTTCACGTAACAGGTTAATACCGACGAGTACATCAAACTCTCCCGCTTTAAACTGACGTAAAATTTCCACGCGCGCTAACGAATCAATATCACTATGTAAATAGCGCGTTTTAATCTTTTTCTGTAAGAAAAATTCGCTTAAATCTTCGGCTGTTTTTTTAGTGAGTGCTAATACTAGCGTTCGTTCTGCGCGTTTTTTATGCTCGTAAATTTTTTGGACCAAATGGTCAATTTGCCCTTCGGTGGAGTGTACAATCACTTTGGGGTCTACGAGCCCGGTCGGGCGGATGACCTGCTCTACAATGTGGTTGCCGCTGACGGTTAGTTCATACGGGCCCGGCGTGGCAGACACAAAAATAGAGGAGGGCATGAGTGTTTCAAATTCGTCAAATTTTAAGGGGCGGTTGTCTAAGGCCGACGGCAGGCGGAACCCGAAATCTACCAGCATTTGCTTGCGGGCACGGTCCCCGTTAAACATACCGCGTACTTGCGGCAAGGCCACGTGGGATTCATCTACAAATAATAAAAAATCATCAAATCGTTTGAAATAGTCTAGTAAACACGCCGGGCGTTGCCCGGGGGCCCGCCCGTCCATATAGCGTGAATAGTTTTCAATACCGCTACAAAAACCGGCTTGGCGGATCATTTCCAGGTCATATTCGGTACGTTGTTTAAGACGGTAGGCTTCCATGTCTTTGCCTTGGGCCATTAACTCCGCGTGGCGTATTTCTAAATCTTTTTCAATTTGCGTGAGTGCGTGCTGGGTGTCTTCATCGGTAGCCACAAAATGTTTGGCCGGGTAAATCCAGGCTTCGTCTAGCTCGGCTAGTATGTTGCCGGTGATTGGGTGGATTTCATAAATATGCGCAATTGTTTTGCCGGTAATTTCCACACGAATGGCGTTTTGTGAATACGGCGTCATTACATCGGTAAACGGGCCGCGCATGCGGAACTTGCCGGAAGAAAATTCTAACTCGTCACGCTGGTATTGAATTTTAATCAAATGTCCGGAAAGTTGCCCGCGGGTCATTTCGGCCCCTTTCTTTACGTAAATACGCATTTCATGGAAACTATCCGGCGAACCTATATTGTAAATACACGATACCGACGCAACCACCACAACATCCTTGCGGGTAAGTAGGGAAGTGGTGGCTTTTAGACGTAATTTATCAATTTGTTCGTTAACGGCAGAATCCTTTTCAATATAGGTATCGGTTTGCGGGATGTAGGCTTCGGGTTGGTAATAATCGTAATACGAAATAAAATACTCTACGGCGTTATGCGGGAAAAACTGTTTAAACTCGCCATATAACTGGGCAGCTAATACTTTGTTAGGTGATAAAATAAGCGTGGGCCGGTTTAAACGTGTGATCACATTGGCCATGGTAAATGTTTTGCCCGAGCCCGTTACCCCCAGTAAGGTTTGGCGGGTATGCCCGGCTTGTACGCCCTTTACCAGCGCGTCAATGGCCTTGGGTTGATCCCCTGCCGGTGTAAAGTTAGAAACAAGTTGAAACTTTGCCATAAAAATATTGTACTTAATTCCGAAACGCCATACAGGGGGAACCTTCGCATTTATGCTATAATATTTTTACAATTTTATCTGTTTTTGGAAGCCGTAGAAGATACGGTGCGCTGTAGGAGAAAACTTACAGCACGCGACGCCAAGAACATCCGGTATTAGGCGCAATGTGAACGGACTAATTACCCGTTTGTGTTGTGCCGAGCGTTTTCCATTTATGTGGAACTCCACGGCTGTTATATTGGGTTAGCGTCGCGTTGGCCTTGTGTAAGTAGCCGTATTTATATTCCTTAAACAGAGAATTGAAAACAAACTAAGGAGTATAAAAATGAAAAATAAAAATACCCGGCAGGGTAATATGCAAAGTTGTTTCCCCAAAGGTTTTACGCTAATAGAACTTTTGGTAGTTGTACTGATTATTGGTATTTTGGCAGCGGTAGCGTTGCCGCAATACCAAAAAGCGGTTAGAAAAGCGCAACTTATGCAAAGCGTGGTTTTGGTTGAAAATATCATGCAAGCTATTGACCGTTATATACTAGAAAATGGGTTCCAAGATGTTGTATTTTTTGATGTAAGTGGGAAAAACGGTTCAGTAACAGATACTCACTTGCTAGATATAGAGGTGCCCACAGCAGAACTGAAAGCAAAGGATTTGTATGGATTTGCAAGATGCGATTTGGCCAATGAATACGGAGACCCCACAGAATGTTACTTGAGTTTTCCAGATTATGCAGACCTCGTTCCTATTAAATGTGCGTCTGACGGAAAATGGCATAAAATCTGCCAAAATGATGAAAAACTTTGTAATGCTATTGGTTGGACATATCAAGCAAGTTATGAAGACCCTTGTGCCAGTTAGTGTATCTTTTACTTAACCTAAATCAGACGCTCATATAACCCGCTCTTTAAAAGAGCGGGTTATATGAAAGGGATACGTGTGTATTAACGGAAACTCCACGCGTTGCCCATGGTGTTTTCTATGTATTCTAGGAGCCCTTTGTGTAAGTAAATGCGCTTGCTGGTTTTAATGCGGTGAATTTTTTGGGGATTCTCTTTAGAAGGTACTTCTAAATACACTACCGTGGTGCCTTTGGTTTGGTCCAAATAGTGTTTCAGTTTTTCCAGGCCAAATTTAGGGTATCCGGCCGGGATACGAATTGTAAATTCATTGGCGGCGGAGGCAATCAGTTCGGTTACGTCGCTTACGTCTTTTAAATTCAGTTCTACGCGGGCGCTTTCATCATCCACCTTAATATCCCCCATAAAGTTTAAGATAGCATTGGGGGCCAATTTGTCTGCCAGTTCAGCGTATACTTTGGCAAAACAGTTGACGGATAAAGACCCGGTACAATCCTCAATCACAAACTGGCACCATTCTTTTTTCTCTTTATTTTGACGTTTTTTAAATAATGTAATAATCCCTAGTACATTTAAACGCCCGCTGGCTTTTCCGTCTAGAATATCAATAATGGGCGTACATTTAAGATGCGCCAGGTTGGCCTGGTATTTGGCGATGGGGTGCCCGCTAAAAAACAACCCTAATACTTCTTTTTCGTTAAACAATAATTCTTTTTGCGTAAGCGGACGCACTTTAACAGGTTCCGGTTTTTTGACGCTTAGCACGGTGGAAAAGTCATCCCCAAATAAATTGCCCACGTTATTTTCTTTTTCTTTGGCAATTAAGTGCGCTACGTCTACCGCATTATCAATGTTGGCTAAAATGTGTGCCCGGCTTTCTTTGGGGTCTTTGCCGGGAAATAAACTATCTAACGCGCCGGCTTTAGCTAAACTTTCAATCGTTTTTTTATTGGCTTGGAATAAATCAATGCGCGCGCATAAATCATCTAAAGACGTATACGGCCCGTCTTTTTCACGCTCTTTAACAATAGAAATGCACCCTTCCGTGCCCGCATTTTTAATGGCTTCCAGCGCATAGCGGATGTATTCTTTGCCGTCCTTTTGCTCTACGGAAAATTCCGGCTGAGACGCATTTACATCCGGCGGCAACGTCTCAAACC
Source organism: uncultured Elusimicrobium sp. (assembly GCA_937891135.1). GTDB lineage: Bacteria > Elusimicrobiota > Elusimicrobia > Elusimicrobiales > Elusimicrobiaceae > Avelusimicrobium. Next base: position 109,151 of record CALAFB010000082.1, read on the forward strand.
CCATTTTACGGGCTTCTTCCAAATATGTAACAATTTTATTTTCTTTGTCTTCGGCCCCAATGGCGTTGTGCCCAATTTCGTTAGTTAAGGCAGAGCACATAAACTCAATCGGATAATTGGCTTTAAGATACGCTGTTTGATACGTTACCAAGGCATACGCATAGGAGTGGGATTTATTAAACCCATACCCGGCAAACGCTTTCATTTGTTCATAAATATGCGTGGCGATTTTTTCGGAAATTTTATTTTTAGCACACCCTTCCACAAATTTTTTACCAAACTTTTCCATGACGTCCAGTTTCTTTTTCCCCATGGCTTTGCGTAGTGTATCGGCCTCGCCGGGGGTAAACCCACCTAAAAGTTTGGAAATCTGCATGATTTGCTCTTGGTACACCATACAACCGTATGTATCTTTTAATACTTCTTCCAAAAGCGGCGTTTCATACGTAATTTTTTCCTGCCCGTTTTTGCGCCGCACGAACATATCCATCATGCCCGATTCCATCGGCCCCGGGCGGTACAACGCTACAAGCGCGGACAAATCACTAAATTCACTAGGTTGGATTTTTTTAATTAAATCACGCATGCCGCCGCTTTCTAACTGGAAAATTCCCAGCGTTTTACATGCGGAAAGCATATCATACGTCTTTTTGTCATCTAGCGGGATTTGGTTAATGTCAAAATCCGGGTTGTGGCGGGCACGAACCATTTTTTCGGCGTTATCAATAACGGTTAAGGTACGTAACCCCAAAAAGTCCATTTTAAGGAGCCCTAAGTTAGAGCACGGCTCCCCTTCAAATTGCGTAGTAATAGATTCTTTGGCCCCGCGGGCTAAAGGAACATATTCGCTGACCGGGTCGCGCGTAATGAGTACGCCGGCCGCGTGAATCCCCGTGTGGCGTTTGAGTCCTTCCAACTTACGGGCCATATCGTACAATTTTTTGGCTTGCGGGTTGGTATCAATGGCGTTTTTAAGTTCGTTAATTTCAAGGGCTTTTTCCAACGTCATTTTGGGGTCATTGGGAATCATTTTGGTTAAACGGTTGGCTTCGGCAAGCGGCACTTCCATGGCGCGGGCCACGTCTTTAAGTACCAGTTTGGCCTTCATCGTTCCAAACGTAATAATTTGCGACACCCGGTCTGCCCCGTATTTACCGCGCACGTAATCAATTACGCGTTCGCGCCCGGCGTCAGACATATCAATATCCAAATCCGGCATGCTGACACGGTCCGGGTTTAAAAAGCGTTCAAATAAGAGTTTATTGACAATCGGGTCAATGCGTGTAATATCCAAACTATACGCCACTAAGGACCCGGCCCCGGACCCGCGCCCCGGCCCTATTGGGATTCCGTTGGCACGTGCCCAGTTAATAAAATCACTCACAATTAAAAAGTAGCAGTCAAAGCCCATGGTAATAATGACGTTGAACTCGTACTCTAATTGTTTCCAATAATGCTCCGGCACGTTGCCGTGCATTTTCTGAACTAGGCCCTTGCGGCATAAATCTTTAAAATACTCGGCCGAGTTGGGAAACTCCGGCGGGATATCAAACTTCGGTAAAATAAAACCGTGTTTGGGGAATTGTAAATCACACTTTTCGGCAACCGCTAATGTGTTGCTACAAGCTTCGGGCGTGTGGGAAAATAAGCCGCACATTTCATCCGGCGATTTAAAATACAACTCGTGGGACATTTGCATGCGGTGCGGGTCATTTAAGGTTTTTCCCGTAGCAATACACACGTGAATATCGTGGGCTTCCCAATCTTCTTTTTTTTCGTAGTGGCAATCATTGGTGGCAACCAGCGGAATCCCTGTCCGTTTGGCTACGTCTTTAAGTAAGGGAATGGATTCTATTTCTTCGCGGATGCCGTGGTCCATGAGTTCTATATAATAGTTCCCTTTGCCAAAAATGTCTTCGTATTGTTTAGCAAACGCGCAGGCTTTGTCAAACCCGTTTACGCTGCGTACATATTGGGACAAGAGCCCTTTTAAACAGCCGGATAAACATAACAGCCCACCGGAATGTTTGGCAAGTAGTTCCGTATCAATACGCGGGTGATAATAAAACCCGTTTACCCACGCAAGAGAATTTAATTTGACTAAATTTTGATATCCTTCGTGGTTGCGGGCTAGCAAGGTAAGGTGCCCGGTAAGGGATTTATCTTTGACGTTATATTTCCCTTCCGTAACGTAAAACTCGCACCCCACGAGCGGTTTTAATCCTGCTGCCGTAGCAGATTCATAAAAATCCAACGCGCCGTACATATTTCCGTGGTCCGTAAGGCCCATCGCTTTAATACCTTGTGCGGCTAACCCTTGCAAGAATTTGGACGGTTTGTGGTTTTCGGAAATGCGGAGCATACCGTCCAATAACGAATAGTCGCTATGGTTGTGGAGTTGTACAAATTCTGCCATAAGAAAGTCCAAATTTTATAAGATGTGCTTATGAAACATTATAGTAAATTAAAAGAAACAAAAATTGCCAGCAAAACGTTATTTAAGGGCATTGTCGGCGTAAAATTTGATACTGTAAAACTTATTAACGGCCATACCGCCACACGCCTATATTTAGACCATAAAGGGGCTAGTGCCGTATTGCCTGTAGAAGGGGAATATATCTATTTAGTACAACAATACCGCTATCCGGTGGGTAGAGTAACGTGGGAAATCCCGGCCGGCAAGCGTGAAAAAGACCAAACATTCGCGCAATGTGCCCGGGCCGAGTTAAAACAAGAAACCGGGATGACGGCGCGCAGCCTCAAAAAGGTGCTGATGTTTCATCCGTCCAATGCGTTTTCCAGCGAAGAACTGCACCTATATGTAGCCACAGGGCTCAAGCGCGGAAAGGACAGCCCGGATGAGGACGAATTTATCAACTTAAAAAAATTTCCCCTTTCCCATGCATACCGCATGCTTGAAAAAGGGGAAATTAACGACGCCAAAACCATTATTATGCTGCAATGGTGGAAGTTGCACAAATAACCAATTGTTTTTATGAAGGTTTGTAGTTTTTGAGCATTATTTAGAACATAATTCACTCCAGACATTGTCTCCAACTCGATTAGGATAACCCAGTTTAGCGCATCTGTCGCAAGAATAAAACTGGGAGCAAAAGAATCCACTAACCGGCATTCTTGTTTCCGACATGGTGTGATCTGGATTATATGTTCGCTTTTCAATTACGCTAGACGGAGCATAGTAATACACAAACATTTTGGTGCCAGAATTAGTAGTAGCAGATACATCGGCTGAAGATATTCTATACTCACAAGATGTATCATTATTGCCAAATATTCCAGGAATTAGTTTGCAGGCGGGTATTTCTATGTCTAATTCATCAAGACTACAAGTTCCATCATGTTGTAGTTTACAAGCAGCCGCTGCAGTACCAATGGCTTTCATTGTAGTTTCATATTCCGCTACACGTGCCTTTATTACAGCTTTATTATATTGTGGTAATGCCACAGCTGCTAAAATACCGATGATTAGTACGACTACCAACAGTTCTATGAGCGTAAAACCGCCAAGATTCCCCCTCATCCCGGTGCTAACGCACGCGGCCTTCTCCCTCATGGGGAAGGATTCCCTCTCCCTAGAGGGAGAGGATGTCCGTAGGACAGGTGAGGGGGAATTGAATGAGGTCATCCTGAAAAGTTTCTGTTCAGGATCTTCTCCTTGTGATTTACAAGCGGATGAGATGCTGAGCAACAACTTTTCAGCATGACGATTAGGTGTACTTGTTTGTTGCGTTTCACCCCGCCGGGTATTTGTATTTTTCATGTGTTATTTCCTTATTTTAAGTTGCCGAGCCCAAACAAAAACGGCTACTTTGCGTGAGCTAATGCAAGTAACCCAATACAAAATAACCGTGGACTGTCATTTCTTCAAATGGCAAACACTCAGCACAAAACAAACGGGTAATTAGTCCGTTTAAGTTGTGCCTTATACAGTTATTTTTGGACTTGCATTATGCCTGTATCACTACAAGCTCTTTGTGCCCCGTAGGCACAATTCCAAAAACAGAATGGAAATTTTTAATTACTACTTTCCCATTCTACATAATTTCTTTCTTGTTTGGGATATTTCATACAACTTGTAAAATGCTACAATACGTATCATTGCAATAATTCCCGCAAGTTTGGGGTTATAGGGATATGAAGAAACTAATTTTAGCCGGATTGTTGTTGTTCCCCTGGGGAACGGTTGTGCGCGCACAGGACGTGGCAACGGTTGCTGTGCTGTCTTATTCGGCGGATCAACTAGCCGCCAAATTTGAAGGAAAAAATCGTAAGGATATCGTAAAAGATATTTCTACTGTGCCTACGTATGAACGTACATTCACGTCGGCAGACGGTACGGAATATGAAGTGGTGCGGTATGGCAAAATGAGTGATGAATACCGCGTATTTTTGTTTCAATTTAAATGGCCGCAACCGCTGGTAGCCGTAGCGGATAATGCCAAAGGCGTGCTGGCTTTAAACGAAAAATACCAGTTAGACATTCCGCTTTCCCAGCAAGACCTTACCCGCCGTATGCGTAACCCGGTTATTACAACGGTTACGGATGTAGCAAATAACACGGAATATCAGGCCTACCAAAACGGGCGTGAGTTTTATTTGTTCCAAAACGGGATGCTCGTGCAGGAATTTGATAACGCGCAGGACTTTTCGGCCTTTATGTCTGCCATAACGGCTTCTAATTCGGCGTATGCAGCCCAGCAGGCTCAAGAACAAACTGCGTTAGAACAAGCCCGGTTAAACCAACAAACTGCCTATAATAATGCCCATACCCGTACGTATTATTACGGACCGTCTTTGGGGACGGTTGTTGTAGGAGGAGTATTGTTGGATTCTATATATCACCACCGTCATCACCGTCCGCCACACCATGTTTCCCCGCCGCCACACCGCAATCCTCCGTCGCGCCGCCCGGGTTTAACACCCCTTAGGCCTAGCGGACCCCCGCGCGGTACGCCGCTCATCCGGGATGTAGATGGTAAATTTATGCGGCACTAATTCAAAAAATACGCGTTCTAAAATAAGAACGCGTATTTTTGCTATACTAATACTATGACTAAAGAAACGGTTTCTAAATTTGCACCCATTAACACGATTTGTTTGCTAATTTTAGCCGCCAGTGCCGCTACCTGGGTATTGGTTTATACCAAAACGGTCTTAATGCCGTTTACGATTGCTTTGTTTATTTTTATGATCGCAAATGCATCGGCTACCTGGCTTAGGCAAAAATGGAAAGTGCCGTATCACTTGGGCATTGTGCTTAATTTTGTATTATTTATGACGGTAATTACGGCGGCGGCTTCTTTTATCTCTACGTCTATTGAAAGTTTTGTATCGGGGGCGGGTATTTATACAGACCGTTTAAACGATAGTTTGGATTGGGTTTTCAATAAAGCCGCCAATTATCATATTAACATCAATCCGGATTTTATTACTGAAACCATTTCTAAAATTCCGGTACTAAATATGGTTAAAAGTGTGGGTAGTTTAATTGTGTCTTTATTTACCAATATTTTGCTGGTAACTTTGTTTGTGATTTTTATGTTTTTAGGTAATGCTTCGGCACAGAAACCGGCTTTTGTGGGAACCGTACAAAAACAAATTTCATTTTATTTGTTTGTTAAAATCAGCGTTTCCGTTTTAGCAGCACTATGTACGTGGCTGGTACTTAAAGTAGTGAATACGGAACTAGCCATGATGTTAGCGGTGCTTACTTTTATTTTGAATTTTATTCCAAATATTGGGCCGTTAATTGCTACTTTGTCGCCGCTGCCGGTGTTATTTTTGCAATACGGGGTAGACTGGCACATGTTGCTTGTGCTTGTTTTATTAACGGCGATACATTTTGTAATAGGTAATATTTTGGAAACGCGCTGGCTGGGTAAGGGTATGAATTTGAACCCGTTAGTCGTGGTGGCTTGTTTGATTTTTTGGGCTCTCGTGTGGGGGGTAATGGGGGCACTTCTTGCCGTACCGTTAACGGCCATTATTAAAATGGTACTGGAACAACATGAAACCACCCGGCCGATTTCCCGCGTATTGGGGGGAGAGTTATCATTACGATGAAACAAAATCCGTGGTCGTATATCCCTACTTTGTATTTGGCAGAAGGGTTTCCGTATATTGTTATTAACACAGTTTCTGTCATTTTATATGGTGCACTCGGGTATTCTAACGAACAAATTACCTTGTGGACGGGGTGGTTATACTTGCCGTGGGTACTTAAAATGTTTTGGAGCCCCGTAGTGGATGCAAGGTTCACTAAACGCCGTTGGTTGTTAGGGGCCCAGATGACGATGAGTGTAGTGCTTTTGGCAATTAGTTTGTTAATTTGTGTGAACGCATTATGGCACGCGCCCCAATTAGCCAACCCCTCTTTTTTCACTTTTTCTTTAATCGGATTTTTAATAGGAGCTTTTGTTTCTGCTACACTAGATATTGCAACAGACGGTTATTACCTATTGGCTTTAACGCCGCAGGAGCAAGGATATTTCGTCGGAATACGGACTATTTTTTATCGCATCGCTATGATTTTAGGAAGCGGGTTGCTCATTTCTGTTACCGGATACCTGGCCCAACACCAAGTTCCGGTGCCGTATAATTGGGCGGTTTTCTTTGGCGGATTAGCTGCTTTCTTTGGGTTTTGCGCGTTGTATCATACATCGGTTTTACCGCGCCCGGCTGCGGATAAACCCGCACAAGTACGCCAAACTACGGCTTGGAAGGAAGCCTTCGGTAGTTATTTTACCCAGCAAAACATCATATACATTTTGTTGTTTATTCTGCTATACCGTTTTGGAGAGGCTCTTTTGGAAAAAATGGTACCACTTTTCTTGTTAAAGCCGGCGGCCGAAGGGGCTTTGGGGATGTCTATGCAAGAATACGGGCTCATTAAAGGAACACTTGGGTTAGGAGCGATTATTGCCGGGAATTTACTAGGGGGTTGGCTACTTGGTAAATTTGGATTTAAAAAATGTATTTGGCCGTTTGCGGTGGCCTTGGTACTTCCGAATGTTTTTTATGTATATTTGGCAACCGCTCGTCCGGGGCTTATAGTAGTGGCTATGCTTTTGACCTTGGAAAATTTAGGATATGGGCTAGCGATGATGGCACTTACCGTATTTATTATGTATGTATCCCAAGGAAAATATAAAACATCCCACTATGCTATTTCTACCGGGATTATGGCCCTGGGAATGATGGCGCCGTCTATGCTTTCGGGCAAGATGCAAGCCGTACTAGGGTATCAGCAATTTTTTAGTGTAGCTTTTGTGATTAGTTTAGTTACTTTTTTAATTGTACCGCTTTCATTTAAAATTAAAGCCATTCAACAAGCCGAAAATGCTTCCCGAAAATGATGAAATCTATTCCTACAACCGAACAAATAAACCCGCGCACAGCCCGGTTAGATCAGAAAACACCCCGCCAGTTAGCTTCTTTATTTAATGCAGAAGACTTTCAAGCAGCCCGTGCGGTTAAAGCCGCTGGGAACGAAATTGCGGCGGTTATTGTATTAGCTGCACAGGCCTATCAAACAAAGCATAAAATTATTTTTATAGGGGCCGGTACCAGCGGCCGCTTGGGGGTTTTGGAAGCAGCCGAATGTGTGCCTACATTCGGGACAAAACCTTCTCAAATTATAGGGCTCATAGCCGGCGGCCAAAAGGCCCTGTTCCGTTCACAAGAAGGAGCCGAAGATAATTTGGCAGCAGGAGCAAATGACATAGCCAAGCATACTACTGCCGGAGATTTGATTATTGGTTTAGCGGCTAGCGGTAATACGCCTTATGTGCAAGGGGGACTACAAAAAGCTCGTCACTTAGGGGCACATACGGTACTTATTTCCTGTAATGCACAAGCAAATACGACTTATGCGGATGTGCATATTTATTTACCTACCGGGCCGGAAGCTTTAACCGGATCCACCCGCATGAAAGCCGCAACCGCTACTAAAATGACGTTAAATGCTATTACTACCGGAGCGATGGCATTAAGCGGCAAAACGTATGGGAATTTAATGATAGATGTAAAACCCACCAACCAAAAGTTAATAGCCCGCGCGGTACGGCTTGTTGCTGCCCTTACGCAAACGGATGAGAAAACAGCCCGGCGGTTATTAACGGCTTCCCAAAACCGGGTTAAAACGGCGGTTGTCATGTATCATAAAAAATGTACCCGTTTGCAAGCAGAAAATCGGTTGAAAAAGCATAACGGCTTTTTAGCGGGAGCGTTAGATGACTAATTATGTATTAGGGTTGATGAGCGGAACTAGTGCCGACGGACTAACAGTAAGTGCCATTGTGCCGGAACCTTTTCAAATTGTTTGTTTTAAAAATTATCCGTATCCTAAAAAATTTCAGCAAAAATTATTGACGGCGTATCAGTTAACGGCACCGACTTTAAGTGAACTGCATTATGAAATCGGAGCATTGTACGCCAAGATGGTGAAACGGTTTTTAAAGGAACACGGTTTATCAGCAGCTCAAGTCGCGGCAGTAGGTATGCACGGACAAACGGTCTATCACGGTCCGCTGGATAAGACCCCTAATACGTTGCAGCTGGGAGAGCCGTCTTTTTTGGCGGCGGCACTATCTTGTCCGGTAGTGAGTGATTTCCGGGCGATGGATATTGCACAGGGTGGGCAAGGGGCCCCGCTTATACCGTTTTTTGATGAATATCTATGGGGGCAAGGTGTGCCTAAAATTTTGGTCAATATCGGTGGCATTTCTAATTTATCGGTTGTAGGTAAGCATGTAAAAACATTTGGTTTTGACTGCGGCCCGGGTAATACCCTCTTAGACTTGGCTTGCCAACATTATTTTCACAAGCCGTTTGATAAAAACGGGGCATTCGCTGCTAAAGGAACTCCAGACACGAAGTGGGTAGTCCAGCTACTTAAACAACCATTTTTTAAACAGAAACCACCTAAAAGCGTGGATAAAAATGTGTTTGGGGCTTCTTATTTAAACCGTTATTTTAAGATTAAAAATCCGTACGATTTATTGGCTACACTTACCTATTTTACAGCAGCAGGAATTGCCCAAGCCGTAACAGATTTTGTGCCTGCACCTGCCCGGCAAGAAATTATTATTTCGGGTGGAGGGGGGTATAATCAAACTTTGTTGCGTATGCTGAGCGGTTTACTGCCGGAAAGTTGGCTAACTACCTCGGCTTCGTACGGTATACCCGCGCAAGCCAAAGAAAGTGCAGCATTTGCTTTATTTGCGTGGTTAAATTTGGAACGGAAAATCAATCATTGTGCTCGTGCCACGGGGGCGCGTAAAAATACAATCTTAGGAAAGGTAACATTATGCAAGTAGCTCGTTTGGTATTTCCCGGTTTTTGGTTTGGCAAAACGTCCGAAGCCGAGGCTGTTTCTCTAGCCCGGGCTGGCGTTGGCGGTTTTTGCTTATATGGTGGTACTAAAGCCACGGTAACTAGTTTGGTACGTAAACTACGGGCAGCCAGCCCATTACCGCGTATTTTAATTGCCGCGGATTATGAAGACGGCTTGGGCCGTTGGTTACCGGATGCCCCGCTACTGCCTTCTAATTTGGCGTTAGGGGCTGCAGATAACGAAGAATTAGCTTATGAAAAGGGTTTTATTACAGCCCGCCAAGCGGCGCAACTAGGGGTGGATTGGGTGTTTGCCCCGGTAGTAGATTTGGCCAATAATCCGGATAATCCCATTGTGAATACACGTTCATTCGGGGCGGACCCGCAGTTAGTCATCCGGCTGGCGGGAGCTTTTATGAAAGGATTGTCCGCGGGTGGGGTGCTTAACTGTTTAAAGCATTTCCCGGGGCATGGCAATACAACGACGGATTCTCATTTAGCAATGCCGGTTGTTACGGAAACGATGTCCCAGTTGAAGCAAACTTCTTTGCTGCCGTTTAAAGAATTACTTCCGTTAGCCGATAGTGTGATGGCCGGGCATTTATTAGTACCGGCTTTGGATGAAGTGAATCCGGTTTCTTTATCTAAGAAGGCTATTCACGATTTATTGCAAAAAAAGATGAAATTTACGCGCTGCGTATGTACAGATGCGTTACTAATGAAAGCGTTGGGGGATGAAAAACAGGCTGCCCTGCAGGCGTTAGATGCCGGGGCACATATTTTATTAGTGCCCGAAAAACCGCTAGAACTGATTGAATTTTTACAAAACCAAATATTCCCGGATGAGGTATTAAAACGAGCCGAACACGTATTAAACGGGCTCTGTGCACAGGCAGATGAACTGGCTGCTAATGCGCAGCATTTGTTGGTCCGGCCGGATGATTTTATTATGCAAACGGCACGCAAAGCCTTGGTGCCGTTGGGGCACTTTCCGCCGGTAGAACCCGGGGATATCGTGCATTTATTAAACGTAGGAAATGATGAACACATTTCTTCGGTTCCGTTTATTGATACGCTGCGGGCGTATGGAATTTTGACGGAAGATTTTAAAAACCCTGCCGAAACGGATACGCTGATTATTTTATTTTGGCGGCGGTATAAACCGTTTTCAGGCAAAATCGGTTTGACGGATGAAGAAACGGTATTTGTTAACAATGCCGTACAAAATGTACGGCGTACGTTGCTTATTTGTTTTGCCAACCCGTTTGCTGCTAACCACGTGGCTACCGAAGGGAAACTGTTGGCCTTTAGCCCGTCCCCGGTATTTCAGCAAGCCGCGGCTGAATGTGTAATGGGTATGTTTGAACCCGTTGGCAAACTGCCGATGAAGTTATAGTCTTTTAAATGTGCTGGGCTAGGCAAATACCTAACCCAGCCTCTTTTTAATTGGCCCATCCTTGATTGGATAAAGATGCACAAATTGCTTCTCCGATAGAATCGCCTGCTACACATGTACGGGCCCAATCCCGGTTAGGATATTTTTGAGCCCTAAGGTCAGCGTGTCGGGTAGATCCAGAAGTAGTTGTAAGCATAATTTGGCAATATCCAAAATCACAATCAGCCCCGCAGACGTAAGGGGCCGCATCCCCCGTGCATAATGAGGAATACATTTCAGTAACATCTATTTCCCCAACCGCATTATCTCCTACAAATGGAACAGATTCTAGAGAGGCAGCATCAGGTCGTGAGAGTAGAAATAATTCCATATTTCTTTCTATATTTTTAATAAAAGAAATATCTTCTACAACACGGCTTTTTGCGACGGTTTTTTGGTATTGCGGCAGGGCCACGGCTGCCAGGATACCGATAATGAGTACTACAACCAATAGTTCTATAAGGGTAAAACCGGAACGAAACGAAGTCCTGAAAAAGTTTTTGTTCAAGACCTCCTCCTTTTTACTTATAGAACGGCTAAATCTTGAAACAAGTTCAAGATGATGTTGCGGCGTAAACGCCCGTTTGTTTTTTGTCATGTTTTTCTCCTTTGCTTTTTCCGGGCGTATGTGAAACGGCTACCGCACAAGGTGTCAAACGCGAAACCGAATGCAACAGCCGTATTCCCACTTAAGCACAAGGCTCAAATGGGAACCATTTAGTATAACAGAATGTACGGTTCTGTTATACCTGATGTTTGGCTGTTTTGACGCGTTCGACACTTCTTGCGAAGTTTCCCGTATTCCACATACGGCTCAAAAGCAGATGTTAATTTTCTTTTTACTACCTTTTTATTCTACATAATTTCTCAATTTTACACCATAAAAAAGCCCCTTCTAAAGAAGGGGCTTTCTCAACATAAACTGAATTATATTCTAAAGCCGAATTTTAACATCACTTCGGAATAATGCGTATGGCCTTTACCAAAGGCATCTTTCATATCATGCCGTAGTTCCATACGGTAGATGCGGCCTTCCAGCCCAAAAATCATATCTTCGTCAATATCAAATTCCAGGCCCAAACCACCCATAGCAGCCCATTTGGTGCTATCGTAAGTTTTGTGGGAACCGTCATCAAAATTTTGACGTACAAACATATGTCCGATACCGACCCCCAGGGGAATATACAGCCGGGTAGAATGACGCGGGAAAAAGTTAATGCGCGCTGCTACTAAACCCGTAGCCGCTCCGGTGCGGTAATAGGAACCGTCTGTACGTTTATCACCGTCTCCAAATTGAGCATAGTTCCCGTCCAACCCAAGGGTCAATACACGGGTTACGCTGCGGTAAAAACCGATACCGGCCGTCCACCCGGTGTTTCCGAGGTCAATATAATCGCCTTTGTCGTGCCAGGCACTTTCCGGGAGTACCATGCCGCCGTAAAGTTCAATGCGGGTAGCATCGGGGTATAAGCCATTATCGCTTACCGGGTAATAATAATTCTGGGCAAATACGGCTGAAGATGCCAGTAACATCACAGCTAATAAAACTAGTTTTTTCATACATCTCCTTTGTAAATTAAGATACATACATTGTAAATTTTTTGTGTTATTTTGGCAACTGGTTACTTTGGGTTCGTATGCTCGTGCGAAAAATTATATAATAGAAATATGAAGAAACGCGCCCTTGCTTGGCTATGTGCTTTATGTTGTATGGCCTGTACGCCCAAAACAGTCATTAGCCCTACCTATGATTTTAATCAAATGAACCGTATCGGTATTATGGCATTCTCCAATGCGTGGGCAGACCTCAACGGGGTAGAGAATTTATTTGCCAAGTATTTTATACAAGCCGGTTTTAAGGTAGTGGAGCGCGCCCAACTGGAAAGTATTTTGCGGGAGCATAACATTTCTGTTTCCGGCTATTTGGACCCGTCTACTACGCGCGAAATCGGCCGGATTTTAGGGGTGGATGTTTTGCTGATTGGCGAAGTGAGCTCTTATTCCCCGGCGCGTACGGAATTAACCCTGTCTACCACACACCGCAGCGAATCACGCCCCGTCATGCAGCAAGATGTTATGCAATTGCCGGACGGTACGTATGTAGCCTATACCCGGCAGGTAGGTACGGAAGTATCCCGCCAATCGGAAACCCGGCCGACCGAATATACCATTAACGCCAAAGTAGCGGTAGTGGCTAAGTTAGTAGATGTGCAGACGGGCGAAATCGTATGGATTGGTTCGGATAGTGCAGAAAGTTCCCGCGCGTTGGATGCGGCAGACTATTTGGCACGGCAGCTTGTAAAAAGTTTTTCCAAAGAATTAGCCAAGCGGGAGAAGTTATAATGTTATACCGTCCTACATTTGCCGAACAATCTGCCGCCCTGGCATTACGTACATTTTTTGCTTTTATAAAAGCCGTATTTATCGGCCTGGTGCTCATTGTAGCAGTATTAGCGGCGGGGCAAAGCCGCGTAGCCCCGGTAAGTGTGCGGTTATTAACCACATACGCCATGGAATATGCGGTAAAATCGTTTAAGCCGTACCGGGGATACTTCCCGGAGCCGTATGTAGTTGAATTTGATACCAAATAAAGAGGAACTTATGTTAGACATTAAACAAATTAGTGCAAATCCGGAAGAAATTAAAAGACGTTTATCGCTGCGCAAAAAAGAATTGACTGCGCAGATTGATGAGGTACTCTCGCAGTATGAAGCCTACAAAAAAGTATTAGCCCGTGTGGAAGAATTACGTGCTAAACGTAACGAAATGTCCAAATCTATCGGCAAAATTAAAAAAGAACAAGGCGACGAGGCCGCCAAAGAAGCCATGGCTGCTGTGGGTAAATTAAAAGAAGAAATGACCGCATTGGAAGCCGAATTAGAACCTAAAAAAGCCGCAATTGATAATTTGCTGTTAAGTATTCCCAATTTACCGAATGAAAAAATTCCGGTTGGCCTTTCGGATGCCGATAACCCGGAAGTAGTGCCTTGTACTATTCCACTCCCGAAGTTTGATTTTACGCCGTTAGACCACCAGGCTGTCGGCGAAAAACTGGGCATTTTGGATTTTGAAGCCGCGGCTGCGTTGTCCGGCAGCCGTTTTGCGTTATTTAAAGGGGACGGAGCCCGTTTGGAACGTGCGATTATTGCGTTTATGTTAGACTTGCACGCTAAAAAAGGCTATACCGAAATTATGCCTCCTGTTATCGTCAACGAAAACATTTTAATAGGAACCGGGCAGTTGCCCAAATTCCGTGAAGATATGTATGAACTGACGGGAGAACCAAAACAATTTTTAGTGTCTACGGCTGAAATTCCGCTTACAAACTTAAACCGCGTGCGGACGGTGGACGAAGAAGAATTGCCGATTAAACTAACAGCCTATACGCCGTGTTTTCGCAAAGAGTCCGGTACGTACGGCAAAGATACGCGCGGCCTCATCCGCAACCACCAGTTTGATAAGGTGGAGTTAGTAATGCTCTCTAAGCCGGAAAATTCGTACGAAATGTTAGAACAAATGGTACTAGATGCGCAAGACGTGCTGAAAACTTTAGAAATCCCCTATCACGTCGTGGAACTGTGTAGCGGAGATATTGGATTTTCTTCCGCCAAAACGTATGATATTGAAGTATGGATGCCGAGTGAAAACAAATTCCGTGAGATTTCTTCTTGTTCTAACTGTTTGGATTTCCAAGCTCGCCGTATGGGGCTGCGCTTTAAAAATGCACAAGGCAAATTGGAATATGTGCACACGTTAAACGGCAGCGGTTTGGCCGTCGGCCGTACGTTTGCCGCCATTTTGGAAAACTTCCAACAAAAAGACGGGTCCGTCATCATTCCAAAAGCCCTGCGTCCGTACTTTGGCAAAGACAAAATTGAGGTCAAATAATGCGTAAGTTGTTATGCGTGTTGGCGACAGGTTGCTTCTTTGTATCTGCTTTAGTAGCCCCGGCGCGTGCCGAATTAACCCTTCCGCCGGATGTAATGGAGTATGCCACGGTGGGGATTAACGGCGTGTATAGTTTGGACTTTGATACTGCCCAACAAAATATCCAAAAGGTTTTTGACCAATACCCGGACCACCCGTTTGCCCATTTTGGTAACGCCATGATTGCCTGGAGCCGCTATGAGTACGAGTTTGAAACCAGCGACGATAACCAGCGCAAAGTATTTGAAAAAATACTGGATGATTCCATAGACGGTATCAAACGCTGGATTAAAAAACATCCCAAGGATTCCAACGGCTATATGGGCATTGGCGCGCTGTACGGATTGCGTGCGCTGTTTAATATGCGTAACCGTAATTGGGTAACGTCTTATTTTGCAGGGCGCAAAGCTATTAGCAATTTGGAAAAATCGTTGGAGTTGGACTCTACCTATTACGATGCTTACTTTGGCTTAGGCATTTACCAGTATTTTGCAGGTACGCTTCCGTCTGTGATTAAAGTACTGGCGCGCATTGTGGCTATTAAAGGGAACCCGCAGCAGGGAGTTGCTTTCTTAAATTTAGCGCGCACCAAAGCACACTTTACAGCGGATAGTGCGAAACTCATTTTAATTGAAGTGCAAAATACGCGCGGTAGTACGTTTTATGCACCCGAGAAATCGTTGGAATATATCCGGGAACTGAGGGCCAAATTTCCCACGAATCCACTTATGCACTATGTAGAAATTATTTGCTTGTATGAAACCGGTCAGTATGAGGATGTAACTACGCAAGCAAACGAATTTTTACAGTTAATTGGGAAAGATAAATTTTATAAAGACATTTACATCCCCCGGGCCTATACGGCTTTGGGAACTGTGCAAATGGCTCAAGGCAATTTTGAACAAGCCCGCGTGCTGTTTGAGGAAAGCAAGCAAAAAACCAGTACGCAAGCCCCTAGCCGTTGGGAGGTATGGAATGAACTTCGGTTGGGGCAAGTATATGATATACTTGGCCAGCGGGAAAAGGCCCAGGCCCAATATAAGTATGTACTTTCCTTTAAAGACAAGTGGGGCTTTGACGATTTGGCAAAAAGTTTACTTAAAAAACCTTACACCGTACCACCTGACGGCGTGGGTCCGCTGCCACCGTTGTAAAACTTATTATAACTATCCTAGCAACCCTCTTTTAAAAAGGGGGTTGTTTTTTATAAAACACTTTTATACAGTATAGATACCTAATGATAGGTAAGGAGATAAACAAAACATGAAGAAATTCGTAATTGCAGTATTAGCCGTGTTGTTTGTTGCCCCGGCCGCGATAGCGGAAGGATGGGGTGTGGGTGTAAAACTCGGTGCCGGTGAAAACGACCCGAAAACAATGAAAGAAGCCTTTGATTCCTTGGGTGGGGAGTTGGACAAAAATGCCGGATATTTCAACTTAGAAGTTTTACACGAGTGGGCCCTGAATGATGAAGCCAACAAAATTGGTGCCAAAGTCGGTTGGGATATGTATGGCGAAAACGAATACAAACGATTAGGTCAAAAGGCTACAGAAGAAACCTATTCCTTCCCGTTTACCGTTTATTACAAACGCGATAACGGCGTAAAAAATCTTTCTTGGTTCGGCGGGGCGGGTGTAACCATTCTTCGTTCCAAAATAGAAGTTGGGGCTAATGATACAAGCAAAAACAAGGTATTTCCGCATGTCGTAATCGGTGGGGAATACCGCTTTACTAAAGTATTCGCGCTCGGTTTAGAAGCCCGCTATAACTTTGCTGCCAAAGTGAAAAAGGACGGCATGGTGTTGTCTGACCGTACCGGATTTGGCGGTGCGTTAACGGGCCGTTTCTACTTCTAATTTGTTGTTTTAGAAGATTTATCCCCCCGCTTGTTATAAGTGGGGGGATTATTATTTTATGCCGATTATGATGCTTTTATAACTTAATATGGCAAGGTGTATATCCTTGCTCGGTTTTTATATTTAGTGCCCCCCATAATTTTTTGACAATAAGCACCGTCTTCTCCGTCAAATGTTATGCCGTCAAGGTCTCGTTCGTAACAAATGATAGTATCTGACGGGAATAATCCATCAGGCCGATTCAACCAATACACAAACCCAATGCCTGTATAAGGGCCGGCTATGCGTCCCATGAAAATAGCATTTCCATACGGACTAGTATACAATTGTAAAGACCATTCTTCATTAGAACGGATATCAGTTGAGCTATTTACCCATTTCTTATTTCCTGTCCAGCCTGTCAGTTCTACATCTAACTCATTAAACTGAGTAGCATATTTGCCGTTTTCTAAATAGTAGGTTTTTTGTGCTTGTGCTAATGCTTTAAGTACAGTAAATGCTTGTACAGCACGTGTTTTTTCCACGGCTTTTTGATATTGCGGCAGCGCGACGGCTGCCAAAATACCAATAATCAGTACAACAACTAAGAGTTCCAGTAATGTAAACCCCTTAGGACAATTTTGCATATAACCCTGCCGGGCGTTTTTTTGAATCATACTTGTACATTCTCCGTATTGGTTTTTCTTTTCTGTTTCGGAAAACGTACATAAGAACGGCTGATATTTTTGAGTCAATAGAGATGCCCCATGTATAACAGCCGTAGTTTACCATAAAATGACAAACATTCGGTACTATATAAGCAAGGGATCAGCTTGCTCATACAGTACCTATTATCGGCCGTTTTTGGATCTCTATTGAACTTGTTACCAAGCGCAAGCGTATTCTTCATACGCTTCCAAAAACAGATTTAAAAATTTTAGTTTACTGCCTTTTTATTCTACATAATTTTTTGCTAAATTGATATGTTGTGTTGTTGCGGGGCAGCCCGGTGGGCCGCTAGTGAGCCAGTAATATAAGAAACAGCTAAAAGGGAAGTTAATTTTCCGGCAGGGTTAAATTGCCGTCAGATAAGCAAATGGAATACCCATAGTATTTGTAATACTCAATGACACTATTTTTGGGCACTTCCAGTTTAGGGTTACGTTTTTTACGGGCTGTCATCACGTAGTAATAAGGAACGGTTTTCATGTGGTCCGTGCCGGAAGTGCGCACAAAATAACGGTATTGTTTTTTGGCTACCGGCATAAATACAACGCCTAAATTTTTTTGAAGTGTTTCTTCAGAGCAGTTCGTTTGGGTTTCCAGCATTTTTAATTCCGTGCGGGAAATTTCGGTATATCCTTTTTTTAATAAATTTTGAGCGCGTGTTTGGGCTTTTTGTTTTTGTTCCTGCGTTAAAGGCGCGGCTTCCCGCGGCAATAAGTATTCTTTTTTACCGGCTAATGCCTGGGTATACACATAAAATCCGCTTTCAGTAAGTGTAGTGTCTTGCGTAAAAATGTTGCGGTCTTGTTTGTCACGTAATTCAAAAATATCTTTCTCCGGTACGTTTAATTGGCGGAAAACGGCAATCGCATCTTGTCCGATATTTTTTTCTAAGGTTTTAAATCCTTCTAAGGTTAACAAATCACGGGCAAAGTCTGTATTTTTATTTAAGGTAACAATCCATTTTTGTGCGTGGGGGCCATATTTATTTTTTAAATAATCTACACCGCGGCGTTGTTCGGCCTGATGAATACGGGTAAATAATTGGCGTTTTTCATTTGTTAATTGCGTAACCGTCGGTGCAAGAGCATGACGTTGTTTCAACGCAGTTAAAATCTCTTCATCGGTAAAATAGTCCGGCTCTAAGCCGATAAGCCGTTGGCGTGCAATTAAATTGAGCGGCTCTACGGCGATAGCGGAACGGTAGGTTTGTGCGGCCCCCAATCTATCTCCCTGATTTTCCAGAATCATCCCTTTGCCGATTAGTGAATTAACATTAGCCGTATTATATTCCAATGATTTAGCATACATATCTAACGCTTGTTTGTTTTGTTGCTGTTTGAGCGCAATATCCCCGAGCATAGAATAGGTATAGGATAAATACGGGTTAGAACGTTTCATATTTTTAAGAGCGGCTTCAAAATGTATTTTCGCTTCTTCTAATTTTTCTTGCGTAAGTAATGCACCTGCTAAGGAAAGATGGGCATCTGTATTTTCTGAATCCATTTTCAAACATTGTTCAAAAATTTTTTGTGCTTGTTGATATTGCCGGGCCGTGTACTGATTTTTACCTTCTTCCAAGCAAGCAGACAATGTTGCCGGGGTTGCCCATAACGGCCCTGGAACGAATAGGCTGCTTACTAATAAGACGCTAGAAAAAGGTTTTGAGAATAGCATATAGTACCGCTTTTGTTTTTTCCAGTTTGTTTAATTTAATTGGTTTTTTAAATGTAAAATTGGTTTTTTCTATTTTAACAAGATTCCGTTGGTAAATATATCCCATGATTCGGCAAGGCAGGATAGAGATCGGCCAAAACTCATCTAGAAGTTGGAAAGCACGTTGGTAATTTTCTTGTGCCCGTGATGCACACCGTTGAAACATGGTTTTTAGTACATTTGCACGGACACTCCCCAGTATTAGGGAGGTATCCTGTAAGGTATGGTTTTTCCGATGTATTAGTAAAATTTCTTCGGCAGATAACTGGCACGGCAGATATACACGGCCTAATTTGGCATCTTCATATACATCCCGTATGATATTGGTCAGTTGTACGGCGGTTCCTAGGGTTTGGGCTAATTCATCTGCTTTGGGCCCTTTAACCCCTAAAATATCCAATGTGGTTTTTCCGACAATTACCGCCACCCGGTAAATATACCAATCTAGCGGACCGAATAAATCTTCTTGGTTATCGGGCGCATAACTTTTATGTTGCAAATCAGCTTCCATGCCCTCTAAAAGCAATCTAAACCGGTCTTCAGAAAGGTGAAAATGTTGTACGTCTTTTAAAAGCTGCTTTCCCAGTTTTGTACGAGGGGCCCTAATAAATACAAACTGTATTTCTTGGCGCAGGGCCTGCAATGCTTTTTGCGGATCGTCGGACGGTTCATCTACAATATCATCTGCCAAGCGGCAAAATTCGTAATAATGGGCCAAAGCCTGGCGTTTGCGTCTACTTAAAAAAAGAAATGCCGGTCCAAAACTGGATTTTTTGTATGCCGCCAACTCGCTCATTTTATTTTCTCCTGTTTATATAAATACGATAATGCAGCCCCGGTAGCCGTAGCATAAATGGCATTTTTGGGAATAATAAAATGAATTCCATGCATTTTATGCAACGCCTGGAATACTTTTGCCGCTAAAGGGACTTGCGAAAGTGTGCCGGTTAAAATCACATCTTTCATGGATTCGTTACGGCAGGCAAATACAGCCATCATGCCAACGGTTTGAAACACCATATTAAGTACCCCTGCTGCTAAATCTGCAGGCTGCAATCCATCTTCCATTTTACCAAAGTTAGAGGCGGTCGTTTCTTTGGAAAGGGTAGAAATGGCCCGGGGGGAAATATCCCCAATGTTTAAATCTACTTTATGCAGGGTTCCTTGTTCAGCCAAACGTACCACGGTATGAAACGATTTAACGCCGCATAGCTGGCTGCATAACCCTACTACCGTACCGCCGCCTACGCCGGACCCTCCAATATGGAAAATGCCTTTTTTACCGGCGCGTACAAATGCCGTTCCCGTCCCCATACTAACCACAAGCCCTTCTTTTTTACGAGAGAGAGCCAGCCCGCCTAGTCCGATTGCTTTAAATTCATCTACAAAAGAAGTAGGTATACCATAAATGTTTTGTTTAAAAAGAGCCGACCCCACCCCGGTTAAAATAATTTGTTTTACGTCTGTAAGGGCGAGATTGTTTTCGTTAATAAATTTGCCAAGAGCTCCGTAGGCACTTGTTAACGGGTCGGCTGCTTCTACTTTTAACATAGAAATCAATTTGGTTTGGGCGGTGTATCCTACAATTTTAGTCGTAGATCCGCCGACATCAATCCCAATAATCACGCTCATTTTCCCTCCAGGCCGATAGATTTTAAGAACGGCTTGTTGTCTACCGGGCGGCCCAAGAAGTTTTGTACCAGTTTTTCTTCCTCTTCGCTGCCGCCTTTTTCTAAAATTTCACGGCGGAATTTTAAGCCGGTTTCCGGGTTGAAAATACCGTTTTTTTCAAACTCGCTAAAGAAATCTTCGGCAATTACTTCGGACCATAAATACCCATAATAACCCGCATCATAACCGCCCATAATATGCCCAAATGAGGCTTGCGGCCAGGTATTTTTGGTAAGCGGCAAGGCACGGATTTTCTGAGTTAGGTCAAAGTATAGTTTGGTGCTATCTGGTGTTTTGTCAGCGGTGTGTAAGGTCATATCGTACTGGGCAAAAAAGTTTTGGCGCAAATACGTACCGCCGGACCCAAAATTTTTGGCGGCAATCATTCGTTGAATTAACTCATCCGGCAACGGTTCTCCCGTTTTGTAATGTCGGCTGATTTTTTTGAGCACAGTAGGATCCCAGGCCCAGCGTTCTAGTAATTGACTAGGGGCTTCTACAAAATCCCAACTGACGCTGGTGCCGCTAAAGGCCCGGTATTTGGATTTTGTGAGGGCGTTATGTAACACGTGCCCAAATTCGTGGAACAAAGTTTCCACTTCCCCGTGTTTGAGTAAGGAAGGGTTTTGGGCAGAGGGTTTATTTAGGTTGGCTACGATGGCTACAAACGGCATTTGATACGTGCCGTTTTCTTTTTCAAATCCTTCCACCAGGTCAAAACAGGCGGCATGTTTATATTTCCCTTCCCGCGGGTATAAGTCCATATAAAAATATGCGATAGGAACCCCGGATTGTTTGTCTTTAATTAAAAATGCTTTTACATCTTCGTGCCAAGTAGGTATAGTGGCCGGTTCAAACGTAATGCCAAATACGCCGCCGAATAAATCCAGCATGCCGTCAATTACTACTTGAGAGGGGAAATATTCTTTAATTTTTTCGCTGTCTAACTGTAAATTCTCTTTACGGTATTTGTTGGCCCAATAGCCCGATTCCCACGGATAAATGGTGCGAGATTTTTTGCCGGTTTTTTCATTTTTATAAGCAATAAGAAATTTATCTTCTGCTTTGCCCATGGGTTTTAGTTTCTTTTGTAAATCTTTTAAAAATCTCATTACGTTTTGCGGATTTTTGGCCATGCGGTCTTCCAATTTTAAATCCGCGTGGGTGGGATAGCCCAACAAATGGGCAATTTGGCGGCGCAAGGTAATGGTTTTTTCTAACAGTTCTACATTTTGTTCTCCGCCACGGCGATTGTATTTGTACTCTAGGGCTTTGCGGGATTCTTCGTCATCGGCATTGAGCATAAAAGGAACATAGTCCGGATAATCTAGCGTTACTAGGTAGTGCCCGTCTTCGGTTTTCTGCAATTTGCCGATGTAATCTTCTCCTAAGCCTTTTAATTGTTCTTGTGTCACGGTTAACGGGTCTTTGTATTCTTGGATGTTTTTTTCAAACTGAATGATATAGCCGGCTTTTTCTTTGTTTAGGGTTTTAAATTTTTCTAAATCTTCATCATTCAAATCCATCCCGCTGTGTTTAAAACCGATAAGCATTTCTTTAACGAGTTTTGCTTCTACCGGGCCGAGTTGCGGATTCGTATCGGTATATTCCCGAATGGCTTTGTACACATCACGCCGGGTGGCTACGTCCACCATATATTGGCTGATTTGCAGTTGTAAATCGGTCATGGTATCACGGAAATTTTTGTCTGTAGAAACGTACGATAAAAAGCCGGACATTCCTAGCGCATCGCCGTATTTATCAAAGGCTTTTTCATAGCCTAAAATGGTGTTTTCAAAGGTGCGCTGTTCTTTGGGAATTGCAATTAACGCAGTAAGGTCTTTTTCCAGTTGGGCGCGGGCGGCCTGCTCGGCAGGGGCTAAATCTTCGGCCTTATAACTAAAGTGAAGAACTCCGTTCTTGTTAAACATATTTGGCATAGCAAAGACCCCCGTGGTTAAAAAAAATAAAAAAGATATGAGTACAATTTTTTTCATCATACTCATATCATAGCATTTATGAAGGGACTACCCCAAAATTAGTTATTTGAAAAAATGTACCGCCGAACCCACAATGAGTGTTTTCCCCCATATTTTGGTGCACCAATCTCCCAGATTATGTTTGTCTTTGAAATAAGTCGTATACTCCAGGCAACCTAATCCGCGCGAATTATAACCCCCTCCATATGCAATTTGTTTGTAAGGCATATAGTAAAACCCAGCCCATTGATACGGCCCGGCTTTGAGTCCCAGATAAATAGAACCGGTATAAGACCCTTCTTGGCTAATAGACAAGGTCCAATTTCCGTTTTCATGGCAATCCGTAGCTAAAGGATAAAACTGAGAAAAGTTTCCGATATGACACCCGGCGTTCCATTCCGGTGATAAAGGAACATCCAATTGAGCAAAAGAAGAGGCATATTCCCCGTGTTGTAAGAAATATACTTCTTGCGCTTGTGCTAATTCTTTTAGTATCACAAGTTGCGCCGATGCGTCACTTTTTAATACGGCTTGTTGGTATTGCGGCAAGGCTACAGCTGCCAAAATACCAATGATAAGAATTACTACCAGTAATTCAATGAGGGTAAACCCTCTTTGTTTTTGATTTGTCATTTTATACTCCTGTTATTTCATTTACAATTTAATGTTTTTGGAATATAAAACGAACGGCCATTACCGTTAAGTATCTTCGAAGCCTTAACGATAACAACCGCAGCCCGCCGTTCCTACCTAAGCAGGAACGGCAAACACTCGGCACACATTAGCCGTCGCTTTTGTGTGCCTGATAGCGGTTGTTCTTGGATTCGAAGATAACGTTTTTATACGTGCTCCGTATTCTACATACGGTTCCAAAAACAGCAATAAATTGTATCTATAGTATAATAAAAAAAATGCCCGGATAACAAGGCAGCTGCCGCTACGTGTTTTCTAATGCGGGCTTATATTTTCTCTACATAAAAATAGGGGGAAACTTACGTTTCCCCCGGTTGTGTTTAAAAAAATCACTAGTTATTGTTTAAAAAATCCCCACAGGTTGGCGTTATAAATCCATCCTTTGCAAATACCATCCGAAGCTTTTACAGGTTCATCTTTTACTTGAATCCATTTCCCTTTGCGGGAGATGTATTTAAAAGGATATCCTTTTTCTACCGTGCAGACAATATCGGAATCCGCAGACGGGCTTTTGCGTACGTTTAAATCTACTTTCGCAGACATTCCACCCGCAGGACTCAATAAAGAGGCGGAAATCCACCCTTGGTATCCTTCAAAATCTTTTACCAATACCCAGTCTTTATCTTCGTTGGTTTGTAACATAATTACCGGCGTATAATGCCAGGCGTAAAATTTAACATCACAATTCGTTCCGGCGCATTTGCGGATATTAGCCCGCTTGGCGTTGACGCTGGCATATTTTTGGGCAAAAACCGGCGCGGTAAAAAGTGCTAACAACAAAAAAACAATGATTTTTTTCATAGTTCTCCTTACGTTATAAATACGGCTATAAAATTTCACACTAAAAGTATAGCAATACTGGGCAATACTTTGCAAGCACTTTTTTGACAAGTCCTAAAAAAGTTATAATATAAAAAATTCCAAGCAGGAGACTTAGCATGAAAGAAGCTGTAGAAAAAGTAATTAACGAAATCCGGCCCATTTTACAAGCAGACGGCGGGGATATTGAACTGGTAAATGTAGATGAAAAAACCGGGATTGTAACCGTCGGGCTGCGCGGTCATTGTGGTAGCTGCCCGCACGCGCAAATGACGTTGCAAGCGGTAGTAGAACGCCGCATTAAAGCCGTGGTACCCGGTGTAACTGCCGTAGAACGCGTATAAAATGCCGGTTGTTGATTTACATACCCACTCCACTTTTTCCGACGGAACTACTTCGCCGGAAGAGGTGGTTCATGCGGCCTTAAAGCGTCATGCTCAAATTTTGGCCCTTACCGACCATGACACCATGGACGGTACAGCCCGTGCTCACGCGTTAGCCCAAGAACGCGGCTTGCGTTTTGTATATGGGGTAGAAATTAGCACTTGCGAGCATGACCACTTGCACTTTACTGGCTATCATATTGATGTAACCGATCAATCATTTCAACAGTTTTTGGCTGATAACCGGGCCGCCCGTGAGCGGCGTATCCGGCAAATTATCAAACAATTACAAGAGGCTGGCGTAGGTATTACCGAGGAAGACGTGTTTTCCCGCGCGTCCAACACAGTTTCCCGCGCGCACGTGGCCGATGCCTTACATGTAAAAGGATTTGCCCACTCCCGCCAAGCGGCATTCCGGCAGTATTTACTAGAAGGACAACCCGGCTATGTACCCGCTATTGGTGTAACGGCCGTGGAAGCCATTCGCCGTATTAAACAGGCGGGCGGGTTGGCCGTCATTGCTCACCCGGGTATGGTAACAGAGCATTGGGATTTTCCGGCGTGGACAGAAGCCGGGTTGGACGGGATAGAAGTGTTTTATCCGGCACACAGTTTTGCCATGCGTCAGGAACTGATGTATTTAGCAGACAGGTACGGTTTATTTGCTTCAGCCGGGTCAGACTATCACGGCCCGATGAGTGGGCGCACTACCGTTCCGGGCATCAACCTGCCGCAAAGTAACTATGATAAGTTACTAAGCAAGTTGTTTTAATCTATCTGCCTTAGTATATATTTAATAAAAATACCCGCTTTTGCGGGTACTTTTATTAAATATGGGGCAGCAATTTTTGATGGGGTGTGGGTTCTTAGACCGCGTAGCGCGGTTTCCCTGTTTATCAGGCAATTAACAGGCAAAAAACAGGCATTTGAAAAGTTTACCCTTTGGATTCTGGAGCCCTGCTGATATAGGTGTTCCCGTCTAAGAAATATTTGCCGAAATATCTGCCAAAACACTCCAAATTCCCTACGCAGAGAAACAGGGAATATGCAGGGAAAAATAGTACATATTATTTGGATTTTGTATTATGTAGGTAATCTTATTTTGTAGAGGAAAAAAGTATGAATCAAGAAACAAACCTAGAGCGAATTTTTTTATTTGGGAACGGCGCAACTCTTAGTATCGATCCGAATTTGAGCAATCTTTTAATTTGGGGAGTAGAGCAAGTTCGAAATTATAAGAACCAATATAATAAAGAATGGGAAGCAAATGAAAAAAACTTACTTGAGAATATAAAAAGTCATTTTGAATTTATTCTAAATCATTTACAAATGCTTTTCCGTAATTCTAATCACCTCAAACGTAGTAAGACACAAAGAGAGATAGAAAAATTTGATGATATATATAGTAAATTCTTAAATATTGTTGATAAATCAAGTTCGCAATATATTCGGGATTTTTTTGATAGAATCCACATTATTGAAGATTTAACAAAGTATATATTTGATAGAGCTTATGATAACAGTGAAGGGGGATATTTGTTCAAAGCATTTAAAAAAAATACATTGATAGGTCCTATGGATGGCTCTGTAATTGACTCCTTTGAAAAATTACAAGTATTCATTTTGTCATTGTTCTGCTTAAAATATCAAAATAAGCCGACAGTATATGATGATTTTGTGAGATTATTACCAAAAGAAGAACATAAAGTAAAAAAGGTAATAAGTTTAAATTGGGATAATTTTTATGAGCAAGCTTTTCGTCGGGTAAGAAAAAATGAAGAATCTTTGCATATTTTTATTTCCAATCAAATAGCTATAGATGTCAACAATTCGGCTTGTGTTAATGAAGAATATCAAATTTTGAAACCCCATGGATCTTTAGAGTATTATTGTTGCCAATCTCTTGAAAGTAGCAATGTGTCTGGTTGCTTTCGCGTCACGGTAATTCCACAAGAAATTTTGTATCACAGAACGTCTTATGCGGGGAATAAATGTTTATTCCATCGAAAATTACGCACTTGCAAACATTATTATAATTTGTTTCCTTTCATTCAGCCTTATACAAGAATTGAACGTTCTTTACGCTCCATTCCTTTTGTGAGAATGGCTTTAGAATCTTCCAAAGAGATTTTATCTAAAAAACATGAATTAGTAGTAATTGGATATAGCTTTTCACGAGATAAGAAAGGATGGATTGATTATGATCTCTTGCCTCTTTTTTTAGGAGCTGAGAATATTACAATTATTTCTAAAAATCAAAAGGAGGGGCTCAAGGTTAAACAAAATATGTTGGAAGAATTGCCTATAACAGATAAATCAAAAATTATAGTTGGCTCTTATAATGGGTTTGAAGATTATATTGATAAAAGTAAACAAGCAGGGCATTTGCTTTAGAAGGAACAACGAATTTTTGTTCTCAAAAGATTTAATCGTAAATCTGTAGTAAGGCAAAAAAAGAGCTCATGTCGATAATAGGTTGAAAAAAATCAATTTCACTTATTTCTTTTTAATCTGCTTTTTTGGTGTAAAGTCCGGCAGGGAACTCTTGGATGTAACTACCTTGGTTCCTGTGGCTTCTTCAAATTGTAAACGCGCTTGTTTGGCGAGTTTGCCGCCTTTTCGCCCGGCCACTTTATTTTCTTGTACGCCTTCGGCTTTGTCTTTTTCCGCAATTTGACGGGTGGATAATTCTGCCAACGCCGTAAAAAGCAGTTCGGCCTCACTCATGTGTTCGCGCAAGTTTTCGTGTTCTAACCCTTTTAGCTTTTTGTGTTGGGCAACGGACAAATCACTCCACTCTTGGTGGATGACGTTTGTGAGCATGGCAAAATCGTCCGATTTAGTAACACCGTGTGCTTGCCAGTAATCAGTCAGTTTGTTGCGGGTTTCTTGGCCCATCATGCGCTGCTGTATCCACTTTTGGCTGCGCCCTTGGGCTTTCCAATGGGAACGCGCGCGGTCTAATGCTTTGGAGGGATCTGCGGTTTCCTGGATACGCTCATAGCCCACTTTGGCTAGCCACAATTTAAACGGTTCGGCTTTGGGGCTGGGGATAGATTGGATAAGGCGTAAAAGTTGTTCCGGGGTGGCTACGTCCGTAAGACGCATTTTGCCATCTGCGGCCACCATTTTCAAAGCGTGACAATTTGTCACGGTTTGGTTGCCTTCCTCTTTAAGACGTTGTTTTAATTTGCGCCAATAAGCCGCCGGGTCCTTGCTTTCAGTTAACGCATAAATCACATCTACAATAGAAAAATACCACGTTTCGGTCTTTTCGTCATAGTGGCGGCGGATTTTGAAATCTTCAAAAATGGCAAGTGCTGATTTAGTCATATCGTCTCCTTAATTCATGCGTACCAGTTTGGCTAAAATTTCGACGGATGCGTCCGCCGGGAACGGCTCGTATTTGGCCTTATTGTCCGATACTAACCGGTAAGCGGGGCCGTTTTCCGTGTTATATTGCCCAAGACGCTTGATTTTGAGCCCGTCCGCTCTGCGGCACAACACCACACTCCCAATCGGTGGCAATTCACTCGTTTTGCGGAACATCAGCATATCCCCGTCACTAATGGATGGCTCCATAGAATCGCCCTTGGCCTTAATAAAAAACAAATCCTGCGTAGGAGTAGGCAAAAACTTGGTAGGCATATTCACATAATCCACGATGTTTTCTTCGGCAAAAATGTCCGTATCCCCGCATTGGGCAAACCCGTAAAAGGGGATGGGGGTAAACTCATCCACGGGCCTATGGGTGGCAATAAGTGAGTGTCCGTTACGCTCCAAAAAGTTCTCTTTAATCAGTTTGCGGATATGCACGTGCACGGTGCTGACCGATTTCAAGCCAACCGCTTTAGCCAGTTCTGCCAAAGTGATTTGCGGGTTTTGCTGGACGAGTTCTAAAATTTGTTTTTGTTTTGCCGAAAGCATAATGTTCTCCAATACAAACAGTATAACTCTTTTCGCGCATTTAGTCAATTTCTATAAAAAATAGAAATAATTGACATAAAATAGAAAATATGTTTTAATGTAGCGTGGGTTTTGCCGTTATCGGCAAGGGAAAATTATAAGTTCGAGAGGGATAACTATGGAAACAAATAAAACATAACACAAGGAGCTGTATATGAACGAAACTGAAGTAAAAGAACTACCCGCGCAAGCGGAACAACCTACCACCGCACCCAAACAATACGAAGTAGGGTACGGCAAGCCACCTAAAAGCACACAATTCAAACCCGGCCAAAGCGGTAATCCAAAAGGCCGCACCAAAGGCAGTAGAAACGGTATATACACTTATATCCAACGCGAATTAAACTCGTCCATTACGCTTACGGACGGATCTAAAATTACCAAAGAACAGGGTTTTGCCCGCCAACTGACCAACAAAGCCCTCCGCGGCGATATCCAAAGCCAAAAGCTATTATTTAACATACACCAAAAAGGTCAGCGTAAAGATAAGGCCGAACTCTTTATGGGCCGACTGATTAAAGAGGGTTACGTAACGGAAGAAATGATAGATAATTTTCTCTATCATAACAAGATTATATCCTCTGCCAAGCCGTGCGACCCGATGAAGTGCGACTTGAACATGAATGCTATGTTTAAGCAGATAGGCGGTCGGAAGGCATTTGGTGCCGCGCTTATCTTAGCGGACTTACTATGCACGTATGCGTGCCTATTTATTTTAGAAAACCTTTGGGAAGAAATATCCCAAGAATATGCCTATTGGCAAGGGGTAGATGATGCAACCGCTAACCTTGCTGAGGAACAAAAAAATACACTTTACCAAACATTAGCCGCAAACCGCCCCATAGCGCGAATTACAGACGAAGAGTACGAACAAATCCAAAAAGTAATAGAGTTAGTGCGTATTGGGTTTATGCATCAGTTTAAAGAATATATGGACTTGATGGCAGAGAAAAGCGAGTATGCCACCGTGGAATGGGAATTTAAGCGCGGTGACATGCTAACCCAAGCGCTAAAAAAGACGCATTTTCCATGGGAAATGAAAGAACTAACTGACAGTTACGAGTACTTTAAAGGAGTATGTCAATCGGCTCAAACCCTACCGAGTTCCAGCCAATGTGCCAAGTACATTGACGGACTAAACATCAGCGAAGACGAGGCCATGCAAACAATACGAGAACTACTGTTGCCATTGCTATCTAATCGATGTGAAGAATAAATTCTTCGCCTTTGATTACTTCCGCGTGGTCCGATAGATTGTATCCCTCAACTTTCCAACAACGTATGGTTTTGCGGTTGCAGTCAATCTCGTACCAGTAATCTAGGTCCGTATGAACTTGGTAGGCAATTTCGTACTTGTCATTTATATCTTTGACTAGATTATTGATGAGGATGTTTCCGTCCCAAGTATTAAGTTCCTTTTGACGGCGAATCAGATCGGCCCCAACTCCGTTCGGATATCCATCCCAATGGTGGTACAGCAGAACTTCCCGGTGTAGGTAACTTATTTTGATTTGGCTTCTAGTGCTCATATGTTTTCTCCCTTCTCGAAGTATTTTACGGCTTTTGCCGTATACACATTCACGCTTCTTCTAGGGAGAGAAGTCAAGCTAATTGAGTTATGGAAGTGCCTGATATGGGGAAATATATAGCGGAATTTGTGAATCTTCTCGTATTTTTGCTAAAATATAAGCGGAATTTAACAAAATAAGGAGTAATGTAGTAAAACCCCAGTTGTGGGGTAAATTACAATTGTAGTTTAATTCGTTTTTGGAATCCTATGAAGAATAGGATGGTTATTGAGGAAACTCAATAGTCATGTACATCCAAAGGCGGTCATTTAGGTGGGAAATTATTGGGAAGTCATGAGCCCGATGTTTTCTACCGAATGCTCGCAGTATCTTGTTTAGAATAATCTTCTATTCTGAGAATTTGCGGCTACGACTGCTGTTGGTTATACCTGTACATGACGTAACCGACAAGCAGTCGTTTTTTGTTTGTACCATCAAACTTCTTCGTAATTATTACAGGATTCCAAGACAATTGGAATCCTTTTTTTATGGGAAATTTTATAGGCACCTAAAGCCTATAGTCTAACCGGAGGAGAAGTCATGAGCTCTTCCCTTTAGACGAATGCCCTAGCTTTTGTGGCAAGGGCTACGGGAGTTAGTTCGTGCAGTACTTTAGATGCGCACTGGCTAACGACTGTCAATTTGAGTTCATGTAAGCAGTCAGAGACAGGAGAAAACATATGGATAAGAAAAAAAAGCAGAAACGGAAGCCGATTCCGACAGCACAGTATGACAAAAACGAAGAGTGGGTTAAAACCCATATTAAGCAATTTGGAGAGGAACCATCCTTCTTTTGATATGAGTGACTTATTTTAGGAGCAGGTGGTCATTGAAAGATGATTTTTGCGTTATTTACGACTATTGGATTATTTGCATTATTCAAAGGGGTGGCTTGGATTAAAAGAGACCCTGTAGATGTAAATGCCCAAAACCCGTATTTATTTTCACAATACATTGATACACAGTTGGATCCGGCTATGGCCCAAGCGACTCGCAATATGCCTATAAAACCGGATTATATACCCTCTTTCTATACCGCTTACCTAAAACCTGTTTTAGATACGATTTTATCCTTTTTTGGGCTACTCTTGTTAAGTCCTGTATTCTTGATAATCGTACTGGCTATTGTAGTGGATGATCCCGGTCCAGTATTCTTTACTCAAAAACGGGTAGGTAAAGGGAAAACTTTCTTCCGGTTACATAAATTCCGTTCTATGAAGATGTCCACCCCGCATGACGTGCCGACTCATCAGCTGTCTAACCCCGAACAATATATTACGCGGGTAGGAAAATTCTTACGCAAGACCAGTTTAGATGAATTGCCGCAGATTTGGGATATATTTCGTGGAAAGATGAGCGTTATCGGCCCACGTCCGGCCTTGTGGAATCAAGCCGATTTAGTGGCTCAGCGCGAACAATACGCCGCTAACGATGTAAAACCCGGCCTTACAGGGTGGGCTCAAATCAATGGGCGGGATGAGCTGGAAATCCCCGTAAAAGCCAAATTAGATGGCGAATATATAGCCCGGCAATCGTTTTGGTTTGATGCTAAATGCTTTTGGGATACGTTTGTATCTGTCTTAAAACACGAAGGTGTTGTAGAAGGCGGTACAGGCCAATTACACAAACAGGAGATATCCAAATGACACAAAAATTTTCCGTTGTACTTTATGTTTGGCAAAAAGATTTTCCGGCTTGGGTCAAGCAAGCATTGGATAGCGTTTTTTCCAATACCGTTAAACCCACCGAAGTTATTGTTATGGTAGATGGCCCTGTTAGTAAGGATATACAAGCTGTCATAGACGAAGCTTCAAAAAATGATGCTATCCGAGTATTGTCACATCCCGTTCCCATGTTGAGGGCGGTCGCACTTGCTTTTGCTATCAAACAGTGTCAATATGACCTAATTGCCATACAAGGGGCGGATAGTATTTCTCTGCCGAATCGTTTTGAACGGCAACTAGCATACTTTAATGAGCATCCCGAAACGGCTGTATTGGGTGGATATGCCCAGGAGATGGATAGTAAAAATGAGCTTTTACCAACAGCTATCTGCGAAGTTCCTGAATCTGAAAAGGAAATCAAAACCTGCTTACAAAATCATTCTCCTTTTATCTATCGGACTGTTATGTTCAAGAAACAGGCCATTTTAGATGCAGGCAATTATAAAGATTTTCCAAATTTAGAAGATGAATATCTATGGGTGCGTGTAATAGGAAAAGGATATAAGACAGCTAACCTGACAAGCGTGATTGCTAACATCCATTCTATCGATGCGTATGAACAAATGGTACTTGCTTTACCGCACTTTCAAATGAAAAGAGAACTTTTTAGCACCATGCGCCAAATGGGGATGATTGGGAGTTTTACCTACTACCGTTTGGTATGCACCGCTTTTATTAAATACTTGATTTTACCGAACTGGTTCCGTAGAGTGTTTCATCTCTACGACGCACAGGCTTAAACAGAGAAGCATATGAGAGGAAAATTACTTTTAATTGGGGCAGGTGGTTTTGGACGGGTTGCGATGGAGCAGGCCGTTAAAGAGTACGACTGCTTTTTTGTGGATGATTGTTACCCCGATAAAAAAGAAGTTTGTGGAATACCTTTAGTTGGAAAAATCAGCGATTTGGCTAGTTTGTTTGGAACTTATAAAAAACTAGTCGTTACCATAGGAAATACTAAACTACGTGAAAGCAT
This sequence comes from uncultured Elusimicrobium sp., assembly GCA_937891135.1. GTDB lineage: Bacteria > Elusimicrobiota > Elusimicrobia > Elusimicrobiales > Elusimicrobiaceae > Avelusimicrobium. Next base: position 141,924 of record CALAFB010000082.1, read on the forward strand.
CTATCAAAAAGCCAAAGAAATAGATTTTAAATTCCCAAATATTATCGCCCCAAGCGCATATATTAGTCCTTTTGCCTCTGTCGGGAACGGATGTGTATTTTTAAATAATGTTGTCATCCAAAACTCTGCACACGTTGGGAATGGTGTTTTATTAAGTCCTGGAGTAGAAATTCACCACGATAGTTTTGTGGATGATAATACGCTAATTTATTCTAATTCGGCAGTACGAACGTATGCCCATGTAGGAAAGAGGGCTTGGATAGGGAGTACGGTATCAATCAGCGTCAATGCGAAGGTAGCAGATGATGAGATTATACCGGACGGAACAGTGAGGAGTGCTTTATGAAGATTTTAATGGTTTGCCAACATTATTATCCCGAGCGGTTTCAAAATCAGGATATTTGCGAACAACTGGTACAAGATGGGCATGAGGTAACTGTTTTGACTGGTTTGCCTAATTATGAAACGGGTTTTGTACCGGAAGAATACAAGCATGGCAAGCATAGTGATGAAAAAATCAATGGGGTGCAAGTGTACCGTACTTTTGAAATAGGCCGCAGAAAGGGCGTTTTATGGCGTATTTTGAACTATTTTAGCTACATGCTGTCCGCCTCTTGGTGGGCTCTTTGGAATCGCAAGAAGTATGACATCGTATTTTCCTATCAACTCTCTCCCATTCTGATGATGTTTCCGGCTGTTATTACCGCTCAAAAACAACATATTCCTCTGTTTGTGTACTGTTGTGATTTGTGGCCGGAATCTATGAAAATGATGCCCCCCGGAGATAAATGGTTCGTATTTAAGCCGATTCATTGGATCAGTCGTTGGTTGTATCATCGAGCAGATGCTATTTCCGTACAATCCAAGAGTTTTTTCGAATATTTCGAAAGAGTTAATAGCATTCCGAGAGAGCGAATGCTCTATATTCCGCATATGGCCTCTTCTGAATATTTGGGCATGGATTTTTCGCAAGATAACGGAATTATTGATTTTGTGTTCTTGGGCAACATTGGAAATGCACAAGATGTGGAACTTATTCTAAATGCCACTGAAAAGAATAAAGAATTGCCTAATTTTGCAGTGCATTTTGTGGGAGACGGCATTTTCCTTGAGAAGGCAAAGCAAATAGTAAAACAAAAAGGCCTGGAAAAATTAGTAGCGTTCCACGGAAGAAAACCCGTAGAGAAAATGCCGGAGTATTACAAACTAGCGGATGTTTGTTTGGTAACCCTCAAGGCCGGAAGTATTATCAGCAAAACAATTCCTTCGAAGGTGCAAGGATATATGTCTGCCGGGATTCCAATTTTGGGCGCATTAGACGGCTATGGAGCAGATGTAATTAATGAATCCGGTTCAGGAGTTTGCGTTTCAGCGGGAGATTTGGAAGGTTTTTCGTCGCATATGAAAGATTTTATTTTAAATTATGGCAATTACAAAGAATGTTCTAGTAAAGCACGGGCTTATTTTAAAGAGCACTTTACAAAACGCATGGTTGTAGATGCTATAGAAGATAAATTACAAGAATTAGTGCAAAGTAAGGGAGGTAGTAAATAATGAAGTCACCATTTAGTGGCGCAACTTTAATGATTACGGGCGGTACAGGCAGTTTTGGTAATACCGTACTCAAGCATTTTCTTCATACAGATATTGGGCAAATTCGCATTTTTTCACGCGATGAAAAAAAGCAAGACGATATGCGCCATGAATTACAAATTAAATATCCCGAAATTGCCAAAAGAGTGAAATTTTTTGTGGGAGATGTGCGCGATCCCCAAAGCGTGGCCGACGCTATGCCCGGAGTAGACTATATCTTCCATGCGGCGGCCTTAAAGCAAGTCCCTTCCTGTGAATTCTTCCCGATGCAAGCCGTCAAGACAAACATAATCGGAACCGATAATGTGCTGCATGCCGCTATCAATGCGGGCGTAAAACGGGTAGTTTGTTTATCCACTGATAAAGCCGCATACCCCATTAACGCCATGGGTATTTCCAAAGCTATGATGGAACACGTTATTTACGCCAATGCCCGCGTAGCTGCCGAGCGTGGTGGGACGGTTATTTGTTGCACGCGTTACGGTAACGTTATGTGTTCGCGTGGTTCTGTGATTCCGCTGTTTATTGACCAGATTAAAGCGAAGGCCCCCATTACTGTTACCAATCCAGAAATGACACGTTTTATGATGAACTTGGACGAGGCAGTAAATCTCGTTAAATTCGCTTTTGAACATGCTAATCCTGGCGATTTATTCATCCAAAAGGCCGATGCTTCTACCATTGGGGATTTGGCACAAGCTGTGCAAATTCTCTTTGGTAAAACGGAAGTAAAAGTAATCGGTACACGTCATGGAGAAAAGCTCTATGAAACGCTTATGACTCGTGAGGAACGTTTGCGTAGCGAAGATATGGGACAGTATTTCCGCGTGGCCGCTGATAACCGCGACTTAAATTACGATAAATACTTCATAGAAGGGAAAGTACAAACCATGGCGGAAGAAGCATATACAAGCCACAACACCCAACGTTTGGATGTGGAGGGAACTGTCAAAAAGCTCCTAACAACCTCTTATGTACAGGAGTTATTAGAAGGCAATAAAGAAAAGGAATTAGTATGAAATTTTTAGTATTTGGCTGTAACGGAATGGCAGGGCATTTAGTAAGTGTGTATCTGCAGGAGCAGGGACACGAAGTGGTCGGTTTTGCACGTTCCAAATCTAGTTTAGTTAAGACTATTGTTGGGGATGCGTTAGACCCCAAAGTTATCAAATCGGCTGTTGAAACGGATTCTTTTGATGCCATCGTAAACTGTATTGGGCTACTCAATCAATTTGCCGAAAATAATAAAGCACAAGCGGTATATCTCAATAGTTTTTTTCCGCATTATTTGGCTCAACTAACAAAAAATACGGACACACGAATCATTCATATCAGTACTGATTGTGTGTTTTCCGGTAAACGTGGTCAATATACTGAAGATGATTTAAGAGACGGTACAACCTTTTATGACCGCTCAAAAGCCCTTGGCGAATTGGAAGATGATAAAAATTTAACCTTGCGTCAGTCCATTATCGGACCAGATATCAAGGCAAGCGGGATTGGATTGCTGAACTGGTTTATGCAACAGGAAGGGCCGTTAAATGGCTTCACAGGGGCTTTGTGGACAGGGCTTACCACTTTACAACTGGCAAAAGTTATTGAAGAAGGAGCCAAGACAAAAGCACATGGTCTATATAATATCGTACCGGATCACTACATTTCCAAATACGATTTGCTTGGTCTATTTAACAAACATATGCGTAATGGCAAAGTGTCTATTGCTCCCGTAGATAAAATGGCCGCTAATAAGTCTCTAAAACGCACTAAATTTGATTTTGCCTATCCAATACCGGGCTATGAGCAGATGATAGTGGAACTTGCTGATTGGATGCGTGCACATAAAAACTTATATCCGCATTACGAACTATAGGAGAACGTATGCAAAAATTACGGTTGATGACAATAGTCGGTACACGTCCTGAAATTATCAAAATGTCTGCCATTATCAAAAAAGCAGACGAATACTTTGACCATATTTTAGTACATAGCGGTCAAAACTATGACTACGAATTAAACAAAGTATTTTTTGAAAACTTAGGACTGCGCGAACCCGATTATTATTTAGGTGTCGTTGGCGAGAATATCGGCCAAACCATGGGCAATGTAGTATCCAAATCCTATGAGTTAATGGCCAAAGTCAAACCCGACGGGTTAATTGTGTTGGGCGATACCAACTCGTGTTTGTGCGTACTGTCTGCCAAGCGGCTGAAAATTCCGGTATTTCATATGGAAGCCGGGAACCGCTGTAAAGATGAGAATTTACCCGAAGAAGTCATCCGCCGTATTGTAGATGTTACCAGTGATGTAAACCTTTGTTATTCCGAGCACGCCCGCCGATATATTCTAGAAACGGGTGTAAAACCGGAATATACCTATGTGGTCGGTTCGCCAATGGCCGAAGTATTAAGTGCTTATGACAAACAAATCGCACAAAGCAATATTTTAGATACCCTCGGGCTGAAACCGCAAAAATATATTTTGCTTTCGGCGCATCGGGAAGAAAATATAGATATTGAAGCCAATTTTATGTCTTTAATGATGGCCGTAAATACCATGGCACAAACGTATGATATGCCCATTTTGTATTCTTGCCATGCGCGCAGTAAAAAATACATTGAGGTACGTAAATTCCAATTTGATAAGCGCGTGATTCAACATAAGCCACTTGGATTTTTTGACTATAACAAATTACAACAAAATGCTTTCTGTGTGGTATCCGATAGCGGTACATTGCCTGAAGAAGCGGCTTTCTTTAAGTTCCCGGCGGTATCCATACGCACCTCTACCGAACGGCCCGAGGCCATGGATAAGGGTGTTTTTACCATCGGCAGTATTACCGGAAAACAAGTATTACAAGCGGTAAATTTGGCTGTGTCCATGCACCAAAACGGAGATGACAGTATAGACGTCCCGGCCTATACAGACCCCAATGTCAGCGCGAAAGTGATTAAAATTATCCAAAGTTATACGGGTATTATAAATAAAATGGTATGGCGCAAATAAAGGAGAAAATCAAATTACTCGTTGTGGCAGACGGTCATTATTACATAGACAAGCAACAAAATGTCTATGTGGAGTCTGTTTTTGATTATTCTTTTTATGCCCGTTATTTGTCTGTTTTTGATAGTGTCTATGCCATTATACGCGCAGAACAAGTAGATACGGCTCCGGCCCATTGTAAACTGGCCGGCGGTCCCAACGTCCATTTTTTGCCTATCCCGCCGTCAAGGGGCGTAAAACAATTTGCCAAAAATTATTGGATCAACAGACGGCTTATTAAACAATATGTGCGGCGCTGTGATTGTGCTATTTTCCGTGTACCCGGTGTGGTAGCCAATACCGCATTACCGATATTTGCCAAAACAGGCAAACCCTATGCGTTAGAAGTAGTGGTAGACCCCTGGGAATATTTTGCCAAAGGAACTAGCGGCGGCCTTATACGCCCGATAGTTCGCTATAAATGGACACACGATTTAAAGAAAATGTGTCGTAACGCTTTCGGGGTATCCTATGTTACTCAATATTATTTGCAAAAAAGATATCCTTGTCAGGCTCTTTTATCCGGCACAACCTCGTACTTTACGGGTTCTTATTCCTCGGTAGAATTGCCGGATAATGCCTTCGCCACCCCCAAGGTATATACTCCTAAAGAAAAATTTATTATTTCTCACGTAGCCAATGCGTTTACGGGATACGGCAAAGGCCATATTGTGCTGATGCAGGCCGTTAAAAAGGTCTTAGATGCCGGATACGATGTGGATGTATGGTTCGTGGGAGACGGCCCGCTACGGCCTGAATTTGAACGAATCGCACAAGATTTAGGAATACAGGCACACGTACAATTTTTGGGCCGTATGGCAAGCGGAGCAGAAGTGCGTGAAAAAATACGCGCATCCGATTTATTTGTTTTTCCAACCCGTGCCGAGGGGTTGCCGCGGGTGATTTTGGAAGCCATGGCGGAAGGGATACCTGTCATTTCTTCCCCAGTATGTGGTATACCGGAGATTTTGCCTCCGGAGTGTTTAGTGGATTATAATGACGTACAAGGATATGCAGATTCAATTATTCGGTTGATCACGCACCCCGAGCTAATGGCGGCACAAAGTAATCGCAATTTAGAGGTTGCTAAGCAGTATAAAAGCAGTATTTTAAGCAAAAAACGAAAAGAGTTTTATCAAAAACTTTTGAATTCATGTGAGCAACAAGAGAAAATAAAAAACTATGAAAATTAAAATACCTTGCATGAATTTTATATTAGATATTTTCTTTTTAATATCAGCAATATCGATGTTATTTCTACCAAACGAAACAGGGTATCTTCCGTGGTTTGGATTTCTATTAATACCACTTAGTTTTCATATGTTATATAAGTGTCAAGAAAACAGATTTTTGGCATATTTATTAGTCATCATTTTTTTAGTTAATTTTTCAATATCTGTAAATGATTTCATTTTGATGGGAGAACATATTTCTGTTTGGCAGTCAATCAAGATGAGAGCCTCTTTTTACAATCTTATAATGGCAAAATCACTATTATCATTTACTGCAACGTTAAATCTTTTTCTCAATGGGAACGTGTGCAATAAACAAACTGAAATAAATGATATATATGAAGCACGTGTAAATAATTTATTAGTTAGGTTCGGATGTTTAATTGGCCTTATCGGAATATTATTGTATGGTATTATTTTTGAATTATCTACACATACAGAAGGATACAGTTCGGTTTCAAATCCAATTTATGAGTATTCAATTATAATTTATGTTTTGGCTTGGTTTACTTCTAAAAACTCTTATATATTCAAAAAAATATTATTGTTGTATGCTTGCGTTTTTATGTTGGTATTCTTCTGCATAGGTGATAGATCCAGTGCCTCTATGTATATGATTTTTTTACTTATTAGCCGGTACAAACGCAAAATTAATGTTACGTCATTATGCTTAATAGGGATTATAGGGATTATTTTCTTTAATATTATCGCTATTATTAGAACAACTTATGACTTTTCTTTTTCTGCTCTTATCAATCAATTGATAACCAGGGGGATCTACTCGGATACAGCATCTTGGGCATATTATTCAAGCATTACTGTTGTGGCTGCCGGCTTGGATTACAAGCATCCTGTAGAAATGATTGTTGGGTTTCTCAGTTCAATCATAGGCATAAAAAATGAGTTCGGTAATCTTGCTGTTTTTGCCAATGTATATGACTCTAATAATTTCTTTAATCGCGGCGGGGCATTATTTCCGAGTTATTTTACAGCATGGTTTGGCGGAATAGGCGGTATTATAGCCGGGCTTGTTTTGGGGTTTATTATCCGAAAATTATTTAAGAAAAATAGAGGGATAGGCCTTTATTATAAATTATTAATTCTAGTGTTTGTTGTTAGGTGGTATGTTTATACTCCTTATGTACTCTTTCGTTCAGTTTTCTTTATAGGTGGAATTGTATATGTTGCATATTGGTGTTTTACAACATTATTAAGAACAAACAGGAGTAGGGGATATTAATGACAATAAAAACATTATTTAGAGTGGCAAGCACGTTAGTACGGAATCTTATTCTTAAAATATGCTACGGTTCACGTTATAAATGTGCTTTTCTTAATTCTTGTTCCATTAGCACGCAAATCTCTATTCAAAAAAAAGGGAAACTAATCATTGGGAAGCATCTATCCTCTCTAGCACGCTTGGAAATAGGTGTTCGCAATGGTGGAAAATGCGTGATTGGGGATTATGTCAATTTTAACAAAGATTGCACGATAATATGTCATGAAAATATTGCCATAGGGGATTATTGCATTTTCGGTCCGGGATGCAAAGTATTTGACCACGATCATGATTATAAACGTATCAATATAGATAGAAAAAATCACCTTGTAAAAGGGGGTATTGAGATAGGCAAAGGGGTTTGGTTTGGGGCCAACTGTATTATATTGCGTAATACTAAAATTGGGGATAATTGTGTGTTTGGAGCTGGAGCAGTTATTAAAGGGGAATATCCCGCTAATACACTTGTAATCCAAGAGCGCAAAGAAATCCGAAAACCGATACAGATCCTGGAGAAATAGCAACATGCCTGAATTAGTATCTACAGTCATTATTACCCATAAACGCCATCCGCGTATTTTAAAAAGGGCAATTGATAGTGTTTATGCACAAACTTATCAACACTTTGAATTATTTGTGATAGATGACGCACCAGATTACGAACAGCATACTGATATAGTGACATTGACACAACAGTATGATCCCCGGTTGCAATATATTATTAATTCGGAGAAAAAAGGCCCCGCTGGCTCGCGCAACTTGGGCATTAGTATGGCTAAAGGAAGTTTTATTGCGTTTTTAGATGATGATGACGAGTGGTTGCCAAATAAATTAACTGACATGCTTACGTTATTTACTCCCGAAGTAGGATTAGTGTACTCTGCATATAATATTATTTCCCCTCATCACCTAAAAGAGAAGAAACCTATAATGCCGTACCAGGGCGATATTTTCCCCGAACTGCTTCTGCATCAGAACTTTATCGGGGGTGCATCTGTTCCAATACTTCGCAAGAGCAGCCTTGATGTTGTTGGTGGATTTGATGAATCTTTTTACTCTGCGGAGGATTATGACCTCTGGTTACGTATTGCCAAAAATAATAAGGTAGCTTATTTTGATAAGTCGACACTTAATTACTATATATCAGATGATGCAATTTCTAATGATGCTTCGCAAACAATTATTAGTCGTCAAAAGTTATTAGTAAAATATGCAGCCGATCTAGAAAAATATCCAAAAGCAAAAAAGAAAATATACTCTATCATGTTATATTGTTATTTCTATCAGGGACAGCTGATGAATGCTTTCCGTTTTTATAAACAACATAGGCAGGATATCTCGTGTCCTATGTGTATATTTTATGCTTTGAAAGGATGTATAAAAAGGATTCTTTTATTAGGGCACGTTCATAAGAGATGATATACAGGATTTATTGATGGGGAGCAGATTTATGACCAAATCGCAACTTATATACTTTCCCAAGGGGCATAAAATGAAACGCGTATTTCAATTAGCACATACTCTTAATATGGCGGGCACAGAAACTGTATTTATGAATTGGTATCGCAACATTGATCGTTCTGTGTTACAATTTGATTTTTGTGTAAACAGAGAATATACAACTCCTTTAGTAAATGAAATTAAATTAAAGGGTGGTCAGATTTTGATTGTGTCTCATAAATCAGGTATTTGGGGACAACTGAAATTTCAATATAACTTATATAAAACACTTAAACAACATGGCCCTTATTTGGCTTTCCAAACTCATTCTCATTGGTCTTCAGGAATAGATTGTTTTACGGCAGCTGTGGCAGGTATTAAAAAGCGTTATACAATTTCGCATTATGCCCAAGGGGCACAATCTTATTCTTTTAGAATTAAATTATTATTACCATTGTACCGATTATTTATTTACTTATTCAGTACGAAGCGGTTGGCTGTTTCCGAGGAAGCTGGGAATTTTCTTTATGGCAAATATATGTTTTTTGAAATTATTCACAATGGCATTAATTTGCAGCAATTTGCCTATAACCCGGCTGTTCGTAAGAAGAAACGAGCTGAATTAGGGTTGGAAAATAAATTTGTGGTGGGCAATATAGCTCGTTTTACTACGCCAAAAAACCACTCTTTTTTAATTGACATTTTTGCAGAAATTCGCAAACAAAATCCACAAGCCCATCTTGTTTTATTAGGTACCGGTGAGTTAGAACACCTCATTAAACAAAAAGTCTCACAATTAGGTCTTACACATGCTGTATCGTTTATGGGAGTTTGTACAAATGTTCAAGATTTTTATCAGGTTTTTGATGTTTTTCTTTTACCATCTTTGTATGAGGGGCTCCCTTGTGTGGCAGTAGAGGCGCAAGGTTCGGGCCTTCCGTGTTTTTTGGCCGATACAATCGCAAAAGAAACAGCCATTTGCAATACCACATTCCTTTCTCTTAGCCAATCTGCAAATGAATGGGGAAATGTTATTTTAGAAATGACAAAAAATTTTGTTCGTAAAGATGAATCAGAAGTTATCCGTCAAGCAGGATTTGATGTCACAGAAGTAGGTAAATTTATACAAGCGGAGTATCTAAAATAGTTGATTTTGAGGAGAAACTATGAATAAATCTATATCTACCAAAGATATTCAACAACAAATTTTAAATTTGTTTTCTGTGTTCAGAGATATTTGTAAACGTCATAATTTGACATACTTTGCTATAGGCGGAACTTGTCTGGGTGCTGTACGTCACAAAGGATTTATTCCATGGGATGATGATATGGATGTGGCTATGCCCTATGAAGATTATAAAGCATTTATAGAAATTGCCTGTAAGGAACTTCCTTCCCATTATGCATTATTACTTCCCCAATGCAGTCAACATTGGGAACAGGCATTTATAAAGCTTCATAATACACAAACTACGTTTATAGAGTTATCGCGAGCATGTTATCCGGACGCATATGTCGGAGTTTTTTTAGATATCATGCCATTGTATGGTCTCCCGAACAAATCTTGGCAGCAAAAATATTATGCTTTTCTAGCCAATATATTCATACATCAAAATAAACTGTTTCGTTATTCTTGGAGACAAGCAATTTCATGGTCGGAAAAGTTGATTTGGTGTACTACGCTATTGGAACGTCTTACTTCTAAGCCATTTGATTATTTTGTACATCGAATAGAAATCACAATGGGGAAATTGAAATTTAATAATTCAAATAAAATTTTATTCGGTTGGAGGAAACAACCATTCCTTCCGTGGCATCATACTAATTATAAACAAGTGTTTTATTATAAAGATTTTGCTAGCTCTATTGAAGTTCCTTTTGAAAATACTACTATTGCAATTCCTATTGGTTACGATAATTACTTAAAAATGGATTTTGGTGACTATATGAAATTACCCCCAGTAGAAAAACGTAATCCTGGACACCAAACAGCCATTATAGATTTGGAAAGACCTTATTCTTATTACCAAAGGAGAAATACAAAATGATTATTGGTTATACCACAGGTGTATATGACTTATTTCATATCGGCCATTTAAATTTACTTAAGAATGCCAAAGGCATATGCGACAAACTGGTCGTAGGTGTTACTGTGGATGAGCTCGTTGCATACAAAGGCAAACAGGCTATGATCCCCTTTGAGGACCGGATAGAAATTGTCCGCAGTATCAAGTACGTAGATGCGGCTGTTCCGCAGTATAGTATGGATAAATTAAAAGCTTGTAAAGAACTCGGTGCTACTGTATTGTTTGTTGGGGATGACTGGTACGGCACCGAAAAATGGAAAAAATATGAAGAAGATTTTGCTAAAGAAGGCATTAAAATTGTGTATTTCCCATACACCAAAGGAGTATCTTCTACCAAAATTACCCAAGCATTAAAAGAAGTGCGCGGTTGGACTAATGAGCCCAAGATCCATATTCAAACAAAAGAGAGAAAATAACCATGACTGTAGATAAAAATTTTTGCATGAGCTCGTATTTGGCGTTTAGATACATTGAAAAAAATGAAATGGATTTTTTCCCAGGGTTACATCATCAAAATATACAACCTATTGCAGAAGATAAAAAAATCCTGGTAAAAACTTCTCAAGAGATAGACCAAGCCATCCAAAAGCAGTTTAATTCTATTGCACATAAAAAAATAGGAATTTTGCTTTCTGGCGGAATGGACTCTGCTATTTTGGCTTCTTATATGCCAGGTAAAGATGCCTATACATTTCGCTTCTTAAACGGAACATTTCAAGAACAAGAGCTAAAACGGGCAGAGTATTATGCTTCTTACTATTCCCTAAACCTACATTATGTAGACATTACTTGGGATACTGTTACAAGATTTCTTAGACCAGTAATGGAACACAAGGCTGCCCCCGTTCATTCTATTGAACCACAGTTGTTACAGGCTGCTCTACAAGCAAAAGCAGACAGTATAGAATTATTGGTTATAGGGGAATCTAGCGATCTTATTTTTGGTGGTATGGATAAATTATTGGCTAAGAATTGGACGCTAGAAGAATTTTCTAATAGATATACTTTTACTCAACCACAAAAAGTTCTAACCCAACCGGTAGACATGTCTTATCTTTACGAACGTTATCGCATTGGAGAGGATAAAATTGATTTCCTACGTTTTATGGATGAAGTATTTTCAATTGAAAGTTCCTCTTCATATTTGAATGCTTTTTCAACAGCAAAAATAGGATATTTGGATCCTTATGCTCGGCTCAAAATGGCAGAGCCCTTGGATTTAAAGCGGGTACGTAACGGAGAACCAAAGTTCCTTATTCGTGAATTATTCCATATGAAATATCCAGATATTCCTATTCCAAACAAGGTGCCCATGCCACGCCCGGTTGATGAGTATTTCAAAAATTGGCAAGGTCCTGCCCGTCCTGAATTTAAGCCCAACTTGGATATGTCCCAATTTACAGGTAATCAAAAATGGCAATTATATTGTTTGGAGCAGTTTTTAAACGAATATGAACCCCTCCAGTAATGTACGCTTATACTTGCAGGACTGTTTAGCAAAATACAATAAATTACCCGTACAAGTTAGGGCTTCCTTTTGGTTTTTTATATGTGCCTTCTTGCAAAAAGCCATTGGGATGATATCCACCCCTATTTTTACCCGGTTGCTTACCCCAGCTGAGTACGGGCAATTTAGTGTATTTATGTCTTGGATGGGGATTGCTACTATTTTTATCTCTCTCTGCTTATACTACGGCGTATATATGCAAGGGCTAGTCAAATTTGACCAAAAACGGGCCCTCTTTTCTTCTTCTATGCAGGGGCTTACGCTCGTCATGGTAATAGTTTGGTCCGTGGTGTACGCCATGGGATATTCGTTTTGGAATCAACTTTTCTCTTTAACGACCTTACAAATGGCTTGTATGTTTGTGCTTATTTGGGTATCTGCCGTTTTTAATTTTTGGGCCAGCGAACAACGGGTAGATTATAAATACCGTACTCTAGTAAGTATCACGTTAATAGCCTCTTTTTTACAGCCCTTGATAGGTATTTTATTTGTCCTTGCTTCTAGTGATAAAGTAACCGCGCGTATTCTAGGTTTAGTAGTGGTAGATACCGCGTGTTTCTCTTGGATGTTTTTTAAACAAATGCACTCGGGAAACTATAAAATTTCATGGTCTTTTTGTAAATATGCCCTATTATTTAATATTCCGTTAGTGCCCCATTATCTTTCCCAAGTGGTGCTTAGCAGCTCGGACCGTATAATGATTGGGCAAATGGTGGGGGACACCCAAGCCGGTATTTACAGTTTAGCTTATTCCGTAGCACTTATTATGACCTTATTTAACGCGGCTCTTAGCCAAACTATAAATCCATGGATTTACCAACAAATCAAGGCCAATCGTATTGAACGTCTAGCCCCAGTAATTTATTTTACCTTGGTATTTATTGCTGGGGTTAATTTGCTTTTAATGCTATGCGCCCCGGAAATTATTGCCATTTTTGCTCCCAAACCTTACTATCAAGCTATTTGGACAATTCCACCCGTGGCTATGAGTGTCTATTTTATGTATGCTTATGATGCTTTTGCAAAATTTGCATTTTATTATGAAAAAACAGTGTATATTATGACGGCAAGTATCATTGGGGCAGTTGCCAATATCGTACTAAATTATTGGCTAATCCCTATATTTGGCTATATTGTGGCGGGTTATACTACCCTGCTATGTTACGTTTTATATGTTACTTTTCACTATTTGTTTATGAATAAAATTTGTGATAAGTATTGTCAACATGTACGCCCGTATAACACACATATTATATGTTGCATTACCATAATCTTCATTCTACTTTCTTTTGGAATTTTATGTACATATCGCTCTGTAGAATTAAGATTATTGTGTGTAGTGCTATTTTTATGGTTTTGTTATCACAAACGCCACATATTAATATCATATTTTAAACAAATTCAATTATTTCATTCTGTAAAACGAAATGAACCAAATGCTTCGCAGAAAATTTCTAAGGAGTTAGTATCATGATTACATTTAGCAGGTTACCAATTCTTATCACCGGCTCTGCCGGGTTTATTGGTTCGGCCCTTGTTAGACGTGTATGTGCCGAAAACCCTTCTGCACGCGTGATTGGCCTAGATAGCGTAAACGATTATTATGATGTGACACTTAAAGAATATCGCCTGGCGCAGTTATCCAAACTACCAAATTTCACGTTTATTAAGGGTAATTTAGCCGATAAGTCCCTCATCACAGAGATTTTTGTCAAATATACTCCGCAAATAGTAGTAAATCTTGCGGCGCAAGCAGGGGTGCGCTATTCTATCACCAACCCGGATGCATATATTGAGGCCAACCTCATTGGGTTTTATAACATTTTGGAAGCGTGCCGCCACTCGTACGATAACGGCAAGTCTGGCGTGGAACACCTGGTCTATGCCTCGTCCTCATCCGTATATGGGTCCAATAAAAAAGTGCCCTATTCGGTGGAAGACAAAGTAGATAATCCAGTATCACTCTACGCGGCTACAAAAAAGTCCAATGAGCTTTTGGCCCACGCCTATTCCAAACTCTACAATATTCCCTCTACGGGTCTGCGCTTCTTTACGGTCTATGGCCCGGCGGGGCGGCCGGATATGGCGTATTTTGGTTTTACCAACAAATTACGCGCGGGGGAAAAGATTAAAATTTTTAACTTTGGCCACTGCAAGCGCGATTTTACCTACATTGATGATATTGTGGAAGGTATTATCCGTGTGATGCAAGGGGCCCCCAAACGCCAAAAAGGCGAAGACGGCTTGCCTATCCCACCGTATGCCCTGTACAACATTGGCAATAACTCACCGGAAAACCTGTTAGATTTTGTGCAAATTTTACAAGAAGAACTCATCCGCGCGGGGGTACTACCACAAGATTATGATTTTGAGGCCCATAAAGAACTAGTACCCATGCAAGCCGGAGACGTTCCTGTAACGTATGCCGATACCTCCACCCTAGAGCGTGATTTTGGATTTAAACCCAAGACCTCTTTACGGGAAGGGTTACGTAAGTTTGCCCAGTGGTACAAAGATTTTTATTGTAAGGAGAAATAAAATGAAGATAGCCGTAGCCGGAACCGGATATGTAGGACTTTCACTCGCCACCCTGTTGGCGCAACATAATGAAGTAGTAGCCGTAGATATTGTGCCGGAAAAAGTGGATTTGATTAACAACCATAAATCCACCATAGCCGACAAAGAAATAGAGGACTTTTTGGCCCATAAGCCGCTAAACTTAACCGCTACCACGGATGCTAAATCCGCTTATGAAGGCGCGGAACTTGTGATTATCGCCACGCCCACGAACTATGACCCGCAACAAAACTATTTTAACACCTCTGCGGTAGAGGCCGTTATTGAGTTAGTAAAAAAGTATAACCCTAAGGCCACTATGGTCATTAAGTCCACAATTCCCGTGGGTTATACGCGTCAAATCCGCGAGAAAATGGGCATTAAAAACATCTTATTTAGCCCGGAGTTCTTGCGCGAAGGGCATGCGCTCTATGATAACTTATACCCTTCCCGTATCGTAGTTGGAAGTGATTTACAAGATAAAGATTTAACGCAAAAAGCCCACACCTTTGCCCAACTTTTACAACAGGGAGCCGTTAAACAAGACGTACCCACCCTATTTATGGGTTACACCGAGGCAGAGGCCGTCAAACTGTTTGCCAATACGTATTTGGCCCTGCGGGTAAGCTATTTTAATGAATTAGACACGTATGCGGAACTCAAAGGCCTAAGTACTCAACAAATCATTGAAGGGGTATGTTTGGACCCGCGCATTGGCAACCAATACAACAACCCGTCTTTTGGTTATGGCGGGTATTGTCTGCCGAAGGATTCCAAACAGTTACTTGCCAACTATGCCGACGTGCCTCAAAACCTCATTAAAGCCATTGTGGATTCGAACAGTACCCGTAAAGACTTTATTGCCGACCAAGTGCTAAAACAGGCCGGGTATTATAATGAAAATAGTACCTTTGACAGTTCTAAAGAACATAATACCGTTATTGGGGTATATCGCTTAACGATGAAAGCAGGGAGCGATAACTTCCGTCAATCCTCTATCCAAGGCATTATGAAACGCGTAAAAGCCAAAGGAGCAACCGTTATTATTTATGAGCCTACGCTTGAAAACGGTTCTACGTTCTTTGGGAGTGAGGTGGTAAATGACCTACAAGCGTTTAAAACGCGTTGTAAGGCCATTATCGCCAACCGCTATGATAGTTTCCTAGATGATGTAACAGACAAGGTTTACACACGCGATTTGTTTAAAAGAGATTAAAAACTAAAAGGAGAATTATATGTCGAACAGAACAGGAACATATGTAGCATTTGACGGCCTTGGAGAGAAGGACCCTACAAAATCTGATCTCAAATATTATTCGGATCTTCAAGCATGGAAGGAAAACCAAAATATTGAGTTTAATTTCATCAATAGTCATGATAAAACTTCCGCTGTACAAGACTCAAGCTCAAAAGAAACTTTACATAGAACAATTCAGGAAAGGTTACGAATGTCTAAAAATGTACTTATAATTTTAACGAGTGATACACGTAAAACGGGTAGCACGTTATCTTACGAAATTGAGCAAGCAATTGACGTATATAAATTGCCGCTGATTATTGCATATCCCGAGCATTCCACCATTTTAGATGTTAATGATGCTCTTACCAACATATGGCCAGAGGCATTGGTTAAACGCATTGACAACTCTGACATTGAAGCAATACATATTGCTTTTAAAAAAGAGTGTATTTTTGATGCCATTAAACGTTTTTCAGTAAATGGAGAACACTTGCAAAGTGGAAAGGAACATTACTTAAGAGCTGATTATCTTAAATGGGGACTTATAAAATAAGGAGGTTTATGATTATGGTTTACAAAAACAAAACTTATATTGCCTTTGATGGTGATAGCGATATGGAGTATTATCGAACACTACAAATGTGGAAAAAAAATAGCAAAATAGATTTCGATTTTTACGATGCTCATGATTTAAATACGGCTAGAGATACAAGTTTAACTGAATCAATCAAAAATCAACTACGAGAACGATTTGAGAATTCTAAGCTATTCATGATTATTGTTGGAGAAAAAACTAAAAGTAACCGTAAATTCATTCCATGGGAAATCGAGCAGGCATTGGAACGGAAATTACCAATCATTGTGATTTATCTCAATAATTCTAGATATTTAGATAAGACAGTCTGCCCTTCGTCGCTTCACCAAGCATTAGCAATTCATATTCCATTTAAACTTGCTATTATTCAGCACGCTTACAAATATTGGCCATCTTCTCATGAAAAATACCAAAAGGAAGGAAAAAGTGGCCCATATTATTATGTTGCTGAAACTTACGAACAGCTCGGATTAGGATAAACAGTATGAAAATTCCTTTTTTCTATAAAGAGATACGAAATCGGTTTTATAAAATTCTTGGGATATCTACATCAGCGATAAGTTTTTTGCTTTATTTTTGTGATATAGACAAAGGCGATAAATGTCAAACCCTAGTACTAATCTGTATTGGATATCTCCTTGTGTATATTTTGATATGGTTACGTGTAAAAGATCAAAATAAAATTACACTGGAAATAAACTCCTCTACCGTAGAGGTTATGTTTGGTGATATTTTTAAGGAAAATGCTGACCTGAAGGTGATAGCTTTCAATGAATATTTTGATACACAAGTAGATGATGTTATTATTTCGAACAGTTCGTTAAATGGGCAATATATAAAGAAATTTTATCAAGATAAAGTAAATGAACTAAATTCTATCATCTCTAACGATCCTCATTTGGCTAAAAATAAAGTTTCTGCAAAAGGAGTAAGGAAAACGGGAAAGTTTATTAAGTATAAACTTGGTACTATTTGTGTAGATCCAAATAATTATTTACTTACTGCTCTAACCCACTTCGATAGTGATAATAAGGCCTATCTTACAATTAATGATTATCTTGATTTTTTATTCAATTTTTGGAAAGAAATTGATAGAGTTTATGCGGGGAAAACTGTAGCCTTACCTGTACTTGGAACAGGCATTACCCGCTTCAGAAATTATCGTACTACAGATCAGGAATTACTTGAACTGATAATTTTGACATTTAAAATGAGCAATGTTGAATTTGCATATCCATCGAAGTTAAAAATTGTTGTATATCCAGGGAAACGAAATTGCGTTAATTTGTTTCGCTTAAAGGATTTTGCAAACTAGGAAAAGTTTATTGTGTCAAAACCGAATATTTACATTTGGGTTTCTGCCAAAAAGTATGTAAAATGGCAGACAAAAAGTAGCAGGGTTCGCTGAGAATGGCTAAACTATGGCAGAAAGTTTTTCTGCCATTTTTCTGCCGAGTGTCTGTATAGTTTTGCATTTCTAACCTTGCTAATCTTGCTACTGATTTTACGTCGTAAAAAGGGCAAAAAGAGGCCCACTCTCTTCTGAGAATGGGCTCTCGTCAATCCCTGCGCCCACCAGGACTTGAACCTGTATTTGAAAATACTAGATTATTTACTTGACTTATCTCCCAATAGTAAGCGTGAATGTAGTACGAAGTAAAATC